>NZ_JBOHJB010000022.1:0-38008 GCF_050728395.1 Methyloceanibacter sp.
GAAGACCACCACGTTGATAGGCTGGGTGTGGAAGCGCAGCAATGCGTGAAGCTAACCAGTACTAATCGCTCGATTGGCTTGATTGCTTTCATCGTCAGTGCCCATCTCCTTCAATTTCGCCCTAACGCGCTTTGCGCTACTTGAGGGCGAGATGCGCTACCACGCTTCGCGCTACTTGAGCGCGGGCGTCAAGCGCGACGAAGACCGGGCATGTTAGGACCAGATCTGTCACCGCCCTTCGTTGGCCTGGTGATACTGGCGGAGCGCCCACACCCGATCCCATCCCGAACTCGGCCGTGAAAGGCTCCAGCGCCGATGGTACTGTGTCTTAAGGCACGGGAGAGTAGGTCGTCGCCAGGCTTACCAAGGGCGTTGACTTGACGTTTGCGCTACCGGCCTTCGGCCTGTTTGAGCGCAAGATCGCGCTCATGTAGCGCGAAGCGCGATAGCGCATTGATAAAGGGCCCTCCAGAGCCCTCATCGAGATTCCCCTCTTCCACGATCGTGGGTTACACGAATACACAAAGCCGCCGCGGGTTCTCCCCGTGGCGGCTTTTTGTTGCGCTTATCGCGCTTCGCGCTACATGAGCGCTTTTTCGTTATGGCAGGGCGTTGAAGTCGAGCTTGTTGAGGGTGACCCACTTCGCCAAGTCTCGCATCTTGAGCGCCCAGGCCTTGGTCGCTTCGTCCTTCATGCCGGCCTTCAGGTCCTCGACGATCTTGGCTTTGACCTCGTCGGACGAGGGTGCGTTGCTGCGATAGGACTCGTCTCGCATGATGCGACAGTGAGCGCGATTCATTTCGTAGCCGTAGTAGCTGCTTTCGAAGTTGTCGCCGCGCAGCGCGATGGCTCGCGTTAACGCTTCCTCCGCTCCCGCCCAGTCTGGCGTTCGCTGATCTTTGAGCGCATAGCCGAGCTCACCGTAATTCTTGTGATAGCTGTCTTGGCTGTCGCTTGCCGCCAACGCCCTGAACACCGGAATGGTGCGCTCCATTTTCGGCTTGGTCGTATCGTCGCGCCAATTGCGCAGGCGCTGAAGCTGGGCGCGGTAGAAGATCTGCGCCTTCATCTCGCCTGAGGTACCGCGCACCGCGTTGTCCAGGACTTGTTGCGTCGGCTTGTCGGCGTCAAGGCCCGAGAGCTGCGTCGTTGCGAGCTGCAAGGCAAGCGCGTCGGTCTGAGATTGCTCCTCGAGCCTGCTCAGCTGCTTCTGCAAGGAGAACGTGCGCTCGGCGGCGGTCAGCGCCTGCCCGAGATAGAGTCGCGTGGTCAGATAGCCGATCAAGAAACCGCCGACAAAGAAGTAGACGATGATCACGACGCCGAAAGTTCCGCTCCAGACTTGGCCGCCGAAGCCAGGCGCGACCGCCACCGAGACTTCCGGCAGCAGCGTCTTCAAGCCGGCAATATTGATGAGACCCACGCCGACGAGGATCTTCGTCAACCAGTCCGAGATCTGCTCGAGATTGGTGTTTGCTCCATAGATTGCAGCTTGGGTCGCGGCGGCGGCGTTGGCGTCGTCGGCGGCATGCGCGGGCTTGGCTTCCTCTTGTTGCTGCAACCTGCGGGGGATGCCGAATAGGAAGCCGATCAGACCGCCAACGAAGATCGATGCTCCGGACGTTGCCAGGCCGAACGCGGCGACGGAGGCCCAGGACGCAGGCGCCTCGGCCTTGAGGGCTGCGACGGCGATGGCGAGGAGGCCGGCGGCGAGACAGCCTGCGAGGATCAGCAATGCTTGATGAGCGCGCAGCCAATCGCGGCTCGAACTCACCTGAATGTCAGCCGGCATCGAGAGCTCCTGAGATCCAAGCTCTCGAATATAGCGTGCGTTAGAGCAGATAAGCAACTTTGGGTTGTAGCAGTTAATTCGATGCAAACCGCCGCCGGGGGTCTCCCCGCGGTGGTTTTTTGTTGCGCTATCGCGCTTCGCGCCACACGAGCGCTTTTTTGCGCCTCAATGCCGGCGGTCGGGCTCGACCTCCTCAATCAGCGTCTCGGAGATCGCCTCCCCGAAAAGCAAAGCTCCAATGAGCGAGAGGTCATCGAAGATGGTGCCTTCCGGCGTAGGACAGGTCAGGCCTGCTTCGTTCGAAGCGTCGGCGACCGTTTGCAGGGCGAGCATGGCGTCCGGGTGGGCGGGAGCATTCTTGGTCATGGCAATCTCCTTGGGCGGTGTCACGGTTTCCAGGTCGAGGAAACGGCTTTCTAAGCCAGGGGGGTTGAACCGCCCTTGAAGCACCGGTTCAGCTCTCGTTTATCTTCCGGGCCTGAGGGAGTGACATGACCGAGCGCAGCGCCGGCATCTTGCTGTATCGCGGACGAGGGGCCGAGCTGCGGCTGCTGCTCGTGCATCCAGGCGGGCCGTTCTGGGCCAAGAAGGATCAGGGCGCCTGGTCGATCCCCAAAGGCGAATACGACGAGGGCCAGGACCCGCTTGCCGTTGCGCGCCGAGAGTTCGAGGAGGAGCTTGGGAGCCCGGCGCCGGCAGGTGACGCGGTCAAGCTCGGCGAGTTGGTTCAGCCGAGCCGGAAGCTGATCGCCGCCTACGCCATCGAGGGCGACTTCGATCCGAGCAGGCTCAGGTCCAACCTGTTCGAGATGGAATGGCCGCCGAAGAGCGGGCGCCGGCAATCCTTTCCCGAAGTGGATCGCGCCCAATGGTTCGCGCCCGAGGAGGCGCGCAAGAAAATTCTGCCCGGCCAGTGCCCCTTCATCGACCGCTTGCTCGAGCGCCTCGGCCGGGAACCTGCTTAAGCGAACAGCGCCTGGATGGAGCGGGTTGCGAGGCCTTGGGCTCTCGACCGCTTTTTGGGGTTGCGCGGGCGGCGCGATACGTGCTCGATTCCATCGCTGGTGACATAGCCGAGACGGGAAGTTTGCTGGCGCATGCCATCTGTGGGCCTCGGAAAACAGCAAATGGTTTCGCGTTTCCGCCCCGCCACGGCGGCGGCAGCGATGCTGCTTGGGGCGATCGCGATCACGCCGTCAAGCGCCGGCGTCCTCGATCCGCTCAATCCTTTCGCCAGCAGCACGGGACCGGCGAGCCCGGAGGACAGGGCGCGGCGGGATCAGGTGCGCACCGAGCTGTACGATCGGCTCAGCCCCGGATACGGCATGAACGTGCCCTTTGTCAGCGACGGCGCCGCTGCGGCGCTGCAACAGGGCATCGAGCGTTATCGTCAGATCGCCGCCGGCGGTGGCTGGCCGGAAGTATCGGGCGCCGTCACGCTGAGACCGGGGGACTCCGACTCAGAGATCGTCGCCATCAGGCGCCAGCTCGCCATGACCGGCGATCTTCCGAGCGGCGGCAGGGCGAGCCCGGTGTTCGACGGCGAGTTTCAGGAGGCGCTCGCCCGCTTCCAGATTCGCAACGGGCTGCGCGTCAGCGGCTTCGTCGATTCGCGCACGCTCGCCGCGCTCAACGTCTCGGCGGCGGAACGGCTGCAACAGCTCGAGACCAATCTTGCCCGCGTCAGATCGTTGATGAAGATCAACAAGGCGGCGCGCTACGTGCTGGTCAACGTGCCGGCCTTCACCCTGCAGGCGGTCGACCGCGGCAATCTCGCGCTCGCCAGCAACGTGGTCGTGGGCAAGCCGGCGCGCGCCACGCCGGCGGTGTCGGCGCAGATCGTCGAGGTCAATTTCTATCCGACCTGGACCGTGCCGGAGAGCATCGCGAATGCCGATCTCATTCCGAAGCTGCGCAAGGATCCGAGCTACTTCACCGAAGAGCATTTCAGCGTGGTGGCCAAAGGCGGCTCGCTCAATCCGGCGAGCATCGATTGGAACGCGCCCGACGTGGTCAACTACCGGTTCGTGCAAGACCCCGGCACCTTCAATGCGCTCGGCGTGGTGCGCATCAACATGCCGAACAAACACAGCGTGTACATGCACGACACGCCGCTGAAGCAGCTGTTCAGCCAATCGGCGCGCGCGTTCAGCTCAGGCTGCGTGCGCGTGCAGCAGGTGCTCGACCTGGTCGCCTGGCTGCTTGGCCCGCAAGGCTGGACGCCGGAGAAAGTGCAGGCGGCGGCGGAGAACGGAAAGAGCATCAACGTGGCGCTTGGAAAATCGGTGCCGGTCCATTTCGTCTATCTCACGGCGTTCGTGTCGGAAAACGGCATGGTGCAGTTCAGGCCCGACATCTATGGTCGCGACGCGCCGGGCGCCGAGGATACCGATGGCCAGAGCGCGGTCGTCGCCCAGCAGCGCAGCGCCGTCACCCCCTAGTCCAGCCGGCGGCCAAAACCCGTGCAATACAAGCCTCTCAAGCCGACGATTCAGCGCAGGGACGCACCGCCGCGCGCGACATCACAACGCAACGACGCGGCGGCGATGTGGCGTTAGACAGGGAGGGTAGGCAGGAGGGTTTCCAGGGTTGCGGTCACATCATGGCATCGGCATTCGCGCGGAGGTGCGAAGATTGGGGCTTACCAGGGCCCGGATCATCGAGATCGCCGTCGCCGTTTCGCTGACGCTCGCCGCGTTGCTGTTTGTCGGGCTCGCGATTTGGGCGACCGACGAGTACGAAATGCGCGAAGGCGTCGCCACTGTGCATTCCAACTGAGCCTCGGCGCGCCCTAGCTCGACGTCGCATCAAGGGGACGGGCCATCCTCATCGCGATGGTCCCGTGGGGCAAGGCGACCGCCAAATGTCTCGGGAAAGGTCCGCCGGAACCACACCGTGCCGGCAGCGATAGCCTCAAGCGATCTGCGGCTGAGGTCTTGGGCGAGGGCGATGGTCTTGTCGTGCCACCAGGCTTCGTCCGGCGTCCTTTGCAGGAGGACGTGGAACACGAGCCAGTGCATGAGCGCTACGTCGAGCGCCATGAACACGGCGGCGAAGATCACGTCGCTCAGGAAATGCCCGCCTTCGCCCATGCGAATGAGACCGGCGATGCCGCCAGCGGCCACGGCGGCGGCCATCAGCGCGGCACGCTTTCGGCGCGCGAGCATGGCAATGGCAAAGCCGACGGCAAACGTCGCCGAGGCCTCGCCGCTGACGAAGGAGCAGTTCCGCTCGCAATTGCCTGAGCGCTCGAGCACAGGCGTGAAGCGATCTGGGCCGCCGAATTCGACGACCTGGATCGGCCGTGGACGCGCCCAGTGGTCTTTGAGCAGCGTGTTGGCGATCAGTCCTGGCCCGGTGATGAGCACGAGAGCAAGAAAGATCCATTGCGGCAAACCGAGCCCGAGCAGACGGCGCCTCTTGGCGAGAACGAGGATAGTGCCGATCACCGCCAAGGCGGCAGTGGTCCAGGTCACGAGCCTGAAGCCGAGCCGGAGGGCGGTGGCGAGCGCCGACTGATTGAACAGAAAGTGGCGGGGATCGACGTAGAACAAGCGGGCCGCGGCAAGGTCGAGATCGGGCCAGCCGACGAAAATCACGGCAGCGGCGACGCCGACCAGTGCCGCCACGGCCGCAAGCTTGAGCTCGGTCAAGCCGTCTGGCTCCCAGGCTTGCGCAGTCCGATCAATCGGCATGGTCGCCCTCATAGCCCTTCAACAGATAGAAGCGCGCTTCGCGCACCGGCAGTGCGTCAGTGGGAAACTGTTGTTTGCCAATGGGTTGGCGTGTGTCGAAACGCTTCAGCACCGATGTCCTGGTTTGGATCAGGGTAACGTAAAGCACGGGCTCAGGCGCGGCTTCAGTGAAAGGCCGCGTCATCTCGAAATGATTGCGCGGGGTTTGCGCGCGAAACCAGATGGTGATCGGGAGCGTCGTGTCGCGAAGGTAATAGACGAGTTCCCCCGTCACTTCGCGGTTGTCGGTCAGCACCGACTTTGCGCCTTGCGCCTCGGCGAGACGTTCAGTTGCGGCGGCGAGGTCCCGCCATCCGAGCACGCGGGCGTAAGGGTTCCACTCAGGACCGGTCAGCGCGGACAGTCGTTTTGCGAACAGCGGCGCGAGGGTGATGACGAACACGGCGCCAAGATGGAGCCAAAGCGAAACCCGGAACAGGCGCGGCCAATGCCGCAATAGCTCGGCGGTGACCAGTATCGTGGCGGCGGGATAGGCCGCAGCGGCCCAATTGGCGAATGCGCGCGAGAAGAGCGCCTGCACGATGAGCAGCAGGATCACCGGAGCCGAGAAGGCGAGCAACCGGCATTCGGGCTGCTCGCAGCCGCGCCGCGCCGCGCGCCAGGTGACGACGATGAGCACCGCGAACAGGATCGGGCCGAACACGGCGAACTGTGAGCCGATGAACTCAAGGCCATCCCCGAGACGGAAGGGAAATCCTTTCCAGCCGGCGTTCTCGGCCGTGTGCGAGAAGGTGACGAAGCGGTGGCTTGCGTTCCACAGAAGGTTGGGTGCAACGATTGCGAGCGCAACGGCAAGCGCGACCGGGCCGCGGCCTCCACGCAGGGCAGCGCGCGCGCGCGCGTCGCTCCAGGCGTCGATCGCCATGCACATCAGGAAATAAATCGCGGCATATTTGGCGAGGAGACCAAGCCCGAGGCTTACTCCGATCAGAAGCGCAAAGCGCATCTCGCGCGTCTCGATCAGCTTGATCCAGCCATAGAAGGCCAAGGTCCAGAACAGGACGAGGGGGACGTCGGTCGAGATCAGCAGCGAGGAGAAGGCAGCCGCCGGCAAGGTGGCGAACACCACCGCGGACCAAAAGCCGATGCGGTCGTCGTAGAGAGAGCGCGCGGCGAGAAACACGAGGATGGAGGTGACGGTGTGGAGAATGGGCGACGGTGCCCGCACGCACCATTCAGCGTTGCCGCAAACTTCAGTTGCCGAGCGGATGATCCAGGCGATCAGCGGAGGCTTCGAGAAATATCCGAAGGCGAGGTCGCGCGACCACGACCAATATTGGGCCTCGTCGAAGAACAGGTCGGTTTCGGCGAAAAAGAGCGCGAGCAGACGAATGACGAGGAGAGCGCCGAGAATAAGGAGCAGCCAGGTCCAGTAATCCTGGTCGCGCCAGACGGCCTCGCGCCAGGGACGCACGCGCCAGGGACGCAAAAGGCTGGGGCGAGCGGCTTTGAGGGCTGGCAAGGGCGGTTACTGAGGATGGTTGGGGGCAGGCGCCCCCTGTACAATGTTGTGCGCGGAAATGAAAGCTTGCTACTGGTCGGCGGGGTATGCCCCCTTCCCCGCCGGGCCGGATTTCAAAGAGATTTGTCAATGCGTATCGCCGTCGTCATCCCTGCTTATAACGAGGCCGGCAATATCGGGCGGCTGGTCGAGGAGACCATAGAAGCGGTCCCTGAGCCGGTTTTGCAGGAAGTGATCGTGGTCGATGACGCAAGCGACGACGGCACCGACGCCGAAATCAAGGCCATGCTCAGCCGCCACAAGCAATTGCGCTATCTCCGCCATGGAAGGCGCGCGGGCCAGAGTGCCTCGCTCCGCTCCGCCGTGATCGCCGCCACCGCGCCGGTGATCGTCACCATGGACGGTGACGGGCAGAACGATCCGGCGGACATCATGCGGCTGCTCGGCCGGCTCGGGCGCGACGGGGGCGAGCCTGCACTCGTCGGCGGCATTCGCGAGGGACGCAAGGCCAAGGGCTCGCGCAAGGCCGCCTCGCGCTTCGCCAACTGGATCCGCGACAAGGTGCTCGCCGATGGCTGCCCGGACACTGGCTGCGGGCTCAAGATCTATCGGCGCGACGACTATCTGAGGCTGCCTTATTTCACCAGCATGCACCGCTATTTGCCGGCCCTGTTCCTGACTTACGGCCACGAAATTGCCTATGAGCCGGTGAACGATCGGCCACGGCTCAGGGGCGCGTCGAAATACACCAATCTCGGACGGGCCCTGATTGGGCTATATGACCTTGTGGGCGTCAGCTGGCTCCGCAAGCGAACCTCGCTCCCGCCCATTGCCGAAGATCTATCGGGAGCGCAGGCGGCCGGCGAGGAGGCCCGCGTCAGTCAAGTCAAAGTGGGGGCGTCGTCGAAATGAGTCTGGCACATCTGCAAAGCTGGTGGGCGTCGACACCGACGAGCGAGCTCGCCTGGGTCGCCATCGGCTTCATCGCCCAGTTCATGTTCTCGATGCGCTTCATCGTGCAGTGGGTGGCGACGGAGAAGGCGCGGGCGAGCATCATTCCGGAGACCTTCTGGTATTTCAGCTTCGGGGGCGGGGCCATGCTGCTCGCTTACGCCATCTACCGCGCCGATCCGGTGTTCATCGTCGGCCAGGCGGCGGGCCTCGTGATCTACGCCCGCAACATCTATTTCATCTGGCTCGGCAAGCGGGATCCGAGCACGGCGAAGGTCGCCTGAAGCAGATGCCGTGCCGATGACGCGCTTTCGCCTGGCGGACCTCACCCTCTTCGAGCAGGTGGTGCTGGCGGTCTCCTTTGTTCTGTTCGGCGTCTATGTGCTCGATCCCTTCTTCTTGGAGCGGTCGAAGGCGCTCGCGCCCGAGGCCCGCAATTTCCTGCGCAGCATCACCGACATCGGCAGGTCGAACTGGATGCTGATCCCGGCGGGCTCCTTGGTGGCGCTTGCGCTTGTGCTCCGCCGCACGCATCGGGGCTTCCGCAACGCCGCCGGCTACGGGCTGATCGCGAGCACCATCGGCTTTGTGTTCGTGAGCGTGGGGGGTGCCGGTCTCATCGGCAATCTCACCAAATATATCCTCGGCCGGGCGCGCCCGAAGCTGTTCGATACGCTCGGCCCCTTCGACTTTCAGCTCTTCTCTTTCGATCCAGACCACGCCTCCTTTCCTTCGGGCCACGCCACCAACATCTTTGCGCTCGCGACCGTGCTCGGCATGCTGTGGCCGCGTGGCAAGGTGCTGCTCTACACCGTGGCCGTCTGGATCGCCGCGAGCCGGGTGCTGATCGGCCAGCATTACTTTACCGACGCCTTGGGCGGCGCGATCCTCGGCACGGCGTTTCCCTATCTGGTGCGCGAGCGATTTGCCGCGCGCCGCTGGCTGTTCGAGCCTGCCCCTCAAGGCGGCTATCGCTTGCGTGGCGAGCGGACGCGAAATTGGCTTGGTTGGCCAGGCACTTCGCGCCCGGAAACGGCGCCCGGAAAGGCGCGGCTTTTCCGCAACAGCCGCCCAGATTCGCTAGGGATAGAGGGTGACTAATCTTGGCACCCCAGGATCGACCGTGTAAGCAAATCTAGAGGTCACGCGTGCGCGTCCCATCGTGGCGACGGGTACGCGCGTGCGCGGCATAACGAGGCCCTTAGGAGAGGGGCCCGATCTGGGGACTGGACTTATGGTGCGCTTGGGGGTCGCCAAACTCGCGGCTCGAAGGGGTACCCTTCACGGGCTAGCAGCGGCGGCGATATTTGCACTCGCCTGTGCCGCTTCGCCGGCGAATGCCGAGATGCAGATCGGCGTCTATGGCGGCTGGAACGGCAGCTTCGACAGCGACATCCATCTCGTCCAGCCCGGCGGCACCAACATGACGCTCGACGACGTGCCCTGGGATGGCGATTCCTTCGGGGCGCCGCCTTATTGGGGCTTGCGGGGAACCTACTGGTTCAACAATGCCCCGAATTGGGGC
Organism: Methyloceanibacter sp.; assembly: GCF_050728395.1. Lineage (GTDB taxonomy): Bacteria > Pseudomonadota > Alphaproteobacteria > Rhizobiales > Methyloligellaceae > Methyloceanibacter. The sequence goes on from NZ_JBOHJB010000022.1 coordinate 9,487, forward strand.
TTCATGGTCGACTATCACCACGCGAAGGTGATCGCAGACCAGGACGCCGTAGTGAGCGTCTCCGGTACGCGCGACGGCGTTCCGGTCGGCCCCAAGGATCGCGTGGGCAACACCTTTGAGACCATGGAATTCACCGACGGCCTCAATGAGCTGTTCTTCGGCGGTCAATATCGCTGGATCTTCGCGCGGTGGACGCCCTATGTGGGCTTGGGCGTCGGCCCCGCCTTCCCGCATGTCGAGGTTCGCCGGGCGCCTGGGCCGCCCAATGCGCGCACCTTCGAGTATCAGCTTGATGGCGTGACCGTGGAGGGGCTGGTCGGGGTCGAATACCATTTCGGTCCCCGCTTCTCGGTGTTCGGAGACTATAAGCTGAGCTTTGCCACCAACGAAGCCGACCTGGTCGGCGGCGGCTCGCTCGAGACCGATGTGTGGACGAACCACGTGACCTTCGGCGTCGCCTACCATTATGGTGGGGCGCCCGTCCCGGAAGCGCCGTACTAGCCCTGACAAACAAGGCCGCAAGTAGTTCACAAACCGGCGGCCAATGACTATATGGGCCTATGTGCCCGTGGCGCCGGGAAATTTCGCTTCCGGCGCCCTTCACATCTCCTCCGAACCTGCTATAGGTTCCCGCCCTTGATCGGCGGACTTGAGGTCCGCGCGCGGCGGTTGCGCCTCGCGATTGTGGCGCATGGTGAATTGACGCGGGGTGGAGCAGCCCGGTAGCTCGTCAGGCTCATAACCTGAAGGTCAGAGGTTCAAATCCTCTCCCCGCAACCACCGACCATTCTGATTTCTCACATAGATTTCGATGCCAGCAACGTTATTGGTGTGCCAGACGAGGCGTAAGGTCGCCACCGAGTCGCCACCGCGTCATAGCATAGAGCCGGGGTAGCTCCGCCTCTCCGCCTCGCTTGAGGCAGATAGGCGACAATTGCTTACGAGGGAGTGTTTGATGAGGAGTACGCTCTTTCCAACCGTCCCGTCGTCAACCTTACGCGCCCTATGTCTAGTTTGACGACACCGAGCAACATTGCGCGCATCAGAGCGTCAAGCAGTGCCGCGGCTCAGGCTCTGATGAAGGATGCGATTGCGCTATGGCAATCGAGTGGGCTTCGCGTCGTTGGGCTCATCGAGGAAACGCATGGTTTGCCCGATCGCATGTGTAACGCAGGCATCCTGCGCGACATTGTGACTGGCGCGACATACTCCATCTATCTCGAGACGCCGCCGGCAGGCAAAACATGCCATATCGATCCTTCCGGTGCGGCGCGCGCCTGCTCTGCCGTGCTCGATCAGATGCGCACTTGCGATCTCCTTGTGCTGAGCAAGTTCGGCAAGCTTGAAGCCTCCGGTCTTGGCCTTTTCCGCGCCTTCGCGGCTGCAGCCGATGCAAGAACGCCGGTGTTGACGACGGTCTCGGGGAAACATCTCACCGCCTGGCGTGCATTCGCGCCGAATGCGGCGATCCTCGCTGCCAATTTGACTGCGTTGCAGAACTGGTGGGGGTCAGCGCATTGAGGGGTCAGCGCGCATTCGCGAAGATTCCCCTGCCAAAACTCAGTCACGCCACCAGTACACGAAGATGACGAATCATTTTGGATCGAATGGGAGAGTGCAGAGGGCTGTTCTCCCGTGTGCATACTCCAGGAACTTTTCGACGGTATCACTGACTGTGGACTTCGCGCCGGAGTCGACCAACCAGGCTGAGCACGGATTGGGGAGCATCGGTGCCTTCCCGAACATGTTCTCCACCATCAGTGTCACCAAGCATTTGCTTCGCCAGACGTGCAGCAAAAGGAGCGGCTAAGATCGCAACATCTCAATCAGTCTGGTACATATCGCGGGGTGGCGAGCAGCGCGGTCCTCTGTCCAATAGCGTTTTGCTTCGGCTGGCTGAGCGGGGACGCCTGCGCGCGGATGATCTAGTTTGGCAGCCCGGATTTGAGAATTGGACGACCGCCGGGTCTGTTCCGGGCCTGATGAAGGGCGGGCCGGAAATTCCGGCGACATCTCAACTCTCGGAATCGCCACAAGGCGAGTACTCGCTGCGTGAAAGCCGTCCACCTGAACTGCCAGTCAAGCTCTCTGAGGCCTCGCCAACAACTAACGACCTGCCTGGTGCCGCCGAAACCCCGAGATCCATTTTCAGTTATTGGGCGGAGCAAAACCCTCGCAGCGAATCGCTTGATAAGGACTATCTCATCAAACATTGGCGCGGTGAACTCAGCCTCCCCGTTTCATTCTGGCTCAACGCATGGTTGCTACAAGCATTTTTTGTCGTAGCCATGAGAGTTTTAGCAGGGCTGATGCCCCCGGCAGTGATGCTCGGACTCGTGATTCTTGCAATGGCTATTGCCGTCTGGGGATGGGTTGGTGTTTGGCGATCTGCTACCCGTGTCATGAAGCAAGAAAAAAGATATTTCTGGCCAATTGTTGCCTGTTCCGTGGTCGTTTTAGTAGCTCTGTCGTGGGTTTTTTCCTTCATCGCGTAGCCACGCTTCTGGCGAGTAACGAATCGCCACGGACCTCTAGGGCTCGCCCTCAGAACTCCATGTCGAGATGATCCTCGTGATCGTGGTGGCCAGGAAGCTCGGGCGGCGGCGGACCTGGCACTTCGGCCACCATGGCTTCCGTGGTAATGAGGAGGCCGGCGATCGAGGCCGCGCCCTGAAGGGCCGAGCGCACGACCTTGGCGGGGTCGATAATGCCTCTCGCCATCAGATCGCCGAACTCGCAGGTTTGCGCATCGAAGCCAAAGCCATTGTCGTTGGCGTCGAGAATCTTGGCGACCACGACCGAGCCGTCGGCCCCGGCATTGGCGGCAATCTGCCGGGCGGGCCAGGTGATCGCCTCCCTGACGATGGCAACGCCGGCTTTCTGATCGTCATTCTCGGTCTTGAGATTGCCGGCGAGCTTGCTCGCCCGCACCAAGGCGGCGCCGCCGCCAGGCAGGATGCCTTCTTCGATTGCCGCGCGCGTCGCATGCATCGCATTTTGAATGCGATCCTTCTTTTCCCTGATCTCGGTTTCGGTCACGCCGCCAACTCTGATCACGGCGATGCCGCCGGTAAGGCTCGCCAGCCGCTCCTGCAGCTTCTCGCGGTCGTAATCGGAGGTGGATCGCTCGATCTGCAGCTTGAGCGCGGCGATGCGGGTCTCGATGGCGGCGCTCGTGCCTGCGCCTTCGGCGATCGTCGTGTTTTGCTTGTCGATGACCACCTTCTTTGCGCGTCCAAGCATGTCCAAGGACACGGTGTCGAGCTTGAACCCGAGATCGTCCGAGTTCACCGTTCCGCCGGTCATCACCCCGATATCCTGAAGGATCGCCCTGCGCAGCTCGCCATAGGCGGGGCCCTTGACGGCGGCAACTTTGAGACTGCCGCGCAGCTTGTTGACCACGAGCGCCGCCATGATCTCGGCGTCGACGTCGTCGGCGATGATGAGCAGAGGCTTGCCGGCCTGGACGACCTTCTCCAGCAAAGGCAGCACTTCGTTGAGGCTCGAGAGCTTCTTCTCGCTGATCAGAATGTAGGCGTCTTCCATCTCCACCAGGCCCTTGTAGCGGTTGGTGACGAAATGGGGAGAAATGTAACTGCGATCGAACTGGATGCCGGTGACAACGTCGAGCTCGGTCTTGAGCGACGTGCCCTCCTCGATGGTTATGACGCCTGTGTTGCCGACCTTCTGCATCGCTTCGGCGATAGTGCCGCCGATCTCGGTGTCGCCGTTGGCGGATATGGTGCCGATCTGCGCGATCTCGGCGTTCGAGGTGATGGACTTGGCAGCCTTCTTGAGCTCGCCGACGACGGCTTCCACCGCGCGATCGATGCCGCGCTTCAGGTCCATTGGGTTCATGCCGGCGGCCACCGCCTTGGCGCCGTTCCTGGCGATCGCGTGCGCGAGCACGACCGCGGTGGTGGTGCCGTCGCCGGTCCGGTAGGAGGTCCTGTTGGCGACCTGCTGAACCAACTGGACGCCCATATTCTCGAACTTGTTGCCGAGCTCGATTTCCTTGGCGACGCTCACGCCGTCCTTGGTGATCTTCGCTCCGAACGACCGATCGATCGCGACATTCCGCCCTCTAGGTCCGAGTGTGACCCTCACGGCGCTGGCGAGAACGTCGATGCCGTGCAGCAACCGGTCGCGAGCCTCGAACGAGAATTTGAGATCCTTGGCGGTCATGTGCTTCCTCCTCAAAGACGCAAACTTCCGACAGCCTGGCGCGATGCGTTCACTCGGCCGCGTAGGGGAGACAGCCCCTCGGCAAGCCGAGCTCGCCCCATACCTCGACGAGCGCCGCGGCAAGCTCGGCGATCATGTGGTCGTCATGGCAGGGCGTGGGCGTGATGCGTAAGCGCTCGGTTCCCTTGGCCACGGTCGGGTAGTTGATCGGCTGGATGTAGATGCCGTGCTTGCTGAGCAGAAGGTCGCTCGCCGCTTTGCACTTCGCCGGATCGCCGATCGCCACGGGAACGACGTGGGTGTTGCTCAGCATGACCGGCAATTCCGCCGCCGCCAGCGCCGACTTGACCCGCCGCGCACGATCTTGCTGGCGGTTGCGCTCCCAATCGGAAATTTTCAGATGCCTGATCGCAGCCGTGGCCGCGGCACAGATCGGCGGCGGCAGAGCCGTGGTGAAGATGAAGCCGGGAGCATAGGAGCGCACCGCGTCGATCAGCGTGGCGCTCCCGGCGATGTAGCCGCCGAGGCAGCCGAAGGCCTTGGCGAGCGTGCCTTCGATCACGTCGATCCGGTGCATGGCGCCGTCGCGCGCGGCGATGCCGGCGCCCCTTTCGCCGTACATGCCGACCGCATGCACTTCGTCGAGATAGGTCATGGCGCCGTAGCGATCGGCCACGTCGCAAAGGCGGCTGATCGGGGCTACGTCGCCCCCCATTGAATAAAGACTCTCGAACACGATGAGCGTCGGCCGGTGCCGACCTGCCGCGCTCAATAAGTCTTCGAGATGACCCACGTCGTTGTGACGGAAGATTTTCTTTTCCATCCCGGATTGGCGAATGCCTTCGATCATCGAATTGTGATTGAGGGCGTCGGACAGGATCAGGCAATCGGGGATGAGCTTGGCGATGGTCGAGATGCTCGCCTGGTTGGAGACATAACCCGAGGTGAAGACCAGCGCCGCCTCTTTGCCGTGGAGATCGGCAAGCTCGCCCTCAAGCTCGATCAGCGGATGATTGGTGCCGGCGATGTTGCGCGTGCCGCCGGCCCCGGTGCCGAACCGAGTGGCGGCTTCGATCATGGCGCGCACGACCTTCGGGTGCTGCCCCATGCCGAGATAATCGTTGGAGCACCAGATGACGACTTCCTTCGGCCCTTGCGGAGAGTGCCACACGGCGCAGGGAAAGCGGCCGGCCATCCGTTCGAGGTCAGCGAAGATGCGGTAACGACGCTCGACATGCAGCCGCGCGACAGCGTCGGCAAAGAATCCGTCATAGCCCGCAGCGCCCACCTCCCGAACACTTCGCTGTGGATTGGTCATGTTCCCCCTATCGGAGGTCCAAATCGACCCGTCGCGATGACCGCGCAAACCTTAGCGCTGTTGGGCGCGAGCGCGTGATCATTTTTTATTATCAGCCGATCAGCATGACTGATTGGACTTCATTTCGAATTGGACGAATTCTAATTTTCGAGATTGCCGTGTTCTCCGGACGTAATGGAGAGGGGTTGCTGTGGCCGCCACGCTCAGGATTTTGTCCGGTCTGCTGACGGTCATCGCAACTGCGATCCTAACTTTCCCCGCGCATGCATACGACGTCGCTGCCGTCACCGGCGGCGGGACGATCGAGGGAACAGTCGTCTATCGCGGCGACGTGCCCACCAAGAAGATCATCCCCACCAAGGACACGGCGACCTGCGGAGGCGTGCGCGAGGAGCCGCTGATCAGGGTTAGTGCCGACAAGGCCGTCGAGAGCGCGGTCGTGTATCTCGCCGACGTTGCCTCGGGAAAGGCGTGGCCTGAACCTGGCAAGAAGCCTGTGCTCAACAACCACAATTGCCGCTTCGAACCCGAAGTTCAGGTCATCCCTGCCGGCCCCCTGGACGTCCTCAACAGCGACCCTGTCCTCCACAACACGCATGGCTATTACGGCAAGCGCACCGCCTTCAACATGGCGCTGCCGAATGAGGGGCAGGTCATTCCCACCGAGTTGAAAAAAGCCGGAACGGTCCGCGTCGACTGCGACGCGCATGGTTGGATGGAGGGTTGGATCTACGTGGTCGACAACCCCTATTACGCGATCACCGGCGCCGACGGCAAATTCACCATCACCGACGTTCCGCCAGGCACCTACAAGCTCGTGGCAGAGCAACCCTTTACCGGGCCGACAGAGATGCCCGTAACCGTGACTGGAGGTCAGGCCACCAAACTGGATATCGAACTCAAGAAACAATAATCGAACGCAAAAACAAAAAGAATAACCGACGCGGCAGAAGCACCGCGTCCGCCTCCATCAGGACCGACGCTTTGTAAACGGTCCCAAGGGGTCAGGAGGAAACGACATGTCTGACGAGCTTGAGCGCCTTCGGCGCGAAATACACGCTGAGCTGCAGAAACCTGGAGTGCGCCCCGACGATTCGGTGCAAATCACCCGACGCACCTTCGTGCACAGATCGCTGATCTTCGGGGCCGCAACCGTCGGCCAGACCTTCGCCTGGTGGCCGCTGATCAACACCATCGATGTCGCTCACGCCGCCGAAGCGCCGTTCAAGTTCGCCTGGATCTCCGACACCCATCTCTACGAGAAGTCTCTCAACACGCGCTTCGTCGACAAAACGGTGCGCGCCGCCAAGGAGGTCCAGGCCATGGACCCGCCGGCCGACTTTCTCATCTTCGGCGGCGACCTGGCGCAGCTCGGCAAGGTCGAGGAGCTCGAGCTTGGGAATGAGATTCTCAAGGAGATCAAGATCCCGAAACACTTCATCCCGGGCGAGCACGACTGGTATCTCGACATGGGCAAGAAGTGGGGCGAGCTGTTCGGCAAGCCCACTTGGACCTTCGACCATAAAGGCGTGCGCTTCATCGGGCTCGACACCGTGAGCCGGGGGCCGGACTACTGGACGGCAAAGAAGATGACCCCGGAGGAGCGCATGGGCCACATGGCGACCCTCGACGGCACCGTCGCCGGCCCGTGGGCCGGGGTGGGCCGCGATCAGCTCGACTGGCTGGAGAAGATTCTCGGCGACTGGGACAAGGGCAAACCCGTCGTCATCTTCACCCACAATCCGCTCTACGAATATTATCCGCCCTGGAACTTCTGGGTGCGCGACTGGCGCGACGTGCATGCGGTGCTGAAGCCTTACACCAAGGTCACCAACATTCACGGGCACGTCCACCAGGTGCTGTACAACGAGATCGGCACCATGCGCTCGATCGGCATGCTGGCGACCTCCTGGCCCTGGCCCTATGCCCCGGAGGGCGTGCCGAAACTCACCAAGCCGATGATCCGGGTCGACCCCGGCGATATGTTTGACGGCGTCGGCTGGGAAAAGATCTCCGTGAACCCCGGCAATCAGGTCGGCGCCGGGGACGTCGAATACGTGATGTGGGGCCGCAAGGAGGTCTTCATCCAATCGGCGGCCGACTACGACAATAGTATTCCCGAGATCCTGCGGGCGCGGATCGCCGACAACATGTATCCGTTTTGAGGGGAGGAATGGCAATGACAACTACATCGACATTCCTTTCGATTGTGCGGCGGTCATGCGTGGTCGGAGCCGTGATCGGGGTCGCCGTTCTGGTCGGACCGGCCAATGCTCACAAGGACCCGGTCACCCGCGAGCAGCTGGACGAATACAACAAGGCGTTCATGGAGATGGTGAACGTAGGCGATCTCCTGTTCCACGGCGATGGGGCGACGGCCAAGAAGATGGGCGTCAACCTGTCCGAAACAGGAATGGCCTGCGCCATGTGCCATCCCATGGGCGCCGACACCCACCCGCATTCGTTCCCGAAGTTCCAGGTGCAGGTGGGCAAGTTCTCAGGGCTGCGCGAGATGATCAACTGGTGCATCGAAAAACCCAACCAGGGGGAGAAGATCGACACCGACTCGGACGCAATGAAGGCCTTGGAAGCTTACATCACTTGGTCGAATACCGGCTCGGTGCTGGTGCCGGGCAAATACTGATCCCTGCCGGGCGAGGAGAAGTTTGTCGGAGACGTTTTAGCGGTCAGGAGTCGCTTTGATGGGGGCGCGCCGTGTCTGAGACGGGGACAGTGCTGCGTGGCAAATTTGCCGGTGTCGACCTCGACGAGCTGGTCGATTGGCCGGTGGTGCGGGTCTGGCTCCTTTGGGGCATGTTCTGGCTCCTGGTCGCACCGTCGGTCGGTGTCTTGCTGTCGGGCCTGTTCAACTACCCGGACTATCTCGGCAGCTCCCTGCAACTGACCTTCGGCAGGCTGCGGCCGGTCCATGTCAACGGCGTCATCTTCGGCGCCTTCTCCTCGCTCTTCATCGGTGAATGTTATTACCTGGTGCCGCGTCTCTGCGGCGTGCGGGTACCATGGCCGCAATGGAGCGTGCCGCTCGCCTGGGTTTGGAACCTGGTCACGGCGGCGGCGCTCATCTCGCTGCCGTTCGGCGAGAACAACGGCCTCGAAGCTGGCGAGTTTCCGTTGTTCGCCAAGATCCCGCTTTGCCTCGCCACGATGGTGGTGACCGTGCAATTCCTAGTCACCATCGGGCGGCGCCTCGAGCCGCCGCTCTACGTCGCGCTCTGGTATCTGATCGGGGCGTTCGTGTGGACGTCGATGAATCTCGTGCTGGGCATCCTCCTGCCCTACATGATCTCGGGCATCAACAGCGCGGCGTTTCACGGCCTCTATATTCACTACATCGTCGGGCTGTGGCTCACGCCTGCGGGCTACGTGCTGATCTACTATTACCTGCCGATCAGCGTACGCAATCCGATCTATGCCCACAAGCTTTCACTCGTCGGCTTCTGGTCGCTTGCCCTGTTCTACCCCTTCGTCGGCATCCACCATTATCTCTATAGCCCGATCGCTGACTGGGCCGAGACCATCGCCATCGTCACCTCCATGCTGTTGATCATTCCGGTGTGGACGGTGCTGGTGAACTTCTTCGGCACGGTGATGGGCCGCTGGGACAGCTTCGGGAGAAACCTCCCGGCGAAGTTTCTGATCATGGGCGCGCTCATGTATCTGGTAGGCTGCTTCCAAGGTTCCACCGAGGCGCTGCGCTCGATCCAGCAGCCCACGCATTTCACCGACTTCGTCATCTCCCACTCGCACCTCACCGTGTTCGGGACCTTCGTGGTGTGGGCGATCGGCGGCCTCGTCTACACCTGGCCCCGGGTGTGCGGGCGCGAGCTGTGGTCGTTCAGGATGGGCAATTGGGCGTTCTGGCTGATCACCGTCGGCATCTCCACCATGGGCCTGGTGCTGACCGCCGGCGGATTGCAGCAAGGCTTCCAATGGATGGCCGGAACCGAATGGCTCGACACCGTGCTCGCCATGCGACCCTATTGGATCGTACGCACCGTCGCCGGCATCAGCATGGATATCGGCATGACGCTTCTCGTCATCGATCTGATGATGACGGCAATCGCCAAGCCTGCCGGAGCGGCTGAGCGGCCTGCCTATGGCTCGGCTCCGGTTCCGGCCGGTGGAGCGGCTTGATGAGCGCGCGGTTCGTCACGCTCGTGGCAGGCGTCGGCTTTTTCTTCCTGGCGCTCATCACCCAGGGCTTCCTGCCGTTTTTCGAGCCCTCGGCGCGCACCGCCAAGGTGACCGCGGTCGTGCGCACCGATCTCGGCCAGCTCAAATGGATGCTCACGCGGGCGACCGACTACACGCCGCTCGAGTACCGGGGCCGCGAGGTCTATCTGCGCGAGGGCTGCTGGTATTGCCATTCGCAATTCGTGCGCCCGGTGACCGGCGAGACGCGGCGCTGGGGGCCGGTGACCGAGTCCGGCGAATACGTCTATGACATTCCGCATCTCTTCGGCACGCGGCGCATCGGACCGGATCTGATGCGGGTCGGGCTCAAATACAGCGATGAATGGCATTATGCCCATTTCTGGAATCCGCGCATGTTGTCGCCGGATTCGGTCATGGCGCCTTACCGGGGCATGTTCGACAGGCCGGGACAGCCGGTCGCCATCGTCGACGATGGATCGGGCAACCGCACGCTGGAAAAGACGCCGATCACCGAGAAGCTGTTCGACTTTTCTAGCAAGGAGCCGATCAGGCTCACGCCGAATTCCGACGGTCTCCTGTTCGTGCCGATGCAGGCTAAGGACAAGGTTCCCATCATCCTGACGCCGCGCGAGGAATACAAAGGCGACACGGTCAAGATCGCCGCCGAGACGCCTGACCTGCAAGCGCTCATCGCTTACGTGCAGAAACTCGGCATGGACCGCGGCAAGTGGCGCGACCTATTCGAGCCTCAGAGTATCGAGGTCACCGATGTCACGATGCCGCGCTCGGAGGAATGGATCGCGCACGGCAAGCAGGTCTATGAGCGGCGCTGTCTCGGCTGCCACGGGGCGAAGGGCGACGGCAATGGACCGGCCGCGACCTTCCTCTATGTCCAGCAACCACGCAATTTCAACAACGCCGTCTTCAAGTTCAGGATGACCAAGGAGCCGGTGCCGACCGACGGCGATCTGCTGCGGACGATCACCCGCGGGGTTCGCGGCACGGCGATGCCGGCCTGGTACAGTCTGCCCCTCGACGATCGCCTCGCCGTCATCCAGTACATCAAATATGTGCTGGCGGTGGACAACTCCGATCCGTCCAAGCCCTATGCCTTCTTCACCGAAGAACCGCCAAGCGCTCCCCTCTATATCGGCAAGCCGCCGGCGCCGACGCAGCAGATGCTCGAGCACGGCAAAGAAGTCTGGGAGCAAGCGAAATGCTGGGAGTGCCACGGCAAGACCGGAAAGGGTGACGGCGAGAAAGCCGCAGGCCTGAAAGACGATGAGGGCTTCACCGTCGTTCCGGCCGACCTCACCAGCGGCCAATTCAAGTCAGGCCCCGCGGTCGAAGATATCTTCCGCACCATTTCGACCGGGTTGAGCGGCACGCCAATGCCTTCCTATCGGGACGCATTTTCCGACGAGGACCGGTGGGCGCTCTCCTACTACATTCTCGCGCTCTCCGCCTATAAGGACCCGCTCACCAAACAGCCGCTGCAGATCTCCGATGCCGATCGCGCGGCGCTCGACGATCTCAACCTCAAGGCAGACACGCCGGAGAGCGCTTATGTGCCGAAGGAGGCCTCGCCGCAAAAGTCCGCGGAGCTCGGCGCCTCAGGACAAGCGGCCGCCAAAGGAGACTGAGCCATGGAGGGTTTCGAGGTCACCGGACCCTATGCAAGCGCGCTGTTCATGAGCCTCGGTGCGCTGTGCGCTTTTATTTGGGGGGTGCTGTCCGGCGCCTTCCACAATGCCGACGAGGCGTCCGTCAGATTCTACGAGATGGAGATGGAAAGTGACGCACACAGCGAACGCGCCGGGCACGCCGAGCAAGAAGATGAGTAAGCCCGAAAACCACGACGACGATTTGGAGGACTATGGCGGCGGCTCGATCGAGGCGCGCCACGGCTATATTCCGATATGGCTGCTGGTCGTCTATTTCGTGCTTTTCGCTTGGGGCCTTTACTACACCTACCATTATTGGGGCGGCCTCGGGCCGGGACGGATTCCCGGAAGCTGAACGCCGAGGACCCATCGAGTCGAAAAGGGGAGTTGAGATGGCAGCAAGGATCATTTTGGGTGTCGCGGTCTTGAACCTGGTCCTATTGTTGTCGGCGCTCGCCATGAATGTCGCCCGGGTCTATTTGGGCTGAGCAGGAGTGCTGCATGCTTCCGCACACGATTTTCTCGTTCGCAAATACCAGTCCGGAACAGGCGATCGCCTTTATCGGCTTCGTCATCGCGACCATCGCCTTCTTCATTTGGGTCGCTTACCTCGTGCGCTGGTAGCGGCGCGCGGCAACGCCTTCGGTTAAGCGGGCGAGAACTGGGCAGGACGATCTGCCGGTGACCTACTATTTGGTGATATTCGGAGCAGGCTTCGCCGGCAGCTTCCACTGCGTCGGGATGTGCGGTGGCTTTGCGTGCGCGCTCGGCCGCGATCCGCGAGGACGCGTGGCGACCGCCGAGCGCCATCTGCTCTACAATGTAGGGCGGCTCACCACCTACTGTTTCCTCGGCGTGATCGCCGGCACCCTGGGCGAGGTGTGGTGCACCTCGCAAGGATTGAAAATCCCGGTGCTGAACGGTCCGCTCGACTTGGCCCAGCGATTTCTCGCGATTGCCGCCGGGCTCCTGATGATTGTCGTGGCGCTGCAGTTCTTTGGCCTACTCCAGGGCCTTCACCGCACGGCCATCGGCTATGGCGGCAGCGCGCTGGCTCAGTCCTTGCGCAATCTGCAGAAGTCGCAAAGTCCCGCCGCGCCGGTTGCTTTCGGCGTGTTCAACGGCTTCCTCCCTTGTCCTCTGGTCTATGCCTTCGCCGCCCAGGCGGCGAGCACCGCCGGAGCCTTGTCCGGCCTGCTGGTCATGCTGTCGTTCGGACTGGGAACCTTTCCCGCCATGCTGATGATGGGCGGCGTCGGCCAGGTGCTCGCGCCGGTCTGGCGACAACGCGGCGTGTGGCTCGCCGGCAGCTTCATCCTTCTGCTCGGCCTGATCACGCTCGGCCGCGGCGTCATGCCGCTTGCCGCCCATGTCGGACATGCTTGGGCGATAGGACCTTCCAGATGAGCGGGCGCGGCGATCATTTGTGCAGCCATTGTTTGCTGCCGCTTGGCTTGCGCCCGATGCAGCGCAAGGTGAGCGGCGAGGATCGCGCGTTCTGCTGCTACGGCTGCTGCATCGCCTTTCAGGTGAAGCACGGCCAGAGCGAGGAGTGGGAGGCTGCCCGGTTGTTGATCCGCATCGGCGTCGGCGCCTTCCTCACCATGAACATCATGCTGATCAGTCTCCTGCTCTATGCCGGGACCTTCAGCGGCGCCGATGCGTGGCTCGTGCCTTGGATTCACCTGCTGTTGTGGATTTTCGCCACGCCGGCGCTGATCATTCTCGGCGAGCCCTATCTCCGCGACGCCTGGGCTCACGCCGTGGAGGGGCGGTTGACCGCCTCGGCGCTCGTCGTCATCGGCGTCGGCGCCGCCTACGCCTATTCCGTTTTCGCCACCATCGAGCAGAGCGACCAGGTCTATTTCGACACCGCCACCATGGTGCTCATGCTGTTCACCGTCGGCAGCTATATCGAGGCGGCTGCCCGTGCCAAGGCAGCGCGCGACCTCGAACCTCTGTTGGAAGCCGAAAGCGAATGCGCAACCGTTGTCGCTGACGGGATCGAGACACGCCGTCCGGCGCGGGACATCGCCGCCGGCATGAGGGTGCTGGTGCGGCCAGGCGAACGCGTGCCGATTGACGGCGTAGTGGTGGAGGGCTCGTCCCACACCGATGAGGCGGTAATCACCGGGGAGAGCCGCCAGATTGCCAAGCGGGTTGGCTCCGCGGCGATCGCCGGCAGCATGAATCTCGACGGACCGCTGCTGATCGAAAGCAGCGGCGCGGGCTCCGCGACCCGCTGGGCGCAGATTTGCAGGTCGGTGCGCGAGGCGCTCTCCCGCCGAGGCCCGACACAGCGCATTGCCGACCGCGTGGTCGGCGTCTCGGTGCCTTTCGTTCTCATCCTCGGCGCTCTGACCGTCGCTTACTGGGCGCAATCGATTCCGTTCGACAGGGCGCTGTTGGTTGGGCTTGCGGTGCTGGTGGTTGCCTGCCCTTGCGCGATCGGCCTCGCCGCGCCGCTCGCCACCTCGCTCGGCATCGCGCGGCTGTCGCGCCGCGGCTGCCTGGTGCGCGATCCGGGTGCGCTCGAGGCTCTCGCCCGCACGCGGTTCGTCGCCTTCGACAAGACCGGCACGCTGACGTCGGGCAGGCCGCGCATCGCCGGCGTTGACTGCGATGGGGTAGGGCCCGCCGAGGTGCTGTCCAGGGCGGCGGGGCTTGAACGCCATTCCGAGCACGGGCTCGCCCGCGCCATCACTTTGGCGGCCGCGGCGCGGAGCCTTAAACCGGTTGCAACCTCGGACGTGCGCGCCATGCCCGGCCGCGGCATTCGCGGGCGTGCCGGCGACGAGTTGATCGCCGCCGGAAACGGCGCCCTGATGAGCGACCTTGGCTGGTCGCTGCCGCCGGACCTGGCCAAACGCGCTTGGCTGCTGGAAGCGAGCGGTCATTCGGTGATCTATGTCGGCTGGGGCGGGATGGTCCATGCCGCACTGTCGCTCGACGACACGCCGCTTCCCGAAGCGCGTTCGACCGTCGAAGAACTGCGCAGCCTCGGACTGCATGTTGCGCTGCTCTCAGGCGACATCGCACCGGCGGCGCGGCGGGTCGCAGACGCGGTCGGCATCGACGAAATGCAAGCCGGCCTGCTGCCCGAGGCAAAGCGAGCTGCGCTCGAGAAGTATCGGCGCAGCTACCAGATCGTGGCGATGGTGGGCGACGGTCTCAACGATGGGCCGGTTCTGGCCGACGCCGATATCGGCATCGCCGTGGGCTCGGCCACCGACCTCGCGCGCGAGACGGCGTCCGTCGTGCTGCCCAAGGATGGTCTTGCGATGCTGCCCTGGGTTATCGGCGTCGCCCGCGCAGTGCGGAAGACGGTCGTCACCAATCTGATCTGGGCGTTTGGCTACAACCTCGTGGCCCTTACGCTCGCCGCACTCGGCATCCTGCAGCCGGTGCTGGCGGCCGCAATCATGGCGAGCTCGAGCCTGCTGTTGGTGGTCAATTCCCTACGGCTGTCTCGGCTGCCCGATCCCCCTCCGTTACCAAGCCTCGAGCGCAGGCCAAGCGCGGAGCCGGAAAGCGTGCGCCGCGGTCTCGGCGTTCCGGCGATGGCTGGTCCCGCGATTGAGCGGGGTTGAACGGCCGTACGATCAGCCGAACACATCGTGAGTGAAGGCGGTGTACCAGCCGTTCGCCGCCTGCACCACCTGCCGGCGCAGCTCGGCGTCCTCGCCGACCTCGCTGATCAGGATCTCGCTGATCTTGATCGCGTCTCCGTTGGGCGCGAGCGCGATGGCATCGCTCACCGCATCGTCGGCGGCGAGAAAGGTGAAGCAGGTGTTGAACAGATGTGGGGCGGAGCGATCTGAGCCGGTGAGGGCAGCGGCGACGGCGAAGGCGCAGATCTTGGCCTGGCTGTTGGCCAAGAAGGCGGATTTCGGCATCTCGCCGGAATTGATGGCATCGCCGACGATGTGGATGCCCGGCTGCAGCTTCGATTCGAAAGTCGTCGGCTCGATGGGACACCAGCCAGACTGACCGGCAAGACCGGCCTGCTGCGCGAGCTCGCCCGCCATTTGCGGCGGGATGAAATTGACGACCGCGGGCTTGAAGGTCTCGGCCTCGGTCTTCACCGACAAATCCTTGACGTCGACCGACTGGACCCCTCCGGTGAATTGGCCGGGCAGCCACTCGATCATTCCGGGATAGTGGCGGGTCCAAGCGTCCTGGAACAGATCCTGCTCGAAGAAACTGTCCTTGGCATCGAGGATCAATATCTTGGACTTCGGCTTGAACTGCTTGAAGTAATAGGCGACCAGGGACGCGCGCTCGTAGGGACCTGGCGGGCAGCGGAACGGATTTGGCGGAGCGGCGATCAGGAAAAGGCCGCCGTCCTCCATGCTCTCGAGTTGCCGCCGCAAGAGCTCGGTCTGCGGTCCGCCGTTCCACGCATGCGGCATGATTTCGGTCGCGGCCTGGTCATAGCCCTCGACGGTGCCGAATTTGAAGGCAATGCCGGGGGCAAGCACCAGCCGGTCGTAGCTGAGCGTGTCGCCGCTCTTGAGAGCGACCGTCTTTCCCGCCGGATCGATCGCCGCCGCGTAATCGTGGATGATTTTGATCCCGTAGTTTTGCGCGAGCGCCTCATAGCTATGCGTCAGCGATTCGAACGAGCGTATCCCGGCGAGATAGAGGCTGCTGAAGAAGCAGGTCGTGTAGCGCGACTTTGGCTCGACCAGCGTCACCTCGATCGTTCCGGCGCTCGCCGCCAAATATTTCGCCACCGTCGCGCCGCCAATGCCGCCGCCGATGACGACGACCCGCGACTTCGCTTGGGCCTTAGATGCGCGTGGCGCGAGTGCCGTGAGGCACGCCGCTCCCGCAAGGCAGCCGAATTGGCGGCGCGTCCAGCACTTCATGGCTGCTCCGATCCCTTTTTTCGTGCCGCGAGATAATGTGCGACCTCGGCGACCTCCTCGTCGGTCAACGAACGCGCGACCACGCCCATGATCTGGCTCTTGCGCTTGTCAGACTTGAATTCGGCCATCATGCCGGTGAGCTTGCTCTCGTCGAGGCCGATGATCGAGGGGATGCCATGGTCAAGTCCGTCGAGGCGGTGGCACGAAGCGCACATCGCAGCGAGTTGAGCGCCACGATTGTTCTCTGCCGCCGGGCTCGAAAAAATAATCAGCGTGATCGGGCCTACTGCAAGCAACAGCGTCACGATCAGGCGTGTACCGTTCACAAGCACGCGCTCGATCGACGCTCCCCGATTGCATGGCGCGCACGTCCTCGCAGGCGCCACTTGCCGCGCCATGGTCAAGCGACCGCGAGTTGGTGTTCCAAACGATACGTGCCCCCGCCATCTTCCTCCCAGATGAACTCGAGCCGCCCGCTCTCCATGGCGACCAGGTAGAATTCGATGAAGGGGTTGGCCGAAACGGCCTCGTGGAGATTGACGCTGAACACCTCTACACCTCCATAGCGGCAAGCGAACCTGTTGATGATCTTGCGCGGGATCACGCGGCCTTGTTTGTCGTGACGCAAGCCGGTCTCCATCTCGTGGCTGATGATGGTCCTGACCTGAAAGACTTCGCCCTTGGTCGCGTCGCTTGGGACGAGCACGCGTGGGGTTGGGGTGGTCACTGTCGGCCTCCCTTGGACGCGTCAGATGCAGCCATTGGTCGCCACGTCGACATAGGTCTTGGCCATCAGCAGCGTGCCGTCGCCCATCTCGGCAACGGCGACGACGAATTGCGGTTTGGCGAGACGGATACGCGTCGACACGCGGGGGACGCTGCGCTGCGGGACGAAGTTGAAACTGGCGACGTCGATGAGCGGATTCTGCGGCGCGAAAACTTGGATGCGCTTCACGTGATCGTCGTCAGTCATGGGGCTGTCGACTTTGAGCTCCATGGGCACGGTGTAGCCGGTGGGGAAGGTCGCCGGCATGATCAGGTGCAGGCGTTCCGACTCCGTTGCCGCCCGCCCTATGTGCTTCACGACGAACTCGGCCGTTTCATCTTTTTCGGCCTTTTCGGCGGCACTTCCCGGCGAAAACAAAGCGTCGGCAAGCGCCGCACAGGCCACCCCGCCGGCCACCAGAATTTCGCGGCGCGTCAAGCCCATTTTCCGGGCCTCCCGAACGGGCATCCAGGCTTTCCCCCGGCGCCCCCAAAACCGCCCTAACACCTTTATTTACAACGACTTCTAGACTACACGGCGGCCCTCTCCGCGTAAAGATTTACGGTGTTTTCGCGGGGGTCGGCGTGTCTTTCCAGAGGCTTGCCAAAGGCGGCGGTGGCCGCTGATTCTCTAGCAGAACCAATGAGTTAACCGCGATCGTCGGCGAACCGACGGTTTGCGTAGCGCGAAATGGCTGTTTTTGGGCCAAGAATCAGCGACTCGGATAGCCTGATTCAGAGTCCAAATCGGCGCGAAGCGGCCGAGCATCCGGTGTGGTCGGGCACCTCAGTCCGTGCCGACATCACCACCCGTAGGCGCGGCAGGATTCGTCGATGCCCAGGATGGGATCGGTTGCCAACTTGACCAGGGGTCGCGCTTCCAAGCGGGTATCACCTGCCGCACCAGCCGCAATCCTGGCAGCACCACAACGAACATCAGCACGCCACCGACCACACCAAAAATCGCAGCACCTGGCTGAGCTGCCAAACGTGCCGAGAAAGCCCATCCAATAAAGCAGGCCTCGAGAACGTAAAGCGGCGTTGAACTGAGCCCCGGATTGGGACGGTAACCCACCGTGTACAGCAGGAGATGAGAGACGATCGTGTCGGACAATCGCGCGCCGATCAAAGCGCCTAACGCAGCGGCAGTCAGGCAGGGGCCAAAGCGGCCTGTTATGCCGACGAACCCTATGGCGAAGAGGATGAGGGTCAGGAGAACGGTGAAGAGCAAGAAGCCCCAATTGTCCGGGACATCGAGACCGGCGATCGCGCCGAAATTGCGCCACAGCGGCGCGCCCACGCCCTTCCACTCTTGGTAGGAATGCAAGGATGTGATGGCAAAGTCGACGACGAGGATTAGAGCAAGTATCGGCGCAGAGTCCATTTCGACCGTCCCTTGCCGCGTCAGCCGCCGAACGGCGCGACATAGGCAATGCCTGTCAGGTTCCCTTGTCCGCTGAGCAGCTCTTTCCTTTCCGATCCGTCGAGCCGGGCCCGGTAAACCGTGCCGCCCAAGTCGGTAAAGAACATTCGGTCCCGCTCGACATCGAGCGAGAGGCCGATACCCTCGTGCAAATCTCGGAGAAGGATTTCCCGAGTCCTTTGACCCTGTGGGTCGGCATCCATGGAAGCGCGACTGATCGAATTGCCCCCTTTCGTATCTCCGCGGTCGGACCAGTAGATCGTTCGGTTTGCGAGATCGAGATCGAGATCGATCGGCTCCGGCAGATCTCTGAAAAGCTCTTCGATGTCGGTTCTATGCGCCGGGCTTTCGCCCTTCGGTAGTTCGAGATTGGCGCGAAAGATCCGGCCCTCATTGGCATCACTGGACCCCTTTTGCGTCCAATAGATGTGGCCGCGATCGACATCGACGGCTATGCCCACGCACCAGTTCATCTCATTTTGGCGATCGGCATCGCCGCGGCCGGTCTCAACAAGGGTTTCGATGTTGGAGCCGTCCAAATTCGCGCGCATCACGCGCATGCCCTCGCGATCAGACCAATAGAGCTTGCCATTCCGCCGGTCGAGCTTGAGCTGCTTGGGCGTGAACGTGGCACCTTCCGGAACGATCGTGGTGATGTTCCCGCCATCGAGGTCGACGCGCTGGATCCACCCATCGTTGAGGTCGGGCCGGCCCATATTGGTCCAATAGATATGTCCGCCTTTGACATCGACCTGGATGCCGTCCGGGATGCTGTTCAATCCGCCGAGGACGATTTGGCGATCGGTTCCGTCGGGATTCACGCTGACGATCTTGCCCCCTAACGGGTTGGTACCGAGGACGGAACCGATGATACCCCCTAGTGGATCAAGGATGGGCCTTAGGATAACCGCCAAGCGGTCGATCTTGAGAAAGAACAGGCGCCCGTCGGCAGTGGCGGATTGTGGTGCCATCGTATTGGCTCCTCAGGTCGCTGTGCTATCGCCAAACTACCGCTTCTATCGTTGCACGAGTCGAGTTTTCGCTGGAGGCAACCTCACAATTAGCCCTGAAGCGGACAGTTAGGAGAGGCGCCGAGCTCACCCTTCCGCGGACATGTCGGCGTGAATTTAATGAAACCGGTAACCTCCCATTAACTGTGCATTCGTAAGGGTAACCCTCTGGATATTAGCAACTTTGGCGCAAGTTCGTTGGCGGACCATGGGCACCAGCAATCCGCACCAATGCATCGAGTCGTTTAAGGATGCGCTCAGGCGTGCCGGGCTTGAGGAACGTCGCGCCGACATCTCACCAGGGGTGATGGCGCACCGCTTGCGGCCGCGTCTT
Source organism: Methyloceanibacter sp. (assembly GCF_050728395.1). GTDB lineage: Bacteria > Pseudomonadota > Alphaproteobacteria > Rhizobiales > Methyloligellaceae > Methyloceanibacter. The sequence continues at coordinate 29,233 of NZ_JBOHJB010000022.1, forward strand.
CCAGCAAAACCGAACCAGCTGCCAAGAGTTGCGAGACGCGTCACTGCCTTTGAGCGCGTGCGGCGAAACTTCTCGACGAGCTTCTGGATCCTGATCCTTGCCTTCGCTCTCGGCTTGGCTCCTGCGCTGGCCATCGGCGCCTTCGCCTGGGCAGCGAAATCGAAGGCTGGGTCCGCCTCATCTTGCTCGAGCTGGATGGCGGAGAGCCTCGCGCCTACGGCTCCGGTCGTGGGCAGCGAGCGGCCGCACAACGATGACCTCGACGCCTCTGTAACCGAAACTTAAGCGACCTTGGAGAAGCTGATCCCATGAGTGACGGTCAGGGCGGACTGCCTTCCTACAAGGATCTCGAGAATGCCGTCCTCGACGGAACGGCGGCGATCCATTGTCTCACCCATGAGCGGGATCATTTGCGCAGCCGCGTCGAGCTGCAGGAACGCGAGCTCGTGAGCCTCAGGGCAACCAACGACGATCTCCGCCGCCAACTCATGACCATCGGCGAGAGCTACATGAAATTCGCGGCCTCCTGCATTAGCCAGCTGGAAACCATCAGCCTCGCCATGCAAGGCGTCGAGAATCGGTACAGCGCCCCCGCGGATCGCCGCGCAGCGCTGTAGGGTTTTTGCCGGCTCCTCATAAGCCGGCAAGTCCCGCAACGCCGCCAAAGATCAACACCATTCCGAGAAGCTGTATCGGCGATATCGGCTCTTTGAGGATGGATCGCGCCAGGATCACCGTGACCGTAGCGAAGGCTGAGGAGACGACCGTGGCGAAGGCCGGATCTGGCAGGTTGCCGGCGGCGATGATCGCGGCGAGCGCGGTGACATCAAGTCCGCCCATAAGCCCGAGGAGAGGGAGCCAGCGGGCGGGAAGCGCCGCTCGCGGGCGCCTCACAAAATAGATCCCGCCGATGGTGATCAGCCCAAAAATTCTTATCAGCCAGACGGAAGTAGCCTCGCCGAGTGTGAGGACTGCGGCCTGCCCGCTGGTTTGCGAGATGGCAGAGCCGAGGCTCGCGCAAAAGGCAAGTGCAAGAATGGTCTTGAGCTTTCCTGCCGGGATGTGACCCGAATCCTCGTAAGCGCCGCCGCTCCTTGAAACGATCGCGACCCCTGCCATCACGGTCGCGATCGCGAGCCATTGCACAGCGCTAGGGCGTGCACCTTGGGCCACGGCAAAGATCATGGAGAACGCTGGGTATGATCCTGCGACCGGAGCGACGAGTGATATGGGTCCGAGCGCAAGTGCCGCGAAGAGCGAGAGGGTCGCCAGCGTGAAGAAAATGCCGCTCGCCGCCGGGAGCCAAAGCTGCGGCAAGGAGATGCGGACTGTATCGCCGCTCATGACGAGCCAGCCGGAGATAAAGATGAGGCCAGCGAAGGAAACGACGAGAACCGTGGGGACGGGGCCAACCGCGCGGGCAGGGAAGCGAGCGAGGAAGTCGTTCACGCCCCAGGAGAGCGCTGCGACCAGCCCAAGCAGGACCGAACTCATTGGCGATTGCTAAGGACTGTTCGCCCGCAAGAGATCGTCGCGCGCCTTTTCGAGATGCTCGGTGATCAGCGACTGAGCTGCGATGGCGTCGCGCTCGTTCAGCGCATTGAAGATGCCGCGATGCTGCCGGTTATAGTCGGCGATCACGTCAGCGGTCAGAATCTTCTCCTTCATGGCGTCCCACTGCGCATGCAGGCGGACCTGATTGATCTGGCGATAGACGCTGAGCAGCAGCGGATTGCTCGAGGCTTGCGCGATCATCAGATGGAATTCGCCGTCCCAGCGCGAGAAGGAATCCTTGTCGTCGATCGACGCCTCGGCGCGGAGGAGCACCACCTCCATTTCCTCGAGATTGCGGCGCGTGGCGTGCAGCACGGCAAGGCGCGTGGTGAAGGGCTCGACTGCGAGCCGTGCCTCGACGAGCTGCAATGGGCTGATCTGATCGGCAAGATCGGCGCCGTGCTGGCCTCCGCCGGAACCGACATAGGTGCCGCTGCCGAGCCGCCGCGACACGAGTCCGGCCTTGGCGAGCTGATCGAGTGCACGGCGCACCGTGCTCCGCGCCGCATCGAAGGTGACGGCGAGTTGGCGCTCGGGCGGCAACCGGTCGCCCTCGCTATAGGCTCCGGTTTCGATGGCGCGCCGGAGATAGGCCGAGATGGTGCCGACGCCATGGTCGCGCCTCTCCAAATCCGCCGCCAGGGATTCGCTTGCCGTCTTGATGCGTGGTTCGGTCAATGTGGTTCACCTCTTTGGATAGGCCCACTTTGGGCCCGATCAACAAATTGGTTTACATTGGTTTTGGACCATGCGCAAATGCGCCCGGGAAATCGGCAGCAAATAAGACGTCCTCCGAAGAAGCCGGCGGGTCAGGCGCATGGGTGAAGCAAACAACGGCAAAGTCCCTCAGTCGGTCAAATATGCCATCATCGGCGCCGGGATTCACGGGCTGAGCACCGCTTTTCACCTCGCCCAGATGTTGAAAAAGACCGGCCGAGGCTCCGGAGAGGATATTCTTGTTGTGGATAAAACCGCGGTTGCCGCCGGTGCCTCGGGTATCGCTTGCGGCGTCGTCCGCAACAACTACTTCCAGCCGGCCATGCGCGAGCTCATGGCCCACTCCGTCGACGAGTGGGAAAGCGACGCCGAGACCTACAGCTATCACCCCGTCGGCTACATGCAGATCAGCCCCGAATGCATGCGCGAGGACGTGGCTTCGATCTACCAGCAGCAACGCGCGATCGGCTATGAGTCCGCGTTCATCGAGGGTGCCGCGGCGTCGGAGAGCTATATGAAGGGCCTGTTCGACGATTGGCAGGCAAAAGGCATCACCTCGGTTCTGCACGAGAAGCGCGGCGGCTATGCCAATAACCGGGCAAGCATGCTCGGCCTTGCGGCAAAGGCAAAGAGCGAAGGTGTTTCCATCCTCTCCGGCGTCGAGGTGCAAGGCTTCGAGTTCGGATCGAATAGCCGTGCGGTGACCGGGCTCGACACCAGCCAAGGCCGCATTGCCTGCGAGACGGTGGTGGTGGGAGCGGGGCCCTGGGTGAACGCGATCTGGAACATGCTCGATCTGCCGAAGCGGATCACGGTCAAGGACCTCACCGGCAAGGTGCATCGCGACGTGCCGATGTGGAAATTCTGGTGCCTCGAGGAGGGCACGCTCGCCGTCGATCCGAACATGCACAAGACCAATGACGGGCGCTTTCCCCCCGTGATCCATGTCGATACCGACGCCCCGCTCTATTCGGACCGCGACGGGCGTCTGATCACCGACAGGCTGTGGGGCATCTATTACAAGCCGGATTTCAGCTTTGGCGGCATTCAGGGCGGTGCCTCTCCTTATAAAGTCGAGCAGGATGCCGATAGCGTCGCCGTCGATCCTTACGGCCCAGACTCTCCGGATTTCGTGGTCGGCGAGGATTTCATCGACATGTGGTGCTCGGCGCTCGCGCATTGCCAGAAGCGCTTCGAAGGCCAGATGCCGAACTACAAGACGGAAGAAAAATCCGGTGGCCTCGGTTGCTTCACACCGGACAACTTCCCGGTGTTCGATGTGTTCCGCGAGAATGTCTACGTGATCGCCGACTCAAATCACGGCTACAAGATGCTCGGCGTTGGCAAGCTCGTGGCGCAGGAGATCATGGGCGAGAAGAGCGCGCTTCTGGAGCCGTTCCGCTTTGCGCGCTTCGAGAAGGGGCAATTGCATCCGACCTCGCACAGTCCATTTCCTTGGAGCTGAAGTGAGGGGCGGAGACTTGGCGTTTCTAGTCGCAAGCGGGAGTGGGTCATGGAACACCGCGTCGAGTCGGTAACGGACATCGAGAAATTCGTGGACGCGCCGGGCCGGAAAGAGCTCGTCGCCGAGGTTCGCAAGAAGATCGACGAGCTCGGCATCGAATATCTCTATCTGCAGTTCGTGTCGGTCACCGGCCGCATCATGGGCAAGGGCATCCCGGCCGACCATTGGGAATCGATCGCCAAGAAGGGCTTCCAGCTCGTCTACGGCGCCACCATGAACCTCTTCGTCAACCGGCGTGGCGACTATCTCGGCTACGGGCCTGAGGCAGCGGAACTGGTCGGCATCCCCGAGCCAGAGACCTTCATGCAGCTTCCGTGGGACAAGCGGGTGGCGCGGCTCTGGTGCACGCTGTTCCGCAACCGCGAGGAGCGTGTCCAGCCGGGTGCCTTTCTTACCGCCGACGCCCGCGGCAATCTCCGCCGCATCCACGACCAGTTCCAGAAGGATCACGGCCTGCAGCTGCGCCACGGCACCGAGCCGGAGATGATGTGGCTGAAGAAGGACGAGAGCGGTCAGCCGAACGGCGGCTATTCCAATCCCTATTGCTATCACATCGACCAGTTCGAGAGCCTCAGGCCCGTCTATATGCGGGTCATCGAGTATTGCCGGAAAATGGGCCTCGACATGATCCAGGGCGATCACGAGGATTCACCCGGCCAGCTCGAGCTCAATTTCACTTTCGACGATGCGCTAAGAACCGCGGACCGGCTCGCCACCTACCGGCAGATCTGCGCGCAAGTTGCGCGCGAGTTCGGCATCATCGCCTGCTTCATGTGCAAGCCCTTCATGGGCGTCTCGGCCAATGGCTGCCACCACAACATTTCGCTGTGGCGCGGCGGCAAGGACGAGATGAAGGCGCTCGGCAACGATGCCAAGAAGCTGCCGGGCATGGCGCAGAACTATGTCTATTCCACCGGCGGCGACAATACCTTCATGCCGGATACCGACGACATTCAGCTTCCGGGCAAGGTCGGACTGCATGCGATCGGCGGCATCGTCAAGCATCTCGGCGGACTGACCGCGATCGGCTGCTCCACGGTGAACTCCTATCGCCGGCTGTGGGACACGGGCTTCTGGGCGCCGGTGTTCTCCGATTGGGGCTTCCAGAATCGCACCACGGGCTTGCGGGTCTCGGCGCCAGGCCGGTTCGAATATCGCGCCGTGGACGCCATGGTGAACCCGCATCTGATGGCCGCGGCGCTCATCAAGGCCATGGACGACGGCCTCAAGAACAATCTCGATCCGGGGAAGCCGGAAGAACGCAACATCTATCAGGCCATGGAAGCCGGCAAGCAGGTGAAGAAGCTGCCGATGACGCTCGGCGACGCTCTTGCCGCGCTGGAAAAAGACGACGTCATCCGCTCGGCCATGCCGGGCGAGATGTATCGCCTTTACGACGAGTACAAGCGCGATGAATGGGAGCGCTTCATGGCTACCGTGACTGAATGGGATCTGCGGACCTATATGGATTGCCTGCCGTAGCAGCGGCAGCGTCAAGCTAAGGAGACGATGACAATGTGCGGAATTGCCGGTCTCATTCATCGTGACGGCGCGACGGGCGTCGGCAAGGAAATGACGGCGATGCTGAAGAGCCTGAAGCATCGTGGTCCCGATTCGACGGGCTTCGCCGTCTACGGCACGTCGACCGCCAACGAATATGTCATGCGGCTGAAACTCGCCGAGCAGGAAGATTTGACGAAGGATCACCGCATCCGCGAGAAGATCAGGCAGCGTCGGGCAGAGGTGGACAATCGCCTTGCCGAACTCGGCGCCGAAACCATCGAAGCGGAAGAGCCGACCCCTTATGCCTTCCGCTACCGCCTGCGCTATTCCGGCGACACGCGGCGGCTCGCCACCGAGATCGAGCAGATCGAGGGCGCCGAAGTTCTTTCCTTCGGCAGCGCGCTCGAGCTGATCAAGGATCTCGGCGACGCGACGCGAGTGTCCGAGCAATATGGTCTCGGATCCTTCCGCGGCACGCATGGCATCGGCCACACCCGCATGGCGACGGAGTCCGACGTCGATATTCGCTCGGCGCATCCTTATTGGGCCTATCCCTATGACGACATCGCCGTAGTGCATAACGGCCAGATCACCAATTACTGGATCATGCGCCGCGAGATGGAGCGGCTCGGTCACCGTTTCATGTCGAATTGCGACTCCGAGCTGCTCGCGGTCTACACCGCCAACAATCTCGAGCAGGGGGCGACGCTTGAGGATTCGCTGAAATCCTCGATCAAGGACATCGACGGCGTGTTCACCTATCTCGTCGCCACCGACTCTGAGCTCGGAATGGCCAAGGACACCATGGCCGCCAAGCCGATGGTGCTGTTCGAGAGCGACGAGCTCGTAGCTCTCGCCTCGGAGGAGGTCGCCATCCGCGCCATCGTGCCGCGCGAGATCGACACTTCGGATCCTTACGACGAAGAGGTTCGCGTATGGCAGAGATAGCGCGATCGGAGCTAACCGCGCAGGAGCAGCTCTCCCACGATATGGGGCTGCATAGCGAGAGGCTTAGCGGCCGCTCTCTGCAGGTGTTCTTCGATTTCGACCTCAACGAAGAACCGCAAGGCTTTGGCCTGCCCAATGCCTACGATGTCGACTACAACAAGAGGGCCGAGATCGACGCTTCCAACATGCCGTCGAACACCGTCAATGCGCGCATCCGCGAGCTGATGCAGGACGGCTACGGCACCATCGTCGTCAAGAATCCTGGCGCCAAGCATTCCATCGCCGTCGGGATTCTCAACCGGCTCAACCTGATCATCGAAGGCTCGCTCGGCTATTTCGGCTGTGGCCTGATCGACGGCCCCAATGTGCGCATCTCAGGCCGGGTCGGCTGGTCCTGCGCCGAGAACATGATGAGCGGAACCATTCTGATCGAGAAAAACGCTGGCTCGCAGTTCGGCGCCGCGATCAGAGGCGGCGACCTCGTGTGCAAAGGCGATGTCGGCTCGCGCACCGGGATCGACATGAAGGGCGGAACCATCGTCGTCGGCGGCGCCACCGGGGCCTTCACCGGCTTCATGATGCAGCGCGGGCGCATGGTGATTTGCGGCAATGCCGGCAAGAATCTCGGCGACTCGATGTATGACGGCACCATCTATGTCGGCGGCGAGCCCGCGAGCCTCGGCGTCGACGCGGTGTGGGCCGAGATGACCGATCTCGATCGGAAGTGGCTCGAGCGCAAGCTTCGCCAATATGGCCTGTTGCCCAAGTCCGGCATCGGTCACTTCCGCAAGATCGTCGCCGGCAAGCAGCTGTGGAACTACGATAATCTTGAACCGACCGAGAAGAAGCTGGTGCTGTGATGAAGAAGAACAAAAGCGGCAACGGCGCCAAGGTCCCGGCCGAGGCGAAACGATTCATCCTCGGCAAGAGCCAGATCTTCACGCCGGAGGTCATCAACGACATCCATGTGAAGTCGGAGCTCGGCCGCTACCGCATGCGCGGCTTCTCCCTGTTCAAGAAGATCCCGCATTGGGACGATTTGACGTTTTTGCCGGGCACGCTGACCCGCTTCGTCATCGAGGGCTATCGCGAGAAATGCGATACCAAGACGGTGATCGGTCCCCGAGCCAAGCGGCCGATGACTCTCGACATCCCCGTCTATGTCACCGGCATGAGCTTCGGCGCTCTCTCCTACGAGGCGAAGATCGCGCTCGCCCGCGGCGCCACCATGGCAGGCTCGGCCACCTGCTCGGGCGAAGGAGGCATGATCCCCGACGAGCGGCGCTACTCGATGAAGTGGTTCTACCAGTGCATCCAGTCGCGCTACGGCTTCAATCCGCATCATCTGCGGCTTGCCGACGCCTGCGAATTCTTCATCGGCCAGGGCTGCAAGGTCGGCCTTGGCGGGCATCTGATGGGCCAGAAGGTGACCGATCAGGTAGCCGAGATGCGCTCGCTCCCCGCCGGCATCGATCAGCGCTCTCCGGCGCGCCATCCAGACTGGCTCGGGCCCGACGATCTTGCCCTCAAGATCGAGGAGGTGCGCGAGGCGACCAATTGGGAAATCCCCATCCAGCTCAAGCTCGGCGCCGCGCGGGTCTATGACGACGTGCGCATGGCGGTGAAGTGCGGGCCGGACTCGATCTATATCGACGCCATGGAGGGTGGCACCGGCGCCGGACCGCATATCGCCACCGAGGACACTGGCGTGCCCGGCATCTCCGCTATCCGCCAGGCGCGCCGCGCCATCGACGAGCTCGGCAAGCGCGGCGAGATCAGCCTCGTCTATGCCGGCGGCATCAGGAACGGCGGCGATGTGGCAAAGGCCATGGCGCTCGGCGCCGATGCGGTCGCCATCGGGCATTCGGTGCTGATGGCGCTCAACTGCAACAAGGAGATTCCAGAGTCCGATTTCGAGAACGAGATCGGCGTTCCTGCCGGCTATTGCTATCACTGCCATACCGGACGCTGCCCGGTCGGCGTCGCCACCCAGGATCCTGAGCTGCGCAAGCGGCTCGATCCGGATGAAGCGGCGGAGCGCGTCTACAACTTCCTGCACACGCTCACGCTCGAGGCGCAGATGCTGGCGCGCGCCTGCGGCAAGACGAGCGTGCACAGCCTCGAGCCGGAAGACCTTGCCGCGCTCACCATGGAAGCCTCAGCCATGGCGCAGGTGCCGCTTGCCGGCACCGACTATACCGTCGGCGTGGACAATTATCACAAGATCGGATGAGCGGAGCGGGCACGATGGCCGACAAGAGCAGCAAGAACGGCAAGGGCGGCAAGAAGCCCAAAAACAAGACTGACGTCGACAAATATCTCAAGGACGCCGCCGGTCTCGATACCGCGCGCGAGCAGCAGATTGGCCAGCACATCGGCTATCGCTACGATGTCAATCTCCTGCCCGACTACGAGCGGCTCACGCCTTACCTCAAGGCCTATATGGAGTTCATGGGCTGGGACGACCTCAACTGGCTCGAGGACGTGCATATGGGCTATGAGGCCGGGGAGCCCGCCATCTTCGACCGC
>NZ_JBOHJB010000023.1:0-37949 GCF_050728395.1 Methyloceanibacter sp.
CTTCGCCCGCGCCATGGGCGAGTTCGGTGCCACCATCACCTTCGTCTCCAACATCCCGGGGGAGACGCAGACGCTGCCGACCCTGATCTATACCTTCACGCAAGTCCCGGGCGGCGAGGCCGGCGCGCTGAGGCTGACGCTGATCTCGGTCGCGATCTCGCTCGGCGCCGTCCTCGCTTCGGAGGCGTTCGTTAGGCGCGTGCAGCGGCGAAACCGCGTCGACGGCGCTTGATGCCGCCCTTTCCCACCGCTCCGAGTCGTCCCCTCCCCCCTTGAGGGGGAGGGATAGGGAGGGGGGTTGAACGAAGAACTCCACCGTTTCGATGACATCGCGCCTTACCCCCCTCGGATCGGCTGCGCCGATCCTGCTCCCCCTCAAGGGGGGAGCGGGGTGCAAGCTGGAGCGCTCATGCACTCAAGCAGCGAAGCAATCGCGCAAGGAGGCGATAGCGTAGTGCCACCTCGCGTTAGGGCATGACGGCCAAGCCCCAGGGCAGACGCCCAACTGGCACGGACTTTTCAGCCTTCAGGCTGTCAACGTCGATGACGGTCATGTCGTTGGTGAGACCGTTGGCGACATAGTATTTCTTGCCGTCGGGGCTCATCTCCCCGTGCCATGGGCGCTGGCCGACGAGGATGTAGTCCTTGACTTCCTTGGTGGCGGTGTCGATGACGCCGATACGATTGGCGGGGCCTAGCGCCACGAAGAGCTGCTTGCCGTCCTTGGTGAAGTCCATGCCGACCGGCTGCAGAGCCTCGGGCCGCACGCCGGGCACCTCGAAGGTGATTTTCTTGACGACCTTCCAGGTCGCGGGATCGATCACCGAAATCGAGCCGCCGACCTCAGAGGAAACCCAAAGCTCCTTGCCATCATGGGTGAACTTCGCCTCGCGCGGGCGAGAGTCGACGAGCACACTGGCGATCAGCTTGCCCGATGTGTTGTCGATGACATGCGCCATGCTCGTGCTCTCCGAAGTGGCCACGGTGTATTTGCTATCTGGGCTTACCGTCATGCCTTCTGGCTCGACGCCGACCGACACCTCGCCAAGAACGTCACCGCTCTTGATATCCATGATAGTGACGAGTGAGTCGTCCTCATTGGCGATGTAGATTTTCTCGCCCTTTGGGTCCACGGCCATCAGCTCGGGGTCGGGCCCGGATTCCAGCTCGCGGCTCTTCTCCAGCGTCGCGGTGTCGATCACTTCCATGATGTCGCCGTCGCCGGCGGCGACGAACAGCTCCTTGTTGTCGGGGCTGAGGATGATGCCGCGCGGGCGCCGCGCCACCTTGATGGTCTTCTTCACCTCGAGCGTATCGCCGTCGATCACCGTGACGGTATTGTCCTTCTCGTTGGAGACGAAGATGGTCACGGCGAAGCACGGTGTCGCGGTGAGCATCGAAAGCGCCGCAAGGGTGGCGATGACGGAAAATCGAATCATGGGGTTTCCTCAGATTGCGGTTATTAGAACTTGCACTTGGTCTCCGGCTCGTCGAAGCCAAGCGTGTCGGTGAGAAACTTCTCGTGCAGGAACCCTTCCTGCGGCGAGGTCGAGACTGGAACGCGGGTGCCGCCGCCGAGAATGATCGGCTGGCGCATCTGGTGGTCCCAGGTGCGGAAACTCAGCGCCTGACCCTTGAAGCCTTCGATTTTGAACTGATCGGAGAGCAGGTAGGCCTTCAGCTCTTGCGGCGTGGTCGTGCCCGACTTCATCGCCGAATCGGAAAGCGACCGGAACGCGAGCCAGGCGGTGTAGTCGCGCTCGACGGGCTGGCGCTTGGCGATGCGCGGGATGGAGTTCTGGAAATGCATGGCGCCGGATTCGGTATAGGACTTGTCCCAAGCCACCGCCTGAAGGCCTTGAGTGCCGACCACCGGGCGCGGCGTATAGGTGCGGTAAGCCAAATAGTCGCCGAAATCGTCGTCGCTGTTGATGACCCACACCACGTCATGGTCGGGGGCTTGCTCCGTCTCCATCGGGATTTGCGCCTGGATCTGCTGGTGGCCGGAGTCGAGATTTCGTGCGCCAGGCGGCAGGTCATAGACCTTGTCGTCGACGACCTTGCCGCCAAAGCGCGCGGCCGAACGTTTTACCATGGCGAGATAGTCCTGATCCTGCGGCGTGTCGCGACGGATCACGAACCAGCGCGGCCATTTCTTCCAGATGAGATATTGGGCGAGCGCGTCGGCGCGCATGGCATAGTCGGGAATGATGTGCAACACGTTCTGACGGCATAGCTCCTGCCTGAGCGCAGTGGCGCTCGAACGGATGTTCATGATGACCGATTGCTTGGCCTCGGGCAGATCGGCGACGGCGATGAGATCGGCAGGCTCCAAATCGGCGATGATGAAGGCGTCGCCGTTCTTCAAAATCTCCTTGGCCTTGGCGACGACGTCGCCGTCCTGCGGGACGATGGCCTCGACCAGCTCGAAGGAGGAGCCGACCAAGGCGCCTGCCTGGTTCGCCTCTTTCAGCATCAAACGCGCGCCCTGGATGCCTTTGTCGGTGATCGGCTTCTCGGCGTAGGAGAGCGGCAGAGGCTCGTCATATTCCTTGCCGAGATAGTAGATGCGCATCGGCTTGGTCTCGGCGGCAGCCCCAGGAGCGGGAGCAGCGGCCGGAGCGGGAGCGGCGGGCGCTTGCGGGTTCGCGGCAGGCGCGGTAGGGGCCGCGGCAGCCGCCGGAGCTGGCGCGGGACTTGCCTGAGGGGTCTCGGCCAGCACATGGCCCGCGACCAGGCAGACTGTCAGGAGGGAGGCGGCCAAGGGGGCAAGAAACTTGGCCCTATGACGCAGGCAAGACACGGACAAACGCAACATCGGCCTCCGCTATTCCACCCTGTTCGCACGTGGTCACAGGCTTTGGAAAGCTATCTTCCAGAGATACGGATTTATGGCAATGCGCACCGAACAGCATGGCAATCTTTTTGCCAAGTTAAACAATGGCAAGCTTAGCGATGATGCAGTGCGGGATAGGAGGAGCGGCGGGAGTGGCGCGCGATAGGAGGTGCGGTCACGCGGGCGCGCAAAACGGAGGTCCCCGCGGGCACGCTTTAGTTGCACGTCCTCGCGGCGGAGCGTGTGAACCGCCAAGCTGACTAAGCAACTTGGCGGTTAATCCAATAAGGTGGCGCGACGCTTAATAGGGGTTTGGTGCGTAGGGTACGTCGATCAGTTTCGTCGAGGACGGATTCACCGAGCGGATGAAGGCGATGATGCGCCAGAGATCGTCGCTGGTCTTGATGATGGCGCCGAATGGCGGCATCGGCCCGACCACGACCTCGTGCTTGAGGCGCGTATAGCCAGCCTTGCTCAGCCCGTCCGAGCCGAGGGTGATGAGGCGGAATAGCGTGTCGTCGGCCGCGCCATAGACCCACGTGTCGTTGGTGAGTGGCGGGCACATGCCGCCGCCGCCGCCGCCGCCATGGCAGCCATTGCAGCCGGCGGACAGGTATCTGTGGTGACCTTCCTCGGCGATGGCGGCGATGTCGCCGTTGTAGGGGTTTTTCAGCTCCCCTTTTGGGGTGCTGGCGACGAGTTCCAACGGCGGCGTGGCGGGGCCAAGCATTGGACCGCCAGGTGCTGCTCCGCCGGCAGCCGGAACGGCTGGGGCGGCTGGGGGGGCGCCTGCTGCCGGCGCTGCGGATTCCCCGCCTGCTGCTGGGGCCGCGGGGGTCGCCGCAGGTGCCGCCTCATCGGCCGCCTGCGAGCAGCCGACCCAGGCACCGGCAGATACAAATCCTACCGCCAATAGTCCAATCATCATCTTGCGCACAGTTCGCTTCCTTACCCTAGTTGCCATTGATTGAGATTTTTCAGACTTCTAAACCGAGCTTCTTCCCGTCAGGTCCTAGACATCTGCTCACCAGGAGCGGCCTTGTCGTGGAAAACACGTTGCAACTTGGCCACGGCATTGCCGGCCCCGCACCATCCCCCGCCTTGCTGAAGGCAAGGTTCAAACTGATGCCGGTCCGGGAATTTTTTAGTGAAAATACGCCGTCTTTCGAGCGTTTGGCCACCATAGCCTTAACGGCCCTGGTAACGGCACCCTCCGTAGACTCCTTGCCAGCCTGAGTCTCGGGCGCAAATGTCGCAGAGACTGTTCCCATCAGCGCAGCCGATCAATTGGTGACTTCAAAAGTCTTATTATCGAAAGTGTAGCGCGGCACTTGCGTCCACACGCCGTCTTCTTGCACTGGCACCTTGTGCACCTTGACGTTGTCGACTTGGAGCCTGCCGGTCTTCTGGTTCACCCAGAAATCGATGTCGTAATATTCATCCTGGCTCCCGGGCTTGCGAAAGTCGGTGCACACGAAATACTCCCCTTCCTTCTTGAGATGCCGCACCGGCTGGTGGATCTCGACGAATTCGAGCGGCAAAGTTTCGCCGGTCTTGTCGTCCTTGATGGGAAGGTTGCCATCCTTGTCCTTATGCGTGGCGATATAGCCGTGGATGGCGCTCATCACCTGCCAGGCGCGGGTCACCTCCATATCCCCAGGGTGCTCGCCTGCCGGCAACCACCACCAGGCCTGCGGCGAGCGCGTGATCATGACCCAGCTGTCGCCTTCCTGCTTCGGACCTTTCTGCACGCGGATGTCCATCAATTTCAGGTCCTTTCCGTCGGGCTTGAACCAAAAGTCGATGGCGTATTTCTTTTTCGGCTCGTCCTTGTCGTGAAAGACAGCGTTCGGGAACCAGCCATAACCTTCCATGCCGCGCGTGATCTTGAACTCGTCAAAGATGAGATGGAGATCGGCGTTGAGCTTCGGATCGCGGAACACGAACGCGCCGTCCTTGCTTCGCTCGTCGATCACCTTCTTCGCCGCGGCGTTGGCGTCATCCTCGGTGAAGTCGCGTTCCGACGTTGCGGCGGCGGGGGAAGCGGCCAAGAACGGCACGAAGCCGGTCAGAGGCGCGGGAAGCCCAAAGCACAAAACCACGGCGATGGCCGTGGCTCGTGCAATCGATCGCCAAGACCGCTGCAAACGAGCCGAGGTCATTGGCTCGAGGTACCCGGCTTGCCGTTAGCCTCCGGAGCACTTGCCGACTTTGCCGTGGCGAGCACCCTGATGGCTTGGGCAGCCTCCATATTCTTGTTCAGCTCCGCCACATCCTCGGCAGTCTTGCCTTGATTGTTCTTGGCTGCGGTGTCGGCGCCGGATTCGATCAGAAGCCCGATCATGGGCGGATTGTTGTGCGCCGCGGCCACCATCAGCGCGGTGACGCCAGACTTCGATTTGGCGTTCAGGTTGGCGCCGCGCTCCAAAAGACCCTTGGCGATATCGAGAGGACGCGTACTCGAGGGCAAGAAGACGGCGCCCTCCCCCGGTGAGCTCTGCGCCACCGCGACCATGAGCGGCGTGAGTTCGTCAGGACCGGCCGGCACGTTCACGTTGGCGCCAGCCTCCATGAGCGCCTTGGCCACCTCGTATCTGTCCTCGGCGATGGCGACCGCCAGCGGCCGGTACCCTTCCGGCCCCGGCTTTTCGATGTCGGCGCCGTGGGCGAGCAGAGCCTTGACCGTCGGCACATGGTCGCGCAGCACAGCGGCAGCCAGCGGCGTCATGCCGTCATTGTTCGCCAGATTGGGATCGGCGCCGAGTCCAATGAGGAACTCCACCATTTCCGGATGGCGGTCGCGGGCGGCGCTGGTGAGCGGCGTGGCACCCTGATTGTCGACCTGGTTGACGCCGGCGCCCTTGCCGACCAAAAACTTCACGCGCGCCGTATCGTTGGCAATGACCGCGTTGCTCAGCTCTTGGGTGATGTCGGCGCCCGCCTCGAGCCAGCCTTCGAGCTTCTGCTGGGTGACGACCTGGTCGGGCGAGGCGAGGTCGGGACGGGCCTTAAAATCCTGCTGCGAAACAGTATTGTAATAACCGTGCGCTGGCAGGTCGCCGGCGATCAGGCAGCGGCTGCACTGCACGAGCGGAACGCCAAAGGACCGCAAGATCTTCTCGATCTCGTCCTTCTTGTCCTCAAGAGCAAATTCAAGGGCGTATTTCAAGAGCACGTCGGTCTTGCGCACACCGATGGCGAGGTCGAACTCGAGCGGTGTCGTGTCTTCCCAAAGGTTCACCGGTTGAATGGTGATGGGCTCACCTTTCGATTTGACCCATCCGGCAAACGGTCCCCACACCGCCGCGACGTCGAGATCGCCGTCGACGACCTGCTGTACCTGATACCAAGGTTGATTTTCCGGTTTCAGATCGGCGTCATGGGTAATGACGTGCAGCTTGAGATTGTCGACGATGCCGTGCTTCACCAACGCCTCGCGAATGCCGGAGGTCTGGAAAACGCCGATCTTCACCTGCTTGAGCTTGGGATCGTCGAAATTCTTGAAGTCGAAGCCTTTGTCGTTGCGATAGGCGAGCACGTAAGTGGTGCGATAGACCGGTGTGGTGGTGAGCTGCGACCCGTAATTGGCGGGCACATCGATCATCACGTCGCATCTTTGCGCGTCGAAGGTCTCGCGATTGAGCGCGCGCTCGAGCATCGGCCGCCAATAGAAGCTCACTTGGGCGCCCATGGCCTCGCCGAGAACGTTGGCGATCTTGTTCTCCATGCCCTCCTGCTTGATGTTGGAGAACGGCATGTTGCCCGGATCGGCGCAAACGACGATCCGATCGATCTTCTTCGCCTTGTAGGCGGCCTTGGCGGCCGCGCGGATGGAAATCTTCTCGCTTGGGGTGAGATCGTCGAACTCTTTGCTCAGATCGCGCGTGAAGGGCTTCTTCGCCGCAACCGCAGGAGCCGCGACAAGGCCGAGGCCGGCGAGGCAGATGGCCGCCGCCGTGAAAATGCGTAAGGTGATGGGAGACACTGGCGTTACTTCGCTGGTTTGAGGGCGCGAGCGGTGGGACGCGGTCCCAATCATCGCAGCCGCAAGGGGGGCCTGAAGTTCGTCCCCTTATATAGGAAAAAGACGCCCGATGCCGCAAGGGCATCGGGCGTCCATAACGTCTAGTCTAGAGGGTCAGGTTATTCCATGACCCTGAAGACGTTCAGCTCGCCACCCTGCGGGATGAACTGCAGGCTAGCGGCCTTGGTCATCGCGGTCGCACCAATGGCGCCGAACTTGTCGCTGAGGTCGAGACCAGCAGTCACGGGCAGGCCGATCCAGCCGCCGATACCGCTGTAGACGCCAACGTACTGCTTGTCATTGAGCTTCCAGGTCGCCGGGTTGCCGATGATGCCGGAACCAAG
This sequence comes from Methyloceanibacter sp., assembly GCF_050728395.1. Classification (GTDB taxonomy): domain Bacteria; phylum Pseudomonadota; class Alphaproteobacteria; order Rhizobiales; family Methyloligellaceae; genus Methyloceanibacter. Next base: position 7,205 of record NZ_JBOHJB010000023.1, read on the forward strand.
CTTGCGGCTCCACAGGATCTTGCCGGACTTCCGATCAACAGCGCGGAAGTCACCGCCAAGGCTGCCGTAGAACATCAAGCCACCGTCGGTGACCATGGTGCCGCCCCAATTCGGGTACGGATCCGGGATCTCCCACAAGGACTTGCCGGCCAAGACGTCGTACTTCTTGATCTTGCCGGTGGTGCCGGGTTTCTCAGGGAACATGTACACGTTCGCGAACACGTAAACCGTGCCCTGGTTCGTGTGCGTGCGCTCCTGGGGCTCCAGCTCCATGCACCAGTTATTGGTGGGCATGTAGAAGATGTTGCCTTCCTTCGGATCGACCGAACCCGGCTGCTGGTCCTTGCCGCCCATAGCTGACGGGCAGGCAGAGACGTTGCGGCCACGCTCGAGCGGAGAGTGCTCGCGCACCTTGACCGGACGGCCCGTCTTCATGTCGACCTTCTCGGCCCAGTCCGTCGTCACGTATTTCGTGGCGCGGAGCAGCGTGCCGTCAGTGCGGTCGAGCACATAAGCAAAGCCATTACGATCGAAGTGGGTGAGAGCCTTCACCTTCTTCCCGTCGACGTTCATGTCGGTCAACATGTTCTCGTTGATGCCGTCATAATCCCATTGATCGAAGGGAGTCATTTGATAGGCCCAAACCGCAGTGCCGTCCTTGACGTTGCGGGCGAAGATCGTCATCGACCACTTGTTGTCAAAGTCGCCGGCATTGCACTCTTCATGAGTCTTGTCGGGGCAACGATAGGCAGGGCTCCACAGGCCGGGGTTGCCTGTCGAGTAGTAGACGACTTTCGACTCGGGGTCGTAGCTGTACCAGCCCCAAGCAGCGCCGCCGCCGATCTTGTAGTCCTCACCCGGGAACGTCTTGATACCGAGATCGGAACCAGCCTGACCGTATTGCGGGTTGGCTTTGTTGGTGTCCGGGGTCAGGAGCACGTCAGCGTCGGAACCCGTGCTCTGGGCCGTCCAAACAACAGAGCCGTCAGAGAGGTTGTAGGCAACCACACGGCCGCGAGCAGCAAACTCGTCACCGCCGAAGCCGATGATCACCTTGTCGTCGGCGATCAATGGAGCGGGGGTGATGGTCTCACCGTGCTCAGGGAAAGCATGCTTGACAACCCAGCTTTCCTGACCGGTCTGGCCGTCGAGAGCAATGACGAAGCCGTCGAGGGTGCCGAACACGAACTTGCCGTCGGCATAAGAACCGCCACGGTTGACGGTGTCGCAGCAAGCGCGCGGCACAGCCGATTCGTCACGGTCGGTCTTCTTCACATAGTTCCAAACCTGCTTCGGGTTGTCCGGATCGGTCAGATCCAGGCCTTGGACCACGTTGCAGTTCGACATGGCTGGGCAGCCACTGACCATGAACAACATGGTCTTGCCACCAACGTCCTTGATGACGAGGGGCTGACCTTCATGGCCACGCAGAGCGTTGGTGCCCTGCAACCAGATCATCTGAAGCTTGTTCACGTTGCCGGTATTGATGTCGGTCAACGCGCTGTGGCGGGTCAGGCCAAAGTCACGACCAGGAGCCGGCCATTGGGCCGGATCAGCCATTCTCTTGAGCTGCTCCTCGTCGGAATTAGCCATAGCCGCACCCGACACACCCATCATCAAGGCGATGAGCGCGCCGGTTACGAGACTACACTTGAGGTAGTTCATTTCCTTCTCCTCTCCCTAGCTTACTCAGTTCACCGATTAAGCTGAGTTGTTTTGGTAGTGGTGGTTTACCCTCAGCAGCTAATTGCCAAGGGGACTGAAGCCCTTGCGAGTTTGCCAAATGTTCAGAGTGGATGTGAGAGGCTGCCTAAAGCGCCGAAGCAATTGAACGCGCCTCGCGCCCGCCGCAGTAGCGGGTTCTCTAACGACCACATTCACGCTAGTGACACCTCACGAGGAATCAGAGCCTAGCCCAGAGCGCGTCGCGGGGGTTATCAAAAACCCCTTGCCAGAAGGCGGCCCGCTCGTTGCCAAGCTGCCCGCCCATATTTGCCAAATGCGTTCGCTTTGCAAGTGAAAATTTCCCGTGGAAGCAAAAACTGCAAAGCATTGGTTTCCTGCATTTCTGGTGCCGCGTAATCATGCTCAAGGAACGATCAAAATTGTGCAGTGCACGAAGGTAGTGCGGCTGAAAATTCATCGCATGTGGCGCGGCCGAGTGCCTCAAACGCGTGCGAGCAGCGCGCACTGACCCATTGCGCACAGCGATTGATTTGCGGTTCGACGATTCGAAGAAAGCTGACACGCCGTGCGCGGGCCGGTGCTCCGATCAGCCGGCGGTCGAGCGCGACATCGCTTTGCTCGACGTCATTTGGGCGGCCGCGCCGTCGCCGAGGGGAGATGCTGGATGGCAATCCGCATCAACTCGGGCAGCGTGCGCACGCCAAGCTTGGCCTCGAGCTGAGTGCAAGTATTGGCGACCGTCTTGTAGCTCACATGCAGGTGCTCGGCGATGACGCCGTAGGGCTTGCCTTCGGCCACGAGCGCCAGAGTTTGCTCGTGTCAATGTCGCCGCAGGAAGGTTTCCTGCACCCGATTTGGGTTGCGGGGCTTTCGTTCGGTGGCGATGCGGAGGCTAGCCGATCTGGGCCTGCCAGGGTTTCCCGACTTCGCGACAAGGCAACGGCAATGATTTCGGGAATTATCCCGGCTCAGTTAGCCAATCTGCCCTTTGCCAATCCTGAGGATCTCGGCTTGCGCAAGGTGCGGCTAAAGCAGCCGCTCGCGGCGCGAATGGTGTGAAGTCGAAAGAGGGAAACTATGGACTTGTCTTGGCCGGGCTTGTCCCGGCCATGACAGTTGGTGGTTACTGCTTAGGCGCGAGGTGCCCGGTCAGCTCGTGGTCCGGCACCTTGGTCAGGTCCTTGTGCAGTTCCTTGACCACGACCTTGGCGGTTGGCTTGCTCAACGAGCCCTTGAGCTCGGCGATAACGCCGGGGGGCGCCACCAGCACGAGCTCATCGAACTTCTGATCCTTGAGCTCGGCGGCGAGCGTTTCAGCGACGGTGCGGATGAAATCCTCCTTGGCGGCTTCGTGCAGGTCGCGGCGAGGCTCGATGGCGGAGCGGGCTGGCGAGGCGCTTTCCTTGACCCGCGCCGGGCGGTCGCGCCCAAGCTCGTGCGCGCTCTTGTGCAACTCGGTGGAGACGAAGCTCGACAGCGTGCGGAAGGCGCCTTGATCGTCGCGCTCGACGAAGCGCGCCCTCCCGCCATCGGCGATCACGTACCAAAGTCTGGGTTTCTTCATGACTTAGCTCCGGTTCGCGCGGCGCCAGGCGAAGTGGTTCCGCGGCCGCGATAGAAGGCGAGATAGGCATGGGCGGCGAGCAGCACGCCCCATCCCAGAAGCGGAATGAGGAACCAATAACGGCCGGGGCTGTAAAGGAGATTGACGGCGATCAGAAGCGCGTTGACCGCGACATAAGCGAAGAGATGAACGAGAAAGCCGCGCTTCCTCTTGTCGGTGAAGATCGCTTCGTGCCGCTTCGTGTGCTTGAGCAAGAGTACAAGGCCGTGCGCGGCGACGCCGATGCCCCAGCCCAACAGCACCCAGATGAACCAGAGGTGGTCGGGATGGCGGTAAAGATTGAGCGCGGCGAGCGCGCCCACCACCACCACGTAGATGCCGAGATGGATGAGAAATGCACGCAGGGCGGGATCCTTACGCATGGTTTCCGTTGTCGTCCCTACGTGAGCCCGCGTGTCATCCTGAACTTATAACGCAGAACCCCGCCGTGAGGTTTACGGCTTGGCTTCATTCCGCAGGCTGAGAATATAGGCGGCAAGATCGGAAATCTCGGCCTTGGTCAGGGGAATTTGCGGCATGGGATGCTTGGGCAGCATGATGCGCGCGGCAATGGCGCCTGCCGTCTGCCCTTCGAGGTTGGCAATCTCCGGGAAGCTCGGAACGTCGGCATTTGCGGGTTGCTGCTGCGTGGCGCTGCCAACAAGATGGCAATTGGTGCAGAGTTTCTCGGCCAAAGCCTTACCCGCCTTCGGGTCGGGCAGCGAGGTGACCCCGGCAAGGGCTAGCGGCACCGGGAGAAGCAGCGCAAGGATGGCAAACACATGGCGAAGCACTGGGTGGCCCCTCCTTATCAAGGCAAGCTCGTGAAACTTTACGCGCTCAGCGCGGCAAGCTGGTCGCGATCGAGCAAATGGACGCGCCTCGCGCTCTCCAGCCTAATCGCGCCGCGCTCTTTCAGCTCGGCAAACATGCGGGAGACCGTCTCGAGGGTGAGGCCGAGATAGTCGGCGATGTCGTGCCGCGCCATGGCGAGCTCGACGACCGACCCCGACTTGGTGCGCCTGGCCGTATCCAACAGAAAGGCCGCGACGCGCTCGAGCGCGTTCTTCCGCCCGAGCAGAAGCAGATGCTCCTGGGTTTGGCGGAGACCGACCATGGTCAGATTGAGCAGGTCACGCACGAGGCTCGCCGAGCGGCAGCCAGCGGCAAGCAGGCTCTGCCATTTATAGGCGATGACTTTCACAGGGGTCACCGCTTCGGCCGAAGCGTGGTGCAGATCGTCAGCTTCGAAGCCGAACATGTCTCCCGGCATATGAAAGGCGCTGATCTGGCGGCGGCCGTCGGGAAGCAGCTTGCTGATCCTGACCACGCCGGAAATGACCTTGTAGACGTTACCGGCTGGCTCGCCCTCGGCGTAGACTTCCATATTGCGGCCAACGCTCATGACGACGCCGAGAGCGCCAAGCCCTGAGGTTTCGTCGGCGCGCTTGCCGCGAAGAGGAAGGGCGATGTCCGGCTGGTGGTTGAGCTGAGTGGCGTGGGCGGCTTGCGTCAGCATCGTGATCCTCCCTGAGGAATCGGCGTCTGACGCCATTGGTAGTCCTATGCCCGCCGCGCGAAAATTCGTGTCGCCTCCCTACGGGAAACTACGTAGATGCGCCGCTCAGTCGGCCCGAGTACAAGCCGCGTGCAATCTCTCTTTTCGCTCCCCCCTTGAGGGGGAGCAGGATCGGCTCAGCCGATCCGAGGGGGGTGAGGCGCGATGCAACGGACGAAGAGTCTTCAGTAGACCCCCCCTCCCTGTCCCTCCCCCTCAAGGGGGGAGGGGACGCTAACCTCAGCCGAAATATTCGTGGATGGCCGGCACAAGGCTGGCCATGACTAAGTTTAATGTTCAGATGACGTCGGCGGCCCCTTCGGGCCAGAGCAGCCAGTCTCGCGCGGCTTCGACCTCGTCAGACTTGAAACAAGCGACTTGGCAGTCGAGGAACGGATCGGCGATGGTCGACCACAGCGACAGAAACTTGGCGTCGGAGACGATGGCGCAACGGCTGAAGTCGTTCAGATGACGCAGGCTGAATTTCACATCGTGCCACAACGCCTTCACGTCCATGCCTTCAAAGTGATTGACGATTTCGAGCACGCGCACCCGGCCGTGACGGGCGATGAAGGCCTCGAGCTTCTTCGCCGCCTTGTCGAATTCCTCGGTCGACACCCGGTCGGAGAGCTCGATCTCGACAGCGGCGAGGTTGTCCATTTCCTTGTAGGTCAGCATGCGTCGCGGCCAGGCCCAGTCTCGTGGTTGAGGGGGATAATTTCCGTCTAGCCTGCGTCTCCGTCCAGCGCCGACCGTATCGCCTCGAAGAGGACGCCGCCGAGCAGCGGCTTTTCGACCACGGCGGTGACCCCTGCGGCATTGGCATGGTCCATGAGGCGTTGGGTGCGCTGGTTCACCATGAGCACCGTCGGCAGGCCGAAGCGCGTCAGTATGCCTGTGTCCCCTCTGCCCATAAGGGTGGAGAAAACCTCTTGGTCGAGCAGCAGGCACGTCCTGAGCTCGACATCGGCTAGCCGCTCCACCGGCGGCTCGCAGAGCTTCGCCTGGTAGCCCTCAAGCTCCAAGGAAAAGCGCAAGGAGTCGGCCAGGACCGAATCCCTGACAGCAATGAGGACGGTACCAGCCTCTGCCAATATCGCTGTCCTCGCTCTCGCGCGGCGCCCCTGCATGAGCCCTTCCGCCATCAGAGCGAGGGTATGCACACGTGCCGCAGCCCGCTTTGAGCTGCGTCAAACCAGTTTCGAGGGATAAGACTTGGAATTGTTGAGGGCCGATCAGTCCGCCGTGCGGGTGGCAAGAGCGATGCGGATGAGCTCGGAAAGGCTCTTCGCCTGCATTTTCGTCATGAGGTTGGCGCGATAGACCTCGACGGTGCGGGGACTGATGCCGAGCTCGTGGGCGATGGTCTTATTCGCATGTCCCGCCACGAGCCCGTCGAGAACCTGCCGCTCGCGCTCGGAAAGCGATGCGAGCCTGCCCGCGACCTGAGCTTCCTCCTCCGATCTCCGCCCGAGCTTCTTGCTGCGATCCTCGGCGGCGCGGACCGCGCGCAGGATCGCCTCCTCGGCAAACGGCTTCTCGATGAAATCGATGGCACCGGATTTCATTGCCTCGACGGCGAGCGGAATGTCGCCATGGCCGGTGATGACGATGACGGGGAGCTTGATGTCCTTGGCTCGCAATCGCTGCAGAAGCTCGAGCCCGGTCATGTCGGGCATGCGCACGTCGGTGATCAGGCAGCCCGACTGAAGCGAGGCGAGAGCGCCGAGGAAGGAGGTCGCCGACTCGTAGACGCGGACCGGGATGCCGGCGGTGCTCAACAGAAAGGTGAGCGATTGGCGGACCGCCTCGTCATCGTCGACGATGTGCACGACGAAGCTAGCCGGCATCACGACCCCTCATCTCACTCGAAGGCTCAAGCGTGAATCGGAACATCGTCCCGCCGCCGGGATTCGCCTCAGCCCACATCTCTCCGCCATGAGCTTCGATGATGCGCTTGGAGATGGAAAGGCCGACGCCCATGCCGGCCGGCTTGGTGGTGACGAAAGGCTGAAACAGGCGCGAGATGATTTCCTCGGCAAGGCCGCTTCCCGTGTCGGCCACCCTGACCTCGACCATGCCGTGGTCCAACAGAGCCGTTTCAACTACGAGCTCCTTTCGCACACACCCCTGCATGGCTTCGATCGCATTGCGGATCAGATTGAGGAGAACTTGCTGAATCTGCACCTTCTCGACGAGGACGAGGCCCGCCCGCGTATCGAAGCGGAACACCGTTTTAACACCCTGCTCCTTGGCGCCGACAAGGGCCAAGGCGCTTGCTTCCTCAACCAGCTTGTTGATGCTCTCAGGCCGCTTCTCCGTCTCGCCGCGCGCCACGAATTCGCGCAAGCGGCGGATGATCTGGCCCGCGCGCAGCGTCTGGTGCGTGGTCTCGGCCAAGGCATCGTGAATCTTCTGCGCGTTCGGATGCTCGATGCCCTCGATCAAGCGGCCGCAGCCTTGCAGATAGTTGGCGATGGCAGAGAGCGGCTGGTTGATCTCGTGGGCGAGCGTCGAGGCCATCTCGCCCATGGCGGTCAGCCTGGAGAGGCGCGCCAATTCCGATTGCAGCTCCTCGAGCTGGCGCTCGGTCGCCTGACGCTCGGTCAGGTCGCGGATGAAGCCGGTAAAGAAGCGGCGGTCGGCGGATCGCACCTCGCCGACTTCAAGCTTCATGGGAAAGGTCGAGCCGTCCTTGCGCTGGCCGGTGACCACGCGATCGATGCCGATGATGCGCTTCTCGCCGGTCGCGAGGTAACGGGAGATATAGCCGTCATGCTCCTCGCGAAAGGGAGTCGGCATGAGCATGCTCACATTGTGCCCGATCACCGCAGCCTCGCGAAAGCCGAACAGGCGCTCGGCGGCGGCATTGAACGACTGGATGACGCCGCGATCGTCGATCACCACGGTCGCGTCGGGCACGGTATCGAGAACCGACCTGAGATGCGCCTCGCGCGCCCGCAGATTGTTGGCGGTCTCCTGGTCATGGAGGCGGGTGCGGCAGAGCTGCTCGCCGAACCAGGAGATGCCGATGCCGACGGCCGCGAAGATCGCGGCTTCGACGATCTCGGGCCTGGTCAGATTCTCGACGCCGCCGACAAAGATTCCCAAAGCTAAACTGAGAGCGGTGGCAACCAAGCCAGGGCCCAATCCGCCGGCACCGGCGGCGAGTAGAATGGCCGGGATGAACAGGAGGAAGGCGCCGTGCGGGTGCAGCCAGGGGCCGAGACCGATCCGCACCAGAAACAGCGCGGCAACGGCCACGACCGCGAGCCAATAATGCGCCGCGACCGATTGAGGGCTCGAGATCGCCTCTCTCAATCGCTGAAAATTGCCGGCTTCGGACTGAAGACTCACCTGAAGCCCCTGGCGACGCTGCGATGTGTCATGTTTGAGTTCGAAATGCGCTTTAGGCTAGCCTCATTTAGCAAAAAGGGAGGAAGATATGGCGCCCATTGACGCCGACATGGCCGCCCGCCAGGGGCTGAGCGAGGATATGGATCAGATTGCCAAGGATCTGGCCGGCCTTCGCGAGGACCTCAGATGGTTGACCGACGATGTCAAACGGCTCGGAGGCCATCAGCTCGAGAACATGCAGGACACGGCCAACGCGGCCCTTGAGGAGGTCGCGGCCGCCGTGCGCCGCAATCCGCTTACGGCCGTCGCCATTGCCATCGGCGCCGGCTTCATCTACGGCGTTCTGACCAAGCGCTAGCGGCTCTAGGCGCTAATGCGCCATCAGAGCCGGTACCGTGGCGTCGCGCAGCACCTCTTGGGTGACGCCGCCAAACACCCATTCGCGCCATCGCCAGTGGCCGTAGGCGCCCATGACCAGAAGCGTCCCGGGAGCATTCGAAGCTCCGTGCAGCAGCGCCTTGCCGACCGTGTCGAATTTCGAAGCGATCCTCGACGTCTCCACGTTCAGCCCGGTGAGAGCGAGATATTCGGCCATCGCCGCCAGTGACGGGTCGTCCTTGTCGTCTTCGGCGACGGAGAGCAGCACGATGCGCTTCGCCTTGGCGAGGAACGGCTCTGCCGCCGTCACGGCGCGAACAGACTCGACACTGTCTTTCCAGGCCACGACTATCGTTTCGCCAAATCGGTTCGGCGTCTCCTGAGGAACGACAAGCACGGGCCGGCCCGATTGGAACAAGGCGGCGTCGCCCACCGCCATCCAAAATTCATCATCCCGCGCGGCAATGCTCGGCACCACGCTGAGATCGGCGACGCGGGCGCGCGCCGTCATGGTCGTGGCGGGAAATCCCTCGACGCACTGGAAGTCGGTAGGAGCCCCGGGATGCGCCAATACGGCCTGCTCGAACCAGGCTTTCGCTTCTGCCTGATCGGCGGAAACCTGTCCGCGGCAGATATCGAGAACCTCCTCGGAAAAAAAGGGGCTGATCTCCGTGGCATAGGGCAGCCGCTGCCAGGCCGCGGGGCAGAGATGCACCACTTCGAGGCGCGCAGCGAAGTCGCGCGCGAGGCCGAAGGCGGCTCGCCGGCAAGCCTCGGTCGTTCCCTGCTGGCTCACGGGCAGGAGAATCTTGGAGAGCTTGCTGCTCAAGGTGTCGATCCCTCACGGCCCTTGAGGCTGAGGATATAGGCGATCACGTTGCGCATGTCGTTCGGGGCAACGACGATATTTGGCATGGTGGGATGCGAGGTTTGCATCCACACCTGCAAGGCGATCGCGGTGATGCCCGGCTGGTCGGCCACGTTCCTGAAGCGCGGGGCCTGAGGCAAAGGCGATTTCTCTTCGGAGATCGCATGGCAGGTGGCGCAATAGGTTTGCGCATATTCGAAGCCTGCTTGCGGATCGGCGGGCTCTTCCGCAGTCGCGATCTCAAATGCCGCCGCAAGGACAATACCGGCGCTGAGCGCCGTGAATAGAGACTTCATTGCCAGACTCCGGATCAGAAACACGATCCTCATAACAGCGCGAAACCGGGTTCGGCGATTTGATGCTGGTCAAGAATTTAACCTAGACGACGACCAGCACGATCAAGGCCAGGCACTCGCAAAGCTGGCTGCTCGCGCCGAGAACGTCGCCGGTCTGGCCTCCGAGGCGGTTGAGCGCCACGCGGCCGATAACAACGGCGCTGACGCCGGCGCTCACGATCAACAGCAGCGAGACGCCAAGTGGCAAGAGCAGCCAGGCGACGACGAAGGTCACACCGAGCGCGATGGCTGCGAGCCCGGCAGTGGGACTTCCGACCGATGCGGACATGCCGTCGCGGCGGGCTGGCGGCAGCGCCGCCATGATCAGCACCGCGCTCGAGCGGCTCGCGGCGCCGGCGGCGATGAGCGCCGCCATCACCATGGCCGGCTCGGCGATGAGGGCGATGGCGGTCGCGCGCACGGCCAGGGAGAGCACGAGGGCGAGGACGCCATAGGTACCGATCTGGTGATCGCGCATGATGGAGAGGCTCCGCTCTTTGGTGTCGCCGGCGAGGCCATCGGCGAAATCGGCAAGCCCATCCTCGTGCAACGCGCCGGTTAAGAGGATCATGGCGGCAAGCGCGCAGGGCGCAGCAAGTGCTGGCGGGCAGGACAGAGAATGGGCGAACCAATAGACAGCGCCGCCGATAACGCCGACCGCGGCGCCCGCAATGGGATAGGCCCACACCGCTTCCGACGGCACCGTTAGCCGCGGTAAGTGCAGGCGAGGCACAGGCAGCCGCGTGAGCAGGGCGAAGGCGGCGGCGAGCTCGGCCAGCCTTTGGCGCAGCATCTCAGCCGCGTTCATCGACCCCTGCCTCATCGAAGGTGGCCATGCCGAGATGGCAGGCGAGTGCCGCTCGGAGCACCGAGACCGAGAGCGCGGCGCCTGAGCCTTCGCCGAGCCGCATGTCGAGATCGAGGATCGGCCGCATGCCGAGCTCGGCGCAGAGCCCGCGATGCCCGGCTTCGGCTGAGCAATGCGCGACCTGGGCGTGGTCGAGAGCGCTCGGATTAAGCCGCGCCAGCGGTGCTGCTGCCGCAGTGGCGACAAAGCCGTCGAGCAGCACGGGAACACGGTAACGCCGGGCTGCGAGCGCGGCGCCAAGGATGGCGGCAAGCTCACGGCCGCCGAAGATCATGCTCGCGGCGAGCGGATCTTGGTGATGGGTCCGGTGGAGGGCGAGGCCAGCGTCGATCGCCTCGCGCTTGCGCGCCATGCCTTCATCGTCAAGGCCGGTGCCGCGCCCCGCCCAGCGCTCGCCGCCGCCGCCGAGCAGAGAAGCAGCAAGAGCCGACGCAGCCGTGGTATTGCCGATGCCCATCTCGCCAAGGCAGACGAGATCGGCGCTTGCCGGCACGGCGTCGTAGCCGGCCGCCACGGCCTCGATGAACTCAGCCTCGCTCATGGCCACTTGCTGCGTGAAATCGCCGGTGGGCGCATCGAGCTTGAGCGAGACCACGCGCAAGCTGGCACCGACCGATTTGCAGATCTGATTGATGGCGGCGCCACCGCGCTCGAAATTCGCCACCATCTGGGCGGTGACCGAGACCGGATAGGCAGAGACGCCGCGCGCCACGACGCCATGATTGCCGGCGAACACCAGCACCGACACGTCATCGAGCCGCGGCGTCTCGCGGCCCTGCCAGCGCCCGAGCCAGGCGACAAGCTCTTCGAGCCGGCCAAGGCTTCCTTGCGGCTTGGTCAAGCGCGACTGGCGTTCGGCGATGGCCGAGGCTGCGCCGTCGTCGCCTTCGGGCAGGTTTGCAAGGCGCGTCCGCAGTTCGGCGAGACTGGCGATGCCGCTCATGCGAGCTTCGCCAGTCTCTGCTGGCCCGCCAGATCGTCCTCCCGGGCGATGGCATGAAAGAAGGTGCCGGTGACGGAGCCGCGCCGTCCGCCGCTTGGGCCGAGCGCTGTACCGTCCGCGTCGAACAATTCGGCAAGAGGCAGGTCGTTGCCAGGCTCGGTGAGAGAAGCGTAGTGGAATTCGTGACCGCGCAATCGCGCACCCGCCGACCCAAGCGGGCAATCCTCAAGAAGCGTCGCGGCGCGATAACCGAGATGGAGGCGCCGCTCGGCGAAGCTCGTCGCATGGGTGAGCAGGCCGGCCATGGCGTGGCGCGCCCCCTCCGCATCGACAAGCCCGTCGCCCAGCACCATGTAGCCGCCGCACTCGCCATGCACCGGGCGGCTCACGGCGAAATGCTTGAGCCCCGCCTTGAAGCGCGCGGCGCCGGCGAGCGTGCCGGCATGCAGCTCCGGATAGCCGCCGGGAAGCCAGCAGGCATCGCAATCCTCCGGCGGCGGCTCGTTGGCAAGCGGCGAGAAGGTCACGATCTCCGCGCCAGCCAGCCGCCAGCCGCTCAACACATGCGGATAGATGAAGGCGAAGGCCGGGTCGGACGCGAGCGCGATGCGCTGACCAAGCGGCGTCAAGGCGGCGACTGGTTGTTGGGCGACCCTGAGCGGAGCGGCGAGGCCTTGGATGCGGGCGAGGTCGCAATGGCGCTCGGCGAGCTCGGCGAGGCGATGCAGGCGAAGCTCGAGGTCGTGATGCTCGAGCGCCTGCACCAGTCCGAGGTGCCGCTCAGGGAGATGGATCGCCTTGTCGCGCGGAATGGCGCCAAGGACCGGGATGTCGAGGGTGGCGATGGCGCGCTCGATCAACGCGCGATGGCGGTCGCTGCCGACACGATTCAAGATGATGCCGGCGATGCGCAAGCGCGGATCGAAGCTGGCAAAGCCAAGCACCGACGCGGCTGCGGATTGCGCCTGGCCGGCAACATCGAGCACAAGCAGGACCGGCAAGCGTAGACGAACGGCAAGCTCGGCCGCGGCGCCCTCCCCGATCGCGCCGGTGCCGGCGCCGTCGAACAGGCCCATGGCCGACTCGACGATGAGGAGATCGGCGCCGGCGGACGCCTCACAAGCGATGCTGTCGAGCAGCGCAGGCCCCATGGCCCAGCTGTCGAGATTGAGGCAAGGCGCATCGGCGGCAGCTTCGTGGAACGCAGGGTCGATATAGTCGGGACCGCATTTGGCGGCGCGGACGCGAACCCCGCGGCGGCGAAAGGCAGCAAGCAGAGCGAGCGTGACCGTGGTCTTGCCGGCGCCCGAGCGCGGCGCCGCGATGAGAAGCGCTTTTGCCTTCGACCGCATCACGCCACCATCTCCGGCACACGTGCCGCAAGATCGAGAAGCTTCGCCCTCACCTTCACGATGGAACCGATGGCGATGATAGCCGGCGCCTCGAAGGCGAGTGCGCGAGTCTCGGCGGCGATGCTGTGAAGCTCCGAGATGAGGATGCGCTCCTCGGGCAGCGTCGCCGAGGCGATCACCGCCACGGGCTCATGCGGATCGAGGCCTGCGTCCATGAGCGAGGCCGCGATCTCTTCGAGATTGCTCAAACCCATATAGAGCACGATGGGCTGGCCGGTGCGCGCGAGCGCCGCCCAATCCACGGCGTCTTCCTCATCGCCACAACGGCCGGTGACCAGGATCAAAGCCTGGCTCACCCCGCGCAAGGTGGCGGGGATCGAGGCCACAGTCAGCGCCGCGAGCCCCGAGGTAACGCCGGGAATCATGCGGAAGGGAATGCCGGCGGCGGCGAGCGCCAGCGCCTCCTCGCCGCCACGGCCGAACACGCAAGGATCGCCGCCCTTCAAGCGCAGCACGCGAAGATTGGCACGGGCGAGCGAGATGAGCCTGTCGGTGATGTTGCCTTGCGACGGCGACGGTTTGCCGCCGCGCTTGCCGGCAAATTCGAGAGTGGCGCCGGGATGGGCGAGCGCCAGCACGCGTGCGTCGACCAGCGCGTCGTGCACCACGATATCGGCCTCGGCGAGGCCGGCAAGCGCATGCAGCGTGAGCAGGCCCGGGTCGCCGGGCCCTGCGCCGGCAAGCCAGACATGACCAGGCTCGAAGCGCGGTAACCCGGCAAAAGCTCTGCGCAAGCGGTCGCTCATGCCGGGCATCCCTCGCGGTGACAGGCAAGCGGCAAAGCTCTATTGCCTTGCCGATGGACGACCTGGACAAGGCACCCAAGCTCCGCCGCGGCTGGACCACCGGCGCCTGCGCCACGGCTGCGGCCAAGGCTGCCTTCACTGCGCTTCTGACCGGCGAATTTCCAGATCCGGTGGAGATCACGCTGCCCGGCGGCCGGACCGCCGCTTTCGCGCTTGCCGTCAACCGCCAGGGCGACGGGACGGCGACGGCAGGCGTCATCAAGGATGCCGGCGACGACCCTGACGTGACCCACGGCGCGCTCGTGCTCGCCACGGTGCGGGCGGGCGCTGCCGGGAGCGGCGTTCAGTTCAAGGCCGGGCCGGGCGTCGGCACCGTGACGCTGCCGGGGCTGCCGGTCCCGCCGGGAGAAGCAGCGATCAATCCCGTGCCGCGCAAGATGATGCGGGCAGCAATCGCCGAGGCGGCGCGTGCGCATGGGCGCAGCGGCGATGTCGAGATCGAGATCTCCATTCCGCATGGCGAGGAGATGGCGGCAAAGACGCTGAATGCGCGGCTCGGCATTGTCGGCGGGCTGTCGATCCTCGGCACCACCGGCGTGGTCGTGCCCTATTCCTGTGCGGCGTGGATCGCCTCGATCCATAATGGCATCGATGTCGCGCGTGCGACCGGGCTTACCCATGTTGCCGGCGCCACGGGGCGCACCTCGGAGGACGCGGTCAAGGCGCTCTACGATCTGCCTGAGACGGCGCTGCTCGACATGGGCGACTTCGTCGGCGGCACGCTGAAATATCTGCGCACGCATCCGGTGGCGCGCGTGACCATCGCCGGCGGCGTGGCCAAGATCACCAAGCTCGCGCAAGGCATGCTCGATCTTCATTCGGCGCGCGGACGCGTCGAGCTTGGCGCGCTGGCTGAGGTGGCGCGGGAGTGCGGCGGGTCTGAAGCGCTGGCGCGCCGCATCGTGAGCGCCAACACCACGCCGGAAGCATTCGCTCTTGCCGCGACCGAAGGCATTCAGCTCGGCGATGAAGTCGCAGCGCGCGCCTGGGATGTTGCCGCTGAGGTGCTGGCCGGATCTCCGACAGAACTCGACATCGTGATCTTCGATCGCGAGGGGAAGCTCGCTGGGAGGAGTCAGCCGAAGGCTGTTCATGCGGCGCCTCCCAAGCGGTAGCGGCGCCGGTAGTTGGCGTCATAGAGCGCGCTCTCACGAAAGTTTTCCGCCGCAAGCACGGGGCCGACCAGGATCAAGGCGGTGCGCTCGGGCGGATCGTTGGCGACTTCGCCAAGCAGCGTGCCGAGCGTCGCCTCGACGATGCGCTCGTCGGGCCAGCTCGCACGCACCACGACCGCGGCAGGACAGTCGGGGCCATAGAACGGCGTCAATTCCTCGACCACGCGGGGAAGCGCCTGGATGGAGAGATGCAGCACGAGTGTGGCGCCGGTCGCGGCGAAGGCGGGAAGCGTCTCGCGCGGCGGCATGGCGGAGGCCCGCCCGGAGGTGCGCGTGAGCACGAGGGATTGCGACACTTCGGGCAGCGTCAGCTCGCGTTTCAGCGCCGCAGCCGCCGCGGCGAAGGCCGGAACGCCGGGGGTCAATGTATAGGGAATGTGCAGCGCATCGAGGCGGCGAAGCTGCTCGCCGACCGCGCTCCACACCGAAAGGTCGCCGGAATGGAGCCGCGCCACGTCGTGGCCTGCTTTGTGTGCCGCCTCGAACTCGGCGACGATCTCGTCGAGGCTCATTGGCGCCGTGTCGACGATGCGCGCGCCGGAGGGACAAAGCGCGAGAATGTCTACGTTCACGAGTGACCCGGCGTAGAGGCAAACCGGGCAGCTGGCGATGAGGTCCGCCCCGCGCAGCGTCAGCAAATCGGGCGCGCCTGGACCGGCGCCGATGAAGTGCACGGTCATGGCTTCACCGCGAGTGGCTTCGCCACGAGTGGTTTGACCGCGCTCCATTGGGTCACGGTCATGGCGGGGCGAAAGGCCTGCTTGCCGCCGACCACATCGAGGCGCTCGACGGAGAGGCGCGTCAGCGTGCCGCCGAACTTCTGTTGCGCGGCAAGCACCGCCGTCTCGGTCTCGATGGTGACGGCGTTGGCGACGATCCGGCCGCCAGGCTTCAGCGCGGCGTAGGCCTTGGCGATCAGCCCAGGCTCCCCTCCCCCGCCGATGAAGATCGCATCGGGCGTTGGCAGTTTATCGAGCGCGGGGAGCGCCTCGCCGGTCACCATGTCGAGCCGCGGCACGCCGAGCTCGGCCGCGTTGCGAGCGGCGCGGGCGGCGCGCAGAGGATCGCGCTCGATGCCGACGGCTTGGGTTGAGGGATGCCGCAGCAGCCACTCGATGGCGACGGAGCCAGAGCCGCTGCCGATGTCCCACAGCAGCTCGCCGGCGCAGGGGCCAAGCGAGGAGAGCGTCACCGCCCTGATCTCGCGCTTGGTGATCTGACCGTCATGCTCGAACATGTCGTCGGGCAGGCCAGAGGCGAGCGGGACGATCTTGGCGCCTGGGCTCGCTTCCACCTCGATGGCGATCAGGTTCAGCGCCTCGACATCGTTGAAGCCGAAACGGCCGGCGGCGATCGTGCGCATGCGCTGGCGCGGACCGCCAAGCGCTTCCAGCACATGCATCGTCGATGTCTCGAAACCGCGTTGCGTGAGGTAGCGGGCGACCGCTGCGGGAGTCGTTGCGTCGGCCGAGAGCGCGAGCACGCGGCGGTTCGGCTGGAGCGACGGCGCCAGAGTTTCGATGGGCCTGCCGCACAGCGACACTGAGGTGGTGTCGTCAAGCGCCCAGCCGAGCCGCGCGCAAGCAAGCGACAGCGACGACGGCGCCGGCACGCAGATGGTTTCCTCCGGCGGGACATGGGCCGACAGCATGGCGCCGACGCCGAAGCAATAGGGATCGCCTGAGGCAAGCACGGCGACAGGCTCGCCGCGATAAGCGAGGATTTCGGGGATAGACTCGGCGATGGGGCTCGGCCAGGCCATAGACTCTGCCTGCGGCAGGCCGTCGGCGAGCGCCAAATGGCGCTTGCCACCGATCACGAGCTTGGCGTTGCTGATGAGGGCGCGGGCCGAAGGCGTAAGTCCTTCGGCGCCATCTTCGCCGATCCCGACGATGGCAAGCCATCGCGCCTGTTGACCGTGCCCACTCACAATGCGACCTCGTCAGCGGCATGAAGGTGCTGAAGCTTCTCATTCTCGGCGGCAGCGGCGAGGCCGCCGACCTCGTACGCGCGCTTGCAGGCGATGCGCGCTACGACGTCACCTTGTCGCTTGCCGGGAGAACTTCGGAGCCCGTGGCCCTTCCTGGCAAGCTGCTCACAGGCGGGTTCGGCGGGGCCGAGGGCCTCGCACGTGTCCTGGCCGAGGAGCGCTTCGACCTTCTCATCGACGCGACGCATCCCTTCGCCGTGCAAATGAAAGCGAATGCGGCGGAGGCCGGAAAAATCGCAGGAACGAAGTTCCTCGCCATTCGCCGGCCAGCTTGGGTGCCACGCGAGGGCGACCGCTGGATCATGGTGGAGAGCCTCGAAGCCGCTGCAGCCGCGATTGGGCAAGACCCGGCCCGCGTGTTTCTCACCACCGGACGCATGGAGCTCGCACCCTTCAGAGAGGCGCCGCAGCATCTCTATATTGTGCGCAGCGTCGAGGCGCCTGCGGCTGAGGAGCTGCCGCCGCGGGCGGAGCTGATCACCGCGCGCGGACCGTTCAACATCGCCGACGAGCGCGCGCTGCTCGAGACGCACAGGATCGAAGTGATCGTCACCAAGAATTCCGGCGGCGCTGGCGCTTCCGCCAAGCTCGACGCGGCGCGGGCGCTGTCGCTTCCCGTGATCATGGTGAAGCGCCCCGACCTGCCCGAGGCGCCTTCGGTCACGACCGTCGCCGATGCACTTCTCTGGCTCGAACGGCATCATGTCTCGACAAGCTCCGCGCGACGCGGCGTGTAGACGAAACGCCTCCCTTTGCCCACGGCAACGAGCCTCGTCGCGCTCGACCCGATAATAATGAGCGTGCGCATGTCGGCGTTGGCGGGGTCGGCGCCGGCAAGCGTCGTGATGTCAATGCGCTCGTCCGGTCGGCTCACGGCAGAGGCGAAGACCACCGGCGTCGAAGGGGTCCGGTGGCGGGCGATGAGGCGAAGCGCATCGCCGAGCTGCCAGGGCCGCGCTTTCGAGGCGGGATTGTAGAGCACAATAATAAAGTCGCCCGAGGCAGCTGCTTCGAGCCGCTTCAGCACCAGATCCCACGGCTTCAGATTGTCCGACAGCGAGATCACGCAGAAATCGTGCCCGAGCGGCGCGCCGATGCGGGCGGCGGCGGCGAGCATGGCTGAGACACCGGGGACGACGGCGACCTCGATGTCCTTCCAGGCAGGCTTGCCGGTCTCGATCGCCTCGAACACCGCGCTTGCCATGGCGAACACGCCGGGATCGCCTGAGGACACGACGGCGACCGACTTCCCCGCGGCGGCAAGCTCCAGCGCCTGGCGCGCGCGGCCCAGCTCCTCGCGATTGTCGGAAGGATGCCGAAGCTGGCCGGCGCGTTCTGGCACGCGGGCGAGATAGGGTGCATAGCCGACGAGGTCGGTTGCCGCGGCAAGCGTCTCCGACGCAAGCGGCGTGATCAGTTCAGCCGCGCCGGGCCCGAGGCCGACAATGGCGAGGCGCCCGGTCATAGCGGCTTTCTCACGCCGGGCACCAGCACGACGGCGAAATAGGCCGCGTCATCGTCGGCCTTGTCGGCGAGGCGGACGATGCGCTCCTCGGGCATGGTGCCGCGCTCGACATAGACGGCGCGATCGAGCTTGTCCGAGCGCATGAGCGCCTGCCTGATCTTGGCGAGGTTGCGCCCGACCTTCATGATCACCGCGGCCTCGCTTGTCGCGAGCCGCTCGGCGAGAGCGTCGGCGTCCATGGTGCCGGAGAGCACGACCAGCATCTCGTCGCCGCAGGTCATGGGCATCGCAGCGCGCGTCCAGCACCCGCTCATGGCGGTGATGCCGGGGATGACCTCGCAACGATGGGTCTCGGCGAGCCGCTCATGCAGATGCGCGTAGGAGCCGTAGAAGAACGGATCGCCGGCGCAGATCACGGCAACGTCCCGGCCGGCATCGAGCCTGGCGGCAAGGGTCGCGGCGCTCGCATCGTAGAAGGCGACCAGCGCGTCGCGATAGCAGGGATCGGTCTCGGGCAGCTCCGTGGTGAAGGGATAATCGAGGCGGACGAGCTCGGCGTCTGGGTTGAGTTGGCCGTCGACGGCGCGGCGCGCATTGCCGACGCTGCCCTTCCTGGCGAAATAGGCGATCACCGGCGCGCTCTTGAGGATGCGCGCGGCCTTCAACGACATCAGCTCGGGGTCACCGGGACCGACGCCGACGCCGTAGAGGGTGCCGCGCGCGCTCATCACTCGGCCTCGCTCGCCAGCGCATTGACGGCGGCGACCGCCATGGCGCTGCCGCCCTTGCGGCCCTTGACGATGAGGAATGGCGTGGCCCCATGGCGGGCAAGCGCTTCCTTAGACTCCGCCGCGCCGACAAAGCCGACGGGCATGCCGATGATCGCAGCAGGCTTCGGCGCACCTTGGTCGATCAGCTCCAGGAGACGGAACAACGCCGTCGGCGCATTGCCGATGGCGACCAGCGAGCCGCCGAGAGTGTCGAGCCAAAGATCGAGCGCGGCGGCAGAGCGGGTGGTGTCGAGACGCGCGGCACGGTCGGCGATGCCCGGCGAGTCGAGCGTGCAGACAATTTCGTTGCCGGCGGGGAGGCGCGCGCGGGTGATGCCGTTCGCCACCATCTTCGAGTCGCAGAAGATTGGCCTGCCTTGCAGCAACGCGCCGCGCGCGGCCTCGACGAAACCAGCGGAGAAGGCAAGGTCACGGGCGATCTCGACCATGCCGCAGGCGTGAATGACGCGCACGGCGACGCGGGCTTCGTCAGGGGTAAAGCGCGAGAGGTCGGCTTCGCTCCGGATGATGGCGAAGGAGCGCCGATAGATCTCGGCGCCGTCGCGCGCGTAATCGTACTCGGCGCTCATGGACGCGGTCCTTTGGCGGACAGAAGCAGCGCCTCGATCTGATCGATCGAGAGTCCGGTGAGACTTGGTCGGCCGATTGCGCTGCCGTTGCGGATGAGATCGTAGCGCCCGTCGCGGCCGACCAGGGTGAGCGAAGCGGACCCGCGATGGGCGCAGGATTTGCCGCAGCCGGAGACATGCAGCGTCTGATCGCGTGTAACCCCGATGGCGGCGGCAAGGCGGGCGGCATCGCCGCGCGCATCGACGGTCGCGCTTGCGCAGGACGGCGCGCCGACACAGGCGAAGATGGTGAGGCGTGGGTCGGTCGGATCGGCGATGAGGCCGAGCGCGGAGACCTCATCGGCAAGTCTGTCGGCGTCGGCAGCGGTGATGCCTGTGAGCAGCGGTGCGCGCCAGGGTGTGGTGCGCAAGCTGCCGTCGCCATAGCGTTCGGCAAGATTGGCAAGGCGTGTCAGCGCATCAGCTTCGACGCGGCCGAAAGGCAGCCCAACGCCGAAACCGCTTAGCGGCTGATGTTGTAATGATATCAATCCGATAGAGTTTCCTGCCTGAGATTTCGATTGGGCAGCCGCGTGGACTGCGGCAAGACCGGCCTCGGCGAAGATCGCCTCCTCGCCAACCGCCATCACCAGCGCGCGCATGCGGCGCGGCGTCTCGCTGCGCTGCGCCGACAGGCGGAGGAAGGCGAGCGCCAAAGCCTTCACCGTCCCTGCGAGCGAGGATGGAGCGCAAAGCGCGGCGCGTATTCCGCCGTCGAGATGGACGGCAAGCGCACCCTCGTGCGCGCGCACCATGATGTCGGCGGTGAGATCGCGGAGAGGCAGTGCGCCGCCGCCATCGACAAGGATGCAGAATTTTGGAGGAAGCGCCCAAAGCGCGGGCTCACCGGCGAGCATGGCTTCAATGTCGCGCGCCACGGCATGAGAATCGAAGGGGGCGGTAGGATCGTCAGGCCCGAGTGGGCTCGCCATGACGTTGCGGACGGCTTCCAGCGACGGGTCAGCGCTGGCAAGGCCTGCGCCGATGATGGTCTCGGCGAAGTCTTCCGCCGAGCGAGGGGTGAGGCCTCTGATCTGCAAATTACCGCGCGAGGTGAGATCAATATGACCGTTGCCGTAGCGGCGCGCGGCGCCGGCGATCAGCCGCGCCACGGCGGAACTCAACACACCGGCGCTCGGCTTGACGCGCGCGAGCCAACCGTCGCCGGATTGCATCGGCGAGAGTAGCGTCGGGCACCAGCCCTTTGTCGCGGGCGCCGCGGTCATGATGCCTCACGCAGGCGTGCCACGCTGTTGCGGCGCGGACGCCATAGATCGCGGCGGACGGCCTCGTCGAAGCGCGCGGCCATGGCTTCGCGCGCCGCAGGATTTTCATGGCGCAGAAAATTGTCGACGATCTCATTGCCGAGGGTCGCGTCGAACAGCACATCGAATTGCCGGTCGAGACGCGCGGGCAGCGTGGCGGCGAAGACGAACAAGCCTTCAACGCTCCGGGTGATTTCGGCGCCGCCGCGATAGCCGTGGCGCATCATGCCTTCGATCCAGGCAGGGTTTGCCGCGCGGCCGCGCACGATGCGGGCGATCTCCTCGACGAGCGTTCGCACTTTCGGCGCGTCGGGCCGCGAGATGTCGGTGTGATAAAGCGCGGGCGTGCTGCCGAGGCGGTCGGCGGCGGCGGCGAACCCGCCTTCATAGGCTGCGTAGTCGAGGCTATCGAGAAGATCGATTTCGGCGTGATCCTGCTGATGCAGGAAAGTGTCGGCGGCTTTGACGCGTGCGGCGAAGCCGTCGCAGTCGGCGATACCATCGAGGCCCTTGCCGTAAGCGGTCGCCGAGGCGGCGAGATAATCGAGGCCGAGATCGGCGCGCTTATCCCAGGCGCCGCGCTCAACGCGCTCGGTGACGCCGGCTCCGTAATCTCCGAGCGCAGCGCCGTAGATGCGCGCGGTGGCGCGCCGCAACGCCTCGCCCTCAAGTCCACGCGCGGAAGCGGCGAGCGGGTTCCAATCCTCGGGCTCGTCACGCGAAGCGATGGCACGCACCGCCTCGTCGAACAATGCGATCTGCGCCTCGAAGGCGTCGCGGAACAGACCTGAGATGCGCAAGGTCACGTCGACGCGCGGGTGATCGAGCTCGGGAAGAGGCAAAATTTCGATGCCGCTGACGCGGGCCGAGCCATGATCCCAGATTGGCCGCGCGCCCATGAGCAAAAGCGCCAGCGCCAAGTCCTCGCCGCCGGTGCGCATGGTGGCGCTGCCCCACACATCCATGACCAGGGCGCGCGGCCAGTCGCCGTGGTCCTGGAGGTGACGGCGAAGCAGCTCTTGCGCCGCCTTCTCGGCGAGCACGAGCGCCGAGCGGGTCGGCACGGCGCGCGGATCGATGGCGTAAAGATTGCGCCCGGTCGGCAGCACATCGGCACGGCCGCGAGTCGGCGCGCCCGAAGGACCCGGGGCCACGAATTGGCCGTCGAGCGCGGCGATCAACGCCTCGCGCTCGCTTGACGCGGCCTGGTCGAAGCGGTCGGCGAGAGCTTCACTCGGGGTCTGCGGGTTGGACTGCGCCAGCGAGGCAAGGAACTCTTCGCGGCGTTGCGCATCGGGCGCGCGGCCATAAACGTGAAGCCCATCCCTGATCTGCAAGTCCTTGACATCACAGAGATAAGTGTCGAGGCAGGCGAGCTGGTCCTGCTTGCTCGAAACGCGGTCGGCGCCGCTCTCGGCGAGCAGTCCGGCGGCGGCGGCGCGATCGAGAATCTCTTCGCGGAGCAGCGCGGTGCGGCGGCGGTCGAGCCCATCGGCCGCGGCGTATTCGTCGATCAGGCGCTCGAGCTCCAGCGTGTCGTTGCCGTGGCCGGCAGATTTCAGCGGCGGCGTCAGGTGACCGATGGTCACGGCGCCAAGCCTGCGCTTGGCGGCAGCAGCCTCGCCAGGATTGTTGACGATGAAGGGGTAGATCACGGGAAGGCCGCCGAGCAGCGCGGCAGGCAGGCAGGACGAGGACAGCGCCATGGCCTTGCCAGGCAGCCATTCGAGCGTGCCGTGCGTGCCGAGATGGATCATGGCGTGGATGCGCATCGCCTCGCGCAGCCAGAGATAGAAGGCGGCGTAGGCGTGGCGCGGGGGCAGGTCTGGATCGTGGTAGCTCGACTTGCGGTCGAGCGCGTTGCCGCGGTCAGGCTGGATGGCGGCGATCAGCTTTCCGTGGCGCGCGAAGCGCATGGTGAAGTGGCCGTCGTTGACAGAGGGATCGTCGTCAGGCGCGCCCCACGCGGCGGCGATCTTGGCGCGGGCTTGCGGATCAAGTTTCGCGAACCGGCGCTTGTAATCGGCAAGCGAGAGAAATGGTTTTGGTTCAGAGTCGCAAAGCGCGGCGACGAGTTGTCTTTCCTCCGGGAGCGCATCGCCGACATCGAAGCCTTCGCTGTTGAGGAGCTGCAAGATCTCGGCGGTGCTGGCGATGGCGTCGAGGCCAACGGCGTGGGCGGCCTGTCCCGCGGCGCCTGGATAGTCGGAGAGGACGAGCGCGAGCTTGCGCATCGAGCGCGGCGTGGTGGCGAGCCGCGCCCACAGCGATGCGACGCGCGAAGCGGCGGCGATGCCGTCTTGTGCCGGCTGATGCGCGACCCGGGCAAATTCGAGACCTGCGACCTCGCTCTCCTCGGCCTTGAAGGAAATCGCTGTGGTGAGCAGCCGGCCGTCGAGCTCGGGAAGCACCACCTGCATGGCGTGGTCGGATTGGGACAGGCCGCGGGGCGAGTCCTGCCAGGCCTCGCGGCTCGACCCGGCGAACACCAGCTGCAGGATCGGCGCGCCGGGCGCTTCCAAGGGCGACGGCGCATCGTCGAGGCGGGCCGAGAACGCCGTGGCGTTGAGCACCACGCGCGGCCCCCACGCGCGCAACGTCGACTCAACGAAGTTGCCGGTGTCGCGATCCTTGAGGCTGCCGACGTAAAGCGATCGAACATTAAGACCTTCTTGATCGAGCGCCCGCGCCAAAGCCTCGATCGGCACGAGGTCGGCGGCGAGCAGATAGGCGCGATAGAACACGATCACCGCGAGCGGCCGCCCCGCGACGTCCGGCACATCGAGAAAATGTACGCCATGCATGGGGAGAGGCTCGGCGGCAAGACCGTGGTCCGGAGCGAGCCCGGCAAGATGCGCCATGAGATCGAGCGCGCGGCGCATGTTCTCGGGCCCGCCGGCGGCGAAGAAGGCATCAAGCCGCATAAGCATCGCGCCATCGACGGTAGAAAGCTTGGCGAGGTGCGCATCGGCGCGACCATCGCCGGGGAGCAGCGCGAGCGGAATGCCGCGTGCCCGCGCGGCGTGAGCGATCTCCTCGGCGCCATAGCGCCAATAGTCGAGGCCGCCGAGCAGGCGGATCACGACGCAAGCCGCGCCAGCGATCACCTGCTCGACATAAAGATCGACCGACATCGGATGACGGAGGCGCGCGAGATTGGCAAGGCGCAGAGACGGGGCCGCTTCGCCTTGCGCCGTCCAAGCCGCGGCAACAGCCCCGAGGTCGCTGTCTGAGTAGGAAAGGAACACGAGGTCGGCGCGCGATTGGCCGAGATCGACGGCGGCTTCCGCCTCGTCAAGTCCTCTCGTCTCGCGCACCAGGAGATGCATTGGCCTAGCCCAGAATTCGATCTTCGATGGCGGCGCGGTCGAGCCCGCGCTCGCCGATCACCACGATATGGCCCTGCCGCGCGGCGCCGTCCGGCCAAGGCCGGTCGAAGCTCGAGCGGAAGCGCGCGCCGACCCCCTGCACCGCAAGGCGCAAACGCTTGCCGGCTACCGGCACGAAGCCCTTGATGCGGAGCACGTCATGCGCCTCGGCCACGGATTTCAACCGCGCCAAGAGATCGTCGGGATCGCCGATCTCGGGCACCACGACGACGAAGCTCTCGAAATCGTCATGCTCATGCGCGCCGTCGAGCGCGTCGTGATGGGAGGGGCGCTGGGCGAGATCGTCCTCGGCAGCGGCGCCGAGCCCGAGCAGCACATCGGCATCCACCCTGCCCTCTTGCGCGGCAACCACCTTCACCGCGCGCGGCACGATGGCCAAGACCTCACGCTTCAACCGCTCTCCGGCTTCAGTGCCGATGAGGTCGGTCTTGTTCAGCACGATCAGGTCGGCGGCCATGAGCTGGTCCTCGTAGACCTCGGCGAGAGGATTGTCGTGATCGACGGAAGGATCCTCGGCGCGCTGGCGGGCAACGGCCTCGGGATCGTCGGCGAAGCGGCCTTCGGCGACGGCAGGCGCGTCGACCACGGCGATGACGCCGTCGACGGTGAGGCGCGAGCGGATGGAGGGCCAGCCGAAGGCCTTGACCAGAGGCTTCGGCAGAGCGAGGCCCGAGGTCTCGATGAGGATGTGCTCGGGCGGCGCGGCGCGGTCGATCAGCGCCTGCATGGTTGGGATGAATTCGTCGGCGACGGTGCAGCACAGGCACCCGTTAGAGAGCTCGACGATGTTCTCCTCGGGGCAGCTTTCGATGCCGCAGCTCCTCAGCACCTCGCCGTCGACGCCGACGCTGCCGAACTCGTTGACGATGATGGCGAGCCGCTTGCCGCGCGCGGTCTCGAGCAGATGACGGACGAGCGTGGTTTTGCCGGCGCCGAGAAAGCCGGTGATAATGGTCGCGGGGATGCGGGCAGCGTCGGTCATTCGGCGGCGTCCTTGGCTGGCTCGAAGGGTGCGGGGAAGCGGGCGATCACGCTCGTTTGCAGAGAGGCCGGACGCCCTGAGGGAAGCACCACGCCGGTCTTCGCCTTGGCGTAGGCGGTGGCGTAGATCAGGAGATCGGCGGCGTGCTCAGGGGTGAGCTCGCCCATCACGTAGGACCACTTGCCTGTTGCCGCGATCCCGACCGAGCAGCCGCGCTCGCAATTGGCAAAGCACAGCGTGGGAAGGATTTGGGCCGGCGCGTCTTCGCCCAGACGATCGGCAAGCGCCTTCACCGTCTCGTAGAGACGGCGCCCGTCAGCCGGCTCGCCCTCTGGCGCAGGCTCGGCGCCGCGGCAGCGGCAGGAGACGCAGACGTAAAGATGCGGGCGATTGTTGTGCGGCACAGCGACCCCGTCAGACACCTCAGAACGCATCCTCGGGTGCAAGCGCCGTTAGAAGCGGCACGGGCGATGCCTCGCGCCTGGCCGGTCAACCGGCCGCCAAGCCGCCAGGGCACCCCGCCCGGCGTCTCGGGTCAAGCAAGCGACGGCAGGTCTCCTGGCTCGCGGATCCTTCGCTTGCCGCCGCCTTCCCAGGGCTCACCCCAGTGGCCAATTACGGCAAGCTTTCCGCCTACAGTTGCGGGGGCAGCTGCGGAATTCGGGCGAAAACCCGTCACCGCATTCCCTTTTCACTCCTCAGCTTCGAGGAGACCGTCATTTTCGCCCTCACTAAAGGGCCTGGCAGGGAGCGTTGTCAACGGAGACGCGCCTGGCCAGGAAACGGGCTTGCGGCGGTGCGAGACCAGTCTCTATAGTTCGCCGTCGTCGGTTCCCGCAATTCAGCGGGACGCAAGACGGGAACGCGGTGAAAGACGAAAGTCGTAAAGCCGCGGCTGCCCCCGCAACTGTAGGCGGAGAGCTGCCCCTTCGATCGATGCCACTGGAGCTTGCTCCGGGAAGGCAGAAGGGACGGCCTTGACCCGCAAGCCAGTAGACCGGCCGGCGACGGGCAACCTTGAACCGCCCTCGGGTGGAGGGCAGAGGGAGACATCATGACGACCTTATCGACCAGGCAACCGGGCGCTACTAACAGCGCCGTGGAACTAACAGCCGCTCGCGCCCTTCCCCTTGTCATGGCGGCGCTGCTCGGCATTTTCATCATCGGCGGCGTGGGCTTCTCCCACATCGAGGCCGTGCACAATGCCGCGCACGACTACCGCCATTCCATGGGCTTCCCCTGCCACTAAGGGAGGGCGTAATGGATTATTTCCGCAACATCGTCCTGCTCGCGGCGATTGTCGGTGCGATCGCAGGCATCGGCATGACCGTCGCGCAACAAGTGACGACGGTGCCGCTCATCCTCAAGGCTGAAGTCTTCGAGCAGGCCGGAGAGGCAAAGGCGCCGCCGGCGCATGTGCATGAGTCCGAAGCTGCCGCGGCGACTGAGCATGAGCATGGAGGTTGGGCACCGCAAGACGGCTTCGAGCGCACCGCGTTCTCGGTTGCCGCCAATATCATCACCGGGATCGGCTTCGCGCTTCTGCTCATCGCCGCGAGCGAGCTTGCCGGCGGCATTCTCAACTGGCGACAAGGCGTGTTCTGGGGCCTTGCGGCCTTCGCCGTGTTCACGCTCGCGCCCGGACTTGGGCTTCCGCCAGAGCTTCCGGCCATGCCGGCGGCAGAGCTTGGAGCCCGTCAGGTCTGGTGGGTTGCCACCGCGTTCTCCACCGCCGGGGGCATCGCGCTCTTGGTCTATGGGCAATCGGCGCTTGCCGCAATTGCCGGCGTGGCGCTGCTTGTGGCACCGCACTTCATCGGCGCGCCGCAGCCGCTAAGCAACGACTCGCCGATCCCCGAGACTCTGCATCACAGCTTCGTGGTCGCCGTGGTGTTGACCACGCTGGCGTTCTTTGTGCTGCTCGGCGGACTTACCGGCTATTTCCGGCGGCGGTTGGTCGGCACTGCCTGACCATGGAGGAGCCACACACCGCTGGGCGCGCGCGTTTCACGCTCGTGCTCGGCGGCGCTCGCTCGGGCAAAAGCCGCCACGCGCAGATCCTCGCCATGGCGACGCCGCCGCCTTGGGTGTACATCGCCACGGCGCAAGCATTGGACGACGAGATGGCCGAGCGCATCGCCAAGCACAAAGCCGATCGAGGCAACGGCTGGTCGACGATCGAGGAGCCGATCGAGCTTGCGCGCGCCGTGGCAGAAGCACCGGCGCAAGCGCCGCTCGTCATCGACTGCATCACTTTTTGGCTTTCCAATTTGATGCTCGGTGCCCACGACGTCGACTCCGCCGTAGCAAGGTTCGTCAGGAGCCTCGATGAGCGAAAGGCTCCGACCTTTGTGGTCTCGTGCGAAGTCGGCGGCGGCCTCGTGCCCGAGACGCCGCTTGGCCGCGCCTTTCGCGACCAAGCCGGGCTCGTCAATCAACACCTCGCGGTGAGCGCCCATGATGTCCTGTTCATGGTCGCGGGGCTCGCGATGCCGCTGAAGGCTTTGCCATGAGCGACGAGTCGAAACAGGGCGAGCGGGAGCGTCATCGCGCCAAGATGGCGAACCGCAAGGCGGCGCAGGACGCCGAGGTCGCCGCTAAGACCATCGCCAAGAAAGGACTGCTCATCGTCCATACCGGCACTGGCAAAGGCAAATCGACGGCGGCCTTCGGCCTCGTGCTGCGCATGGTCGGCAATGGCGGGAAATGCGCCGTGGTGCAGTTCATCAAAGGCGCGTGGAACACCGGCGAGCGGAGCGTGCTCGAAAGCTTCGGCGACATGGTGCGCTGGCATACGCTCGGCGAAGGTTTCACCTGGGAGACGCAGGACAAAACGCGCGACATGGCGGCTGCGGCAAAGGCCTGGGAGACGGCGAAGGCGCTGATGCAGGATCCCGATCTCAAGCTCATCGTGCTCGATGAGATCAACATCGCGCTCCGCTACGACTATCTGCCGCTCGCCGAGGTGGTGGAGACGCTGAAGGCACGGCGGCCGGATCTGCATGTCGTGGTCACCGGGCGGAACGCCAAGCGCGAGATGATCGAGGCCGCCGACCTCGTCACCGAGATGACGCTGGTGAAGCATCCCTTCGCCGCCGGCGTGAAGGCGCAAGCCGGCATCGAATACTGATGGCCGCCCGCGCCCTCATGCTGCAAGGCACGGGGTCGAGCGTCGGCAAGTCGCTGCTCGTCGCAGGTCTTGCCCGCGCGCTGGCGAGGCGCGGGCTCATCGTCAGGCCGTTCAAGCCGCAGAACATGTCGAACAACGCCGCCGTTACCGGCGATGGCGGCGAGATCGGCCGGGCGCAGGCGCTGCAAGCGCGGGCGGCTTGTGTTGAGCCCTCCGTGCATATGAACCCGGTGCTGCTGAAGCCGCAGAGCGAAATCGGCGCGCAGGTGATCGTGCAGGGCAAAATGTTCGGCAAGGCGACGGCGCGCGAGATGCAGGAGCTGAAGCCGAAGCTGTTGCCTTATGTGCTCGAAAGTTTTGACATAATGAAGCGCGACGCAGACATCGTTGTGGTCGAGGGCGCCGGCAGCGCATCAGAGATCAATCTGCGGAAGAACGACATCGCCAATATGGGCTTTGCCCGCGCCGCCGGCGTTCCGGTGGTGGTGATCGGCGACATCGACCGCGGCGGTGTGATCGCGAGCCTGGTCGGCACCAAGGACGTGCTCGACCCCGACGATGCGAGACTGGTCGCGGGCTTCATCGTCAACCGTATGCGCGGCGACACCTCGCTGTTCGCCGACGGCATGGCGGAGATCGAACGGCGCACCTTCTGGCCGGCGCTGGGACTTGTCCCGTTCTTCGACGGCGCGCGGCTTCTGCCGGCTGAGGACGCCTACGACCTCGTCGAGCGGCGGCACTCGCGCGGCAATGGCAAGGTCAGAGTGGCGGTGCCGCTCCTGCCGCATATCGCCAATTTCGACGATCTCGATCCCTTCGTCGCGGAGCCAGACGTCGAGGTCGTCATGGTCGAGCGCGGCACGCCGTTACCCGTCTGCGATCTCATCGTTCTGCCGGGATCAAAATCGACCATCGCCGACTTCAAGGCACTCCGCGAAGAGGGCTGGGACATCGACATCGCCGGCCATGCGCGGCGCGGCGGGTACGTACTTGGCATTTGCGGCGGCTATCAGATGCTGGGGCGGAGCATCGCCGACCCCGACGGTGTCGAAGGCCCCGCAAGCACCACTGCCGGACTCGGATTCCTGGCGGTCGAGACCGTCATCCAAGGCGAGAAGACGCTCACCAAAGTTGCGGGCGAGACGCTTACGGATCTGGTGCCCCTCCACGGCTACGAAATGCATGTCGGGAATACGCGCGTGCTCTCGCCGCCTTTCGCCCGGCTTGAAGACGGAAGCAGCGACGGCGCGATCTCGGCCGACGGTCGCATTGCCGGGACCTACGTGCATGGGCTCTTCGCCGACGATCGGCAGCGCGCCGCCTGGATCGCGCGGCTCGGGGGAACGCCTTCGCATCGTAACCACGATGCGGAGATCGAAAGAACGCTCGATGCGCTTGCCGAGCATCTCGAGGCGCATGTCGACGTCGATCGCCTGCTCAGATTAGCGCGATGAGGAAGGCGAGCACGCCGAGCGCTGCGATCTGGAGGGTGCAGGCGGTCCAGTACAGGCCAAGCGCACGGCGGATGTCGGCGGAGGCCGCCTCTTCTTTTCCATCGCCGATCCAGCCATCCTCGGTGGGCGCGCCATGATAGGAGCGCGGGCCGGAGAGCTTCAGACCAAGCGCGCCAGCCATGGCGGCCTCCGGCCATCCGGCATTGGGCGAGCGATGCAAGTGTGCGTCACGCCGCATCGTCGCAAGCGCGCGGCCGACATCGGCATCGTCATGAAACCAGGCGGCGAGAGCAATCCACAGCGCGGCGAGCCGCGAGGCCGGAAGATTGACCACATCGTCGACCGTCGCGGATGCCTGGCCGAACGCCTCGTGGCGCGGCGTGCGATGGCCAATCATGCTGTCGGCGGTGTTGATCGCCTTGTAGGCCACCATGCCGGGCAGGCCGAGAAGCACGCCCCAGACACTTGGCGCCACGACGCCATCGGAGAAATTCTCGGCGAGGCTCTCGATGGCTGAGCGCGCGACGCCGGCCTCGTCAAGCGTGTCGGGATCGCGGCCGACGATCTTTGCCACCGCTTCGCGTCCAGCTTTGAGCCCGTGTGCATCGAGCGCATCGGCCACGGCCTCTACATGCACATAGAGACTGCGCTGGGCGACGAGCGTGCTGGCGAGACACGACAT
>NZ_JBOHJB010000024.1:0-36955 GCF_050728395.1 Methyloceanibacter sp.
GGCGACGTGCAGGGATCGGTGGAAGCCATCGTCGCGGCCCTCGACAAGCTCGGCACCGACGAGGTGCGCGCCCGCATCATTCACGCCGGCGTCGGCGGCATCACCGAATCCGACGTGGGTCTCGCCTCGACCTCGGGCGCGGTGATTCTCGGCTTCAACGTGCGCGCCAACTCGCAGGCCCGCGAGGCGGCCGAGCGCGACGGCGTCGAGATCCGCTATTACGCCGTGATCTACGATCTCGTCGACGAGGTGAAGCAAGCCATGTCCGGCCTGCTCGCGCCCACGCGGCGCGAGACCTTCCTCGGCAATGCCGAGATCCTCGAAGTGTTCACCATCTCCAAGGTTGGCAAGGTCGCTGGCTGCCGGGTCACCGAAGGCAAGGTCGAGCGCGGCGCTCAAGTGCGGCTCATTCGCGACAATGTCGTGGTGCACGAGGGCAAGCTGTCGACGCTCAAGCGCTTCAAGGACGAGGTGCGCGAGGTTGTGGCGGGCCAAGAATGCGGCATGGCGTTCGAAGGCTACCAGGACATGCGCCAGGGCGACGTCATCGAGTGCTTCGAGGTCGAGCACGTCCGCCGCACGCTGTAACCGATCCGCTTAGGCAGGTTCGTCATTGCCGGGCTTGACCCGGCAATCCATTCCACTGGAGCTTGAACTCACCGAGACGTAACGGCATGGATGCCCGGATCAAGTCCGGGCATGACGGTTGGTTGGAATTTTCGATGGTCGATCGGCATAGAGGCAAGTCGCATCCGGAGGGTCGGGCCCCGAGCCAGCGCCAATTGAAAGTCGGCGAGCTGATCCGCCATGCGCTCGCCGAGATCTTCGCCCGCGGCGAGATCGTCGACGAGGCGCTCAATCAATATTCGCTCACCGTGTCGGAGGTGCGCATGACGCCGGATCTGAAGCTTGCCACCGTCTTCGTGCTGCCCCTCGGCGGCGAAGGCGCCGAGGATGCGGTCGAGCATCTCGACAAGCACAAGCGCTTTTTACGGGGCGAGCTTGCCAGGCGGGTAAACCTCAAATTCATGCCCGAGGTCAGATTCAAGATCGACAGCTCCTTTGCCAGCTCGAAACGCATCGATGAGCTGCTCGCCTCGCCCAAGGTCGCGCGCGACCTCGACGGCTGACG
Source organism: Methyloceanibacter sp. (assembly GCF_050728395.1). GTDB lineage: Bacteria > Pseudomonadota > Alphaproteobacteria > Rhizobiales > Methyloligellaceae > Methyloceanibacter. The sequence goes on from NZ_JBOHJB010000024.1 coordinate 1,133, forward strand.
GGCTAAAAGCCTCATGGCGCGGCGGCGCAAAGGTCTCCCAGTTCACGGCTGGCTCATCTTCGACAAGCCTAAAGGCATGACCTCGACGCAAGCCGTCACGCGGCTGCGGCATCTCTACGGCGCGCAGAAGGCAGGGCACGCCGGCACGCTCGACCCGCTCGCCACCGGCGTGCTGCCGGTCGCCTTCGGCGAAGCGACCAAGACCGTGCCCTTCGCGGTGGAAGGCAACAAGCAATACTGCTTCACGGTGCGCTTCGGCGCCGCCACCGATACCGATGACGCTGAAGGCGCGATCGTGGCGAGGAGCGATGTCAGGCCGACGCGGGCGGACATCGAGGCGGCGCTGCCGCGCTTCGTCGGCGAGATCAGTCAAGTGCCGCCGCGCTATTCGGCGCTCAAGGTGGGGGGCTCCAGAGCCTACGACCTTGCCCGGGACGACCAGGACTTCGAGCTCGCCCCGCGGCGGGCGCTGATCGAAAGCCTTGAGCTCATCGGCATGCCTGACCCCGATCGCTGCGTGATCGAGGCGGCTTGCGGCAAGGGCACCTATGTGCGGGCCTTGGCCCGCGACCTCGGGGTGGCCCTCGGCAGTCTCGCCCATGTCACGGAATTGCGCCGGACGAGGGTCGGGCCTTTCGCCGAAGAGGCCGCAATTTCCCTGGCAAAGCTTGAGGAGTTAGGACATAGTGCCGCCGGCCGCGACGCCCTTTTGGGCGTTCTTAAGCCCGTGCAGACGGCGCTGGACGACATCCCGGCGCTCGCCGTCAGCGGGCAGGACGCGGCCAGGCTCAAGAGAGGCCAACCCGTGCTGTTAAGAGGCCGGGATGCTCCAATTCTCAAAGGGCCAGTCTATGCCACGTCACGAGGTTCGCTCGTGGCGGTTGGTGAGGTCAGCCAAGGCGAACTGCGCCCCACCCGGGTTTTCAATCTTCCGGGCTAAGGCCATCGTCAATTCACAGGAGTTCATCCGATGTCGGTCAGCGCTTTGCGCAAGCAAGAGCTTATCAAGGACTATGCTACCAAGCCCGGAGACACCGGGTCCCCGGAAGTGCAAGTGGCGATCCTCACCGAACGGATCACCAATCTTACCGACCACTTCAAGACGCATAACAAGGATAACCATTCACGGCGCGGGCTGTTGAAAATGGTTAGCCAGCGGCGCCGGTTGCTCGACTACGTCAAGGCCGCGGACGAGGACCGGTATCAGAAGCTCATCAACCGCCTGGGCATTCGCCGGTAATGCGAGACGCTTACCGCCGTGCCGGTGGACCTCCACGACATATCGACCCGAGCCCTCGCCTACAGGGGGCCCGCTCGGGCGCAACCTATCCCTGTTCCATGAGACATCATCATGCTGCATAAGCACACCGTAGAAATCGAATGGGCGGGCCGACCGCTCAGATTAGAGACCGGCCGCATCGCCCGCCAAGCGGACGGCGCCGTTCTCGCCCAATATGGCGGCACATCGGTGCTCGCCACCGCCACGGCAGCCAAAGAGGCCAAGCCCGGCATCGACTTTTTCCCGCTCACCGTGAACTACCAGGAAAAGACCTTCGCCGCCGGCAAGATCCCCGGAGGCTATTTCAAGCGCGAGGGACGTCCCACCGAGAAGGAGACGCTGACCTCGCGCCTCATCGACCGCCCGATCAGGCCGCTATTTGCCGGCGGCTTCAGGAACGAGACCCAGGTCATCGCCACCGTTCTGTCCCATGACATGGAGAACGATCCCGACATCGTGGCGCTGATCGCGTCGTCCGCCGCGCTGACGCTGTCCGGCATTCCCTTCTTGGGTCCGATCGGCGCCGCCCGGGTCGGCTACATCGCCGGCAAATACGTCCTCAATCCGATGATCGACGAGATGCGCGAGAGCACGCTCGATCTCGTGGTCGCCGGCACCGCCAGTGCCGTACTCATGGTCGAGTCGGAAGCCAAGGAACTGCCCGAGGATGTCATGCTCGGGGCAGTGATGTACGGCCAGAAGCACTTCCAGCCGGTGCTCGACGCCATCGTCAAGCTCGCCGAGCGCTCGGCCAAGGAGCCGTGGGAATTGAAGCTCGACACGAGTGCCGATGAGCTTGCCGCCAAGGCCAAGGAGGTCGCGGAAGGCGAGTTGCGCGAGGCCTACAAGATCGCCGCCAAGCACGAGCGCCGCGACCGCGTGGCCGAGATCAAGGAGAAGGTGGTCGGCGTGCTAGCGCCGGAAGGCGCCGATGTCGCCGCTGGCGCCAAGGCGGCCAGCGCCTTCAAGGAGCTCGAGAAGGACGTCGTTCGCTCGAGCATCCTCTCCACCAAGCACCGCATCGACGGCCGCGACCTCAGCACCGTCAGGCCCATCGTCTGCGAGGTGGGAATTCTGCCCCGCACCCATGGCAGCGCGCTCTTCACCCGCGGCGAGACGCAGGCTCTGGTGGTGGCGACGCTCGGCACCGGCGAGGACGAGCAATATATCGACGCGCTGGAGGGCACCTATAAGGAGACCTTCCTGCTGCACTACAACTTCCCGCCTTATTCGGTGGGCGAGGTCGGCCGCATGGGCTCGCCCGGACGCCGCGAAATCGGCCACGGCAAGCTCGCCTGGCGGGCGATCCACCCGGTGCTGCCGGATCGGGAGACCTTCCCCTACACCATCCGCGTGGTCTCCGAGATCACCGAGTCGAACGGCTCCTCTTCCATGGCCACGGTGTGCGGATCCTCGCTCGCCATGATGGATGCGGGCATTCCCTTGCGCCGGCCGGTGGCCGGTATCGCCATGGGGTTGATCAAGGAGGAGGCCGACTTCGCCGTCCTCTCCGACATTCTCGGCGATGAGGATCATCTCGGCGACATGGACTTCAAGGTTGCCGGCACCTCCGAGGGCGTGACCTCGCTGCAGATGGACATCAAGATCACCGGCATCACCGAGGAGATCATGAAGGTGGCGCTCGACCAGGCGCGCGATGGCCGCATGCATATCCTGAACGAGATGAACAAGGCGCTGAACGAGGCGCGGCCCGAGCTCGGCGAATATGCGCCGCGCATCGAGACGATCCACATCCCGGTCGACAAGATCCGCGAGGTGATCGGCTCAGGCGGCTCGGTGATCCGCGAGATCGTCGCCGAATCCGGCGCCAAGATCGACATCTCCGACGACGGCACGGTGAAGATCGCCTCGGCCAACGCCGAATCGATCCGCGCCGCCATCGGCCGCATCAGGGGCATCACCGCCGAGCCCGAGGTCGGCGAGATCTATCACGGCAAAGTAGTGAAGGTGATGGAGTTCGGCGCCTTCGTGAATTTCTTCGGGCCCAAGGACGGGCTCGTGCACATTTCGCAGCTTAGTCAGGGCCGGCCGGCTTCCGTTGGCGAGGTGGTCAAGGAAGGCGACATGGTCTGGGTGAAACTGCTCGGCTTCGACGACCGCGGCAAGGTCAAGCTGTCGATGAAGGTGGTCGATCAGGCAACCGGCCGCGAACTGCAAAAGGCCGAAGCGAGCTAGCGCTCAGCCTAACAAGGAACTCTCTCGTCATGCCCGGCCTTGTGCCGGGCATTTTTTTGTCATTCCCGCGCAAGCGGGAATCCAGTAAGCGCTGACCTTCGAGGTCGGTGGATGCCTTGGTTACTGGATCGCCCGGTCAAGCCGGGCGATGACAAAGGTGTCAGGAGCCACGAAGCGACTACTTCTTCTTCTCGCAGCGCCAGCCGATGACGAAATATTGGCTGTTCGACTTCTGCCACTCATCGGCTTTGTCGCCGGCGGTCTTGAGGCAGCTCACTACATCAGCCGCCGTCGCTCCGGGGACGGGCTTCTCCGAGCACTCCGTCGGCGTGGCCAGAAGACAAATCAGTACGACAAGCTGAGCCATCGGCAAACTTCCTCCAACACCTTGATATAGCAGGACCTTACTGTGCGGCCTCGCGCGGCGCTTTTTCCGGCGGCGCGTCTGGTTCCTTATCGCCTTCCATGGTTTTTAGCGCCGACATGCCCGGCATGGAGAGCGTCGAGTAGCCGCAATCGACGAAATGAATTTCGCCGGTCACGGCGCCGGAGAGATCGGACAGGAGATAGAGCGCAGCACCTCCCACCTCGTCGAGCGTCGGCGAGCGATGCATCGGCGCATGGCGCTGCTGGTAATGGAACAGCGTGCGCGCATCGGAGATGCCGGCGCCGGCCAGCGTGCGCATCGGCCCGGCCGACAGCGCATTCACCCTGACCCCTTGCGGCCCGAGATCGGAGGCGAGATAGCGCACGGAAGCCTCAAGCGCGGCCTTGGCCACGCCCATGACGTTGTAGCAGGGAACGACGCGGGTCGAGCCGCCATAGGTCAGCGTCAGCAGCGACCCGCCATTCGGCATCAGCTCAGAGGCGAGCTTGGCGATCTCGGTGAAGGAGAAGCAGGAGATCACCATGGTGTGCTCGAAATTGGCGCGCGTGGTGTCGCAATAGCGGCCCTTGAGCTCGTTGCGGTCGGAGAAGGCAAGCGCGTGCACGACGAAATCGAGCGAGCCCCATTTCTTGCGGATCACCTCGAACACGCGTTTGACGCTCTCCAGGTCCTCGACATCGGCCTCTTCGATGATCGGGGCACCGATCGATTGGGCGAGCGGCGCGGCTCGGCGGCCGAACGCTCCGCCCTGATAGCTGAAGGCCAGCTCGGCGCCCTGGCCGTGCAGCACGCGGGCGATGCCCCAGGCGATCGAGCGGTCGTTGGCGACGCCCATCACCAGCCCCCTCTTGCCCTTCATCAGCGGTCCGGGCTCGGCGATATCTCTTGTTGTTGTCATGGGACTTACTCTGGTTAGGGGTGAAGAGTGATGCGTGTGCTTCCTGCCTTTAGCCGCTGTAGCGGCGGAACACGAGCGTGGCGTTGGTGCCGCCAAAGCCGAAGCTGTTGGACATGACGCAGTCGATGTCGACATTGTCCCGACGCGTGCGCACGATCGGCATGTCGGCCACGGCGGGATCGATGGTCTCGATATTGGCCGACTCGCAAATGAAGCCGTTGTTCATCATCAACAGCGAATAGATCGCCTCGTGCACCCCGGCGGCGCCGAGCGAATGGCCGGTGAGCGACTTGGTGGCGCTGATCGGCGGCGACTTGTCGCCGAACACCTCGCGGATCGCCTCGATCTCCTTGACGTCGCCGATCGGGGTCGAGGTGGCATGAGGGTTGATGTAGTCGATGCCGTCGACGTTCTGCATGGCAAGACGCATGCAGCGCGCGGCACCTTCGCCGGAAGGCTGCACCATGTCGTAGCCGTCTGAGGTGGCGCCGTAGCCGACGAGCTCGCCATAGATGCGGGCGCCCCGCGCCTTCGCATGATCGAGTTCCTCGAGCACCACGACGCCGGCGCCGCCGGCAATGACGAAGCCGTCGCGAGCGACGTCATAGGCGCGGCTTGCGACCTCCGGCCGGTCGTTGAAGTCCGACGACATGGCGTTCATGGCGTCGAACAGGACCGACAGCGTCCAGTCGAGCTCCTCGCCGCCGCCGGCGAACACGATGTCCTGCTTGCCCCATTGGATCAGCTCGCCGCCATTGCCGATGCAATGCGCGCTTGTCGAGCAGGCCGAGGAGATCGAATAGCTCGAGCCCTTGATGTGGTAGGGCGTGGAAAGCGTCGCCGAGTTGGTCGAGGACATCGACTTCGGCACCTCGAAGGGACCGACCTTCTTCGGGCCCTTCTCGCGCGTGGTGTCGGCGGCCTGCACGATAGCCCGCGTCGACGGGCCGCCCGAGCCCATGATCAGGCCGGTGCGCTCGTTGGAGATGTCAGTCTCCTCGAGCCCCGCGTCGCGAATCGCCTGCTCCATGGCGAGGTAGTTCCAGGCGGCGCCCGCCCCCATGAAGCGGCGGATCTTGCGGTCGATCATCTCCTCCCAGTCGAGCTTCGGCGCGCCATGCACCTGGCAGCGGAAGCCGAGCTCGGCATAGGTATCGGCCTTGACGATGCCGGACTTCGCCTCGCGCAACGAGGCGAGCACCTCTTGGGCGCTGTTGCCGATCGAGGACACGATGCCCATGCCGGTCACGACCACGCGTCTCATGACTTCGTCCTTAGCCCACGTAAGATGTTGCGGGTGCCCGGCGCGCGACGATCACACACCGGCGGGAGCTTCTTCGCCCGCCTGGAACAGGCCCACTCGCAGATCCTTGGCGGTATAGATCGTGTCGCCGTCGGCTTTCAGCCAGCCGTCGCCGGTGCCAAGGGTGAATTTTCGCCGGATCACCCGCTTCAGCTCGACGATATATTCCAGCTTGCGCATGGTCGGCAGCACCATGCCGGAGAATTTGACCTCGCCCACGCTAAGCGCCCGGCCCTTCCCCGGAGCGCCGAGCCATCCGAGGAAAAAGCCCAAAAGCTGCCAGAGTGCGTCGAGCCCGAGGCAACCTGGCATCACCGGATCGCCCTTGAAGTGGCAAGGGAAAAACCAGAGGTCCGCCTTAACGTCGAGCTCGGCCACGATGCGGCCCCAGCCGTGCTCGCCGCCCTCCTCTTGAACTTGCGAGATGCGGTCGAACATCAGCATGGGCGGCAACGGAAGCTGCGCGTTGCCGGGGCCGAACAGCTCGCCCCGCGCGCAAGCGAGCAGGTCCTCGTAATCGAACCGTTCGCGACGCTCGACCATCCTCGATCCTTCCATGCGCGGGGCGTTCCTCCCCACAGAGGGCCGTTTCCTAACACAGGGCTCGGAAATCAGAAATCAGAGAAAGTTCTGGCTCCAATCCCAGTTCCCGGGTTCGGAGACAAGAAATCAGTTATCAGAAAAGTTCTGGCTCCGATGCCGGTTCCGGGGCTTTGAATTATGACTTCTATCCTCTGGTTGTGTCGTTGCAGGAGACGGCGCTTCAACATATAGTGTCGGCGTCATGGCTTTACCGGCAATGGATATCGTCGAGCGTTTGCGCGCGGCAGGGTTGCGGCCGACGCGCCAGCGCGTTGCGCTTGCACGCCTTCTGTTCGACGGCTGCGACCGCCACGTCACGGCCGAGCTTTTGCATGAGGAGGCGCAGAGCCGGAAGGTTCCGGTGTCGCTCGCCACGGTCTACAACACGCTGCATCAATTCACCGAAGTGGGGCTCCTGAGGGAGGTGGCGGTCGAGGGCGCCAAGACCTATTTCGACACCAACACCTCCAACCATTACCACTTCTTCTGCGAGAATTCGGGCACGCTCCTCGACATCGCGACGGCTTCGATCCGCATCGAAGGCCTGCCCCAGGCGCCAGAGGGCATGTCCATCAGCCGCGTCGACGTGCTCGTGCGCCTGGTCGACGACCGCAAGCGCTAGCCGTTCAATTCGTCGGAAATCTTCTGCCTCACCCCACCCGGCGCGCAATTAGATTTTGCGCTATCGCTTTGCTGCTTGAGCGCGTTGCGCGCCGACCTCCCCGTCAAGGGGAGGTATGAGGCCGAGCGGTACAGCGAGCTCCCATCCCTCTCCGTCGCGGGGAGGGTGCCGCGCGACAGTGCGGCGGGTGGTGGGCTCGGGTTCGACAAGGCTACTTGATCACCTCGTCCTTGTAGACGCCCCACAGCCTGTCCTGCTGCACGAAGCCGGAAAAATCGTCGATCGACAGCTCGCACCACTCTCCGTCGCAGGAGAGAACGTTGCCGAGCACGCTCGGCGCAAGCTCGGCGACCGTGCTCGCCCCCGTCGACTTTCTCGAATAGAGCGGCACGTTTTCCGGCGCCTTGGTCCAGGGCGCGATCAGCGCGGTGCGCCGCCCGCTGAGCAGGCTGTGCCACACCCAGCCGTCGGCGCCTTCGCTGTCGCGCACGCGCCGCCAGTTGTCGGACTCGGCGATGATCTCCACCGGCAGGCCCGCGCGGCTGAACACCCAGACGATGGCCTGGTCGGTGCTCGGGCCTTTGCGCACATTGACCTTGTCGGATTTGAGGCTGACGAAGCGCGGAATCGGCAAATGGCTCTGGCCGCCCGGGCCGGCCGCGGGCGTCGCGTCGCTCGCGGCACGGGTCTCGACCCCAGCAAGCAGGAGCAGTGCAAAGGCGGCGCCTGCCGCCACTACGATCCAATGCCCATGTCGCACGTCCAGCGTCCTCTCCTAAGCGAATCGTTATCCATTTTGATGCGTCAGAAAAGTGAACGGACCGTGGCCTTGGCGCTAACATGACGCTTATCTGGGGGGGCCGCTTCTGTTAGAGAAAGCTGCCCCGCGCCGGTTTTGCGGTGCGATCGCCTCAGGCCGCAGGGGAACTCCTCCCTTTGCGGATATCCAAACGGGAAGAATGATGACTGGTGCTGAACGACCGTTGGTTATTGTCACGCGCAAGCTGCCGGAGGTGGTGGAAACCCGGCTTCGCGAGCTGTTCGATGCGCGGCTCAATCTTGACGACACACCCCTTTCCCGGGAAGAGCTGATCGAAGCGGTGAAGACCGCCGACGTGCTCGTCCCCACGGTGACCGACCGCATCGACCGAAGCGTACTGAGCCAGGCCGGCCCGCAGCTCAAATTGATCGCCCAGTTCGGCACCGGCGTCGACAATATCGACCTCGAGACGGCGCGGAACCGCAGCATTCTCGTCACCAACACGCCGGGCGTGCTCACCGAAGACACCGCCGACATGACCATGGCGCTCATTCTCGCCGTGCCGCGGCGGCTCGCCGAGGGCGCCTCTCTGCTTAAAAGCGGCGACAGTCACTGGCACGGCTGGTCGCCGACCTGGATGCTGGGCCACCGCATCTACGGCAAACGGCTCGGCATCGTCGGCATGGGGCGCATCGGCCAGGCCGTGGCCAAGCGGGCGCGGGCCTTTGGGCTCCAGGTTCACTATCACAATCGCCGGCGCGTGAGCCCGGAGGTCGAGAAGGCGCTCGAGGCCACCTATTGGGACAGCCTCGACCAGATGCTCGCCCGCATGGACATCATCTCCATCAACTGCCCGCATACGCCGGCGACCTATCATCTGCTCTCGGCGCGGCGGCTCGCGCTGATGAAGCCGTCGGCTTACATCGTCAACACCGCGCGCGGCGAGGTGATCGACGAGAACGCGCTCGCCCGCATGATCGAAAACGACGAACTTGGCGGCGCCGGCCTCGACGTCTTCGAGCATGAGCCGGCGGTGAACCCGAAATTGCTGAAAAGCAACAAGGTCGTGGTGCTGCCGCATATGGGGTCGGCGACGCTGGAAGGCCGCATCGACATGGGCGAGAAGGTCATCATCAACATCAAGACCTTCCTCGACGGCCACGCACCGCCCGACCGGGTCCACCCAGCGATGTTCTGATCGGGGGACAGAAATCAGACATCGGACGTCGGACGATCACCGATTTCCGATCTCGGAATTCTGATTTCCGACTTCCGATATCTGATATCCTGGCAGGAGTGCCGAGCCAGAGGAGACTCCCCATGTCCCGATGGACCACTATGTTTGCCAGCATTGCAATCATCGCCTTCAGCCTTCCGGCCATCGCCGCGGATGACGACCTGCCGCGCAATATCGAGTTGAAGCCTGGTGCCGCGTCTCCTGACTCAGCCGGCCAGACCGCCGAGGACACAAGCTCCGGCACGACCACGCGCCAGATCGTCACCGAGGGAAAGGATGCCCCGGCGGCCGAGGCGCCGAAGGGGGGAGCCGCACTAGAGGCGGCGGCACCTGCAGCGCCTCCACCTGCGGCGCCTGCCGAAGCAGCACCAGCCCCGGCCAAGGCCGAAACCCCGCCACCACCCGAGCCTGCCCCGGCGCCGGGAGGGCCGAAGCCTCCGGCGGAAGCCGCTGTTCCTGCTCCGCCTCCCCCTCCCCCTCCTGGGCTCAGGCCTGAAGAGGTGATCGTCGCGGTGCAGACCGAGCTCAAGCGCGTCGGCTGCGATCCCGGCGCCATCGACGGCGACTGGGGCGGTCGCTCGCGCGAGGCGCTTGCCGCTTTCGGTCACTTCGCCAAGGTCGATGTCGGCAAGCTCGCGCCGACGCCTGACGTCCTCGAGCTGATCAAGGGCAAGGCCGACATCGTCTGCGTCGCCCCTGCGCCAGAGCCTGAGCATCACGCCGCGCCACCGCCGCACGATGACTATGGTGGTGGCGGCTATGGCGGCGGAGGAGGCGGCTACTAACCGTCACCACAAGAATCGCTCAGACGTCTTATCCCGTCATTGCCGGGCTTGACCCGGCAATCCATTCCATTGGCGCTTCAGCTTGCTGAGGCGTAATGGCATGGATGCCCGGATCAAGTCCGGGCATGACGAGGCGAGGCGGCGGTCAGCTCAGGGCTCCGCACGTGCTCGGGGCGGAAGCCCATGCCGATGAGCCGGGCCGGCAGGCGGCGGAGCCACGGGTACTCGTTGAGCAGCTTCACCGCGTAGGGCGCGCGCGGCTTCGTCTGCATGGCGAGAACGTTGCTGATGACGCGGTTCTGCACGAAGATCTGCACCGCCTGCATCATGCGCGTCGGCCATTCCCGCCGCCGCTGGACCTTGGCCAGGAGCTCGACCGGGACCGGCCCTTTCCTGAGCGGCACGGCGAGAATATTGGCGGCGGCGACCGCGTCCTGAATGGCGAGATTGATGCCGACGCCGCCGACCGGTGACATGGCATGCGCCGCATCGCCGATGCACAACACGCCGGGCTTGTACCAGCGCTTCAGCCGGTCGACGCGCACGGTCAAGAGCTTCACGTCGTCCCACGATTTGAGCTCCTGTGCCCGATTGACGAGAGCTGGATTTAGCTTGACGATTTCCGCGCGGAAGGCTGGAAGGCCCCGGCGGCGAAGCTCGGCGAATCCGCCTTTGGGGATGACGAAGGCACATTGCCAATAGTCGCCACGGTCGAGCATGACGAACAGGTGCCCGGCCTGGATGCGTCCGAGCACAAGGCTTCCGTCCTCTGGACGCTTGGAGAGGCGCAACCATAGCGCATCCATGGGCGCGCCGAGATCCTCGACCTCGAGGCCGGCAAGGTCGCGCACCGCCGAGTGGCGACCGTCGGCGCCGATCACGAGATTAGCCTGCACCTCGAGCGTGCCCTCGGGCACCTTCGCCCGCAAGCCCGCCACGGCGCCGCCGTCCTGCATGAGATCGGTGACCTCCGCCTGCATGCGCAGGCTGAAGCCCGGATAGGCCTTCGCCTCATCGGCGAGAAAATCGAGGAAATCCCATTGCGGCATGAAGGCGATGAAGTGGCAGCGCGTCGGCAGATGCGAGAAATCGGCGAGCACAACGCGGTCCTCGCCGATCTGGCCCGCGAGCTCGTGCAGCTCCTGATGCGGCCGCTTGAGGAACTCATCGAGCAGGCCGAGCTCATGCATGATCTCGAGCGTGGAGGGGTGGATAGTGTCGCCGCGGAAGTCGCGGAGGAAATCGGCGTGCTTCTCGAGCACTAGCACCTCGACGCCGGCGCGGGCGAGCAGATAGCCGAGCATCATGCCGGCGGGCCCTCCTCCGGCGATGCAGCAGCCTGTGGTGACGGTTTCAGTCGGCATGCTCTACTTTGAACGCGTTGGGGCCACTTCACCCATTCGCTTCAGCCATCTCGCGGTGATGCGACAGATCGTGAAAGCGGGCGCTGCGGCCGTTCAGCGGATTCTCGGGGTCCCAGGCATAGGAGAGCGTGCTGAACCGCGCCTGCAGGGCATCGTAGAGAAGCAAGCGCCCGACCAGGCTCTCGCCGATCCCGAGAAGCTCCTTCAACACCTCCACGGCCTGCAAGGTGCCCATCACGCCTGCGACGGCGCCGAGGATGCCGGCCTCGGAGCAGGGCGCGACGGTCCCTGGCGGCGGCGCCTCGGGAAACAGGCAGCGATAGTTCGGCTTGGGATTTCCTGCTTCGTCGCGCTCGAAGGCACGGAAGGTGGTGAGATGGCCGTCGAAGGGGCCCACCGCCGCGAACACCAGCGGACGCTTGGCCAAATAGCAGGCGTCGTTGACGAGATAGCGCGTGGCGAAATTGTCCGAGCCATCGGCGACGATGTCGTAGTTGGAGACGATCTCGATGGCGTTCTGCGGCTGGAGCCGCGTCGAATAGAGGCGGATCTCGACCTGCGGGTTCAAGCGCTCGATGGTTCTCGCCGCGCTCCGCGTCTTGTAGACACCGACGCTTCCCGTGTCGTGCACCACCTGGCGGGCGAGATTGTCGAGGCTCACGCGGTCGTCGTCGATGATACCGATGCGGCCGACGCCGGCCGCGGCAAGGTAGAGTAGGAGCGGCGAGCCGAGGCCGCCGGCGCCGATCACCAGCGCCTTCGCCTCCTTCAAGCGCTGCTGTCCCTCGCCGCCGATCTCCTTCAGCACCAGCTGGCGCTTGTAGCGCTCGATCTCGTCAGGGGTGAGCATGACTCCACTCAATGTATGCCATCCCTCCGCCCCTCACCAGTAAGGGGCAAGGAGGCGCCGAGCAATGCAACTTTCTCCATCCCTCCCCCTCGTGGGGAGGTCGGCGCGCCCTTGGCGCGCCGGGTGGGGGGCATTCTCCGCGCGCAGTCATTCACCCCACCCGGCTCGCCCCGGACAAGTCCGTGTCGAGCCACCCTCCCCATCAAGGGGAGGGACAAAGAGGGCTCGGCCGCTCAACCTGCTCTCCCCTCCCCCCTTGAGGGGGAGGGATAGGGAGGGGGGTTGCAACAATCAACGCGCATTCAATGCCGCTACCCCCCTCCGCTCGCGCAAGACGCGCGAGCGTGCTCCCCCTCAAGGGGGGAGCGGGAGTCAGTTCACGATGCAAGCTACCCCGTGGAGCCGAAGCCGCCCTCTCCTCGCGATGTGCCGCCGAGCTCCGAGACTTGCTCGATGCGCACATGCTCGACGCGCGCCACCACGAGCTGGGCGATGCGCATCCCCCGGCGGACGGTGAACGGCTCCGAGCCGAGATTGACCAGCATCGCCTTGACCTCGCCGCGGTAGTCGGCGTCGATGGTGCCGGGGCTGTTCAGGATCGTCACGCCAGATTTCAGTGCGAGTCCCGAGCGGGGGCGAAGCTGGGCCTCGAAGCCCGGCGGAAGCTCGAGCGCAAAGCCGGTGGCAATCAGCGCGCGGGCGCCGGGCGCAAGCTCGACCGGCGCGTCCTCGGCAACGCCGGCCACCACGTCGAGGCCCGCGGCATGCTCCGAGTGATAGGCTGGAAGCGGCAGGCCTTGGCCATGGGGCAGGCGCAGCAGCCGGACGACGACCCCCGTCATTCAGCGGCCGAGCGCAGAGCCTGTAGCGCCTCGCTCGCGCGGGCGAGCAGCCTCGCCGCCGTCTCGTCCTTGCTCATCGGCGGCCAATCCTCGATGCCCACGGCCGTGACGAGGTGGATCTGCGTCTGGTCGCCGCCCATGGCGCCGGTCCCCGGCCACACATCGTTGGCCACGATCCAATCTGCGCCCTTGGCGCGGCGCTTGGCGGTGGCGTTGGCGATGAGATTCTCGGTCTCGGCGGCAAAGCCGATGACCAGCCGCGGGCGCTTCTGCCCGAGCCCGGCGATGGTCGCGAGGATATCAGGGTTCTGGGCAAGCTTCAGCACCGTCTCGCCTCGGCCCTGCTTCTTGAGCTTGTGCTGCGCCTCGTCGGCGGCACGCCAATCGGCGACGGCGGCGGCGCAAATGGCGATATCGGCGGGAAGGGCGTCCAGGGTGGCGGCCATCATCTCATGCGCCGTCTCGACCTTGACCACGCGCACGCCTTCGGGATCGGCGAGCGTCACCGGGCCGCTCACCAGAGTGACCTCGGCGCCGAGCGCGGCAGCGGCGCGGGCAAGCGCATGGCCCTGCCTGCCGGACGAGCGGTTGGCGATATAGCGCACCGGATCGATCGGCTCTTGCGTCGGGCCGGAGGTGATGAGCACGCGGCGCCCCGCCAATGGGCCGGCGGCCTTGGCGCCGAGCAGAGTCTCGATGGCGCCGATGATCTCGCCTGGCTCGGCCATGCGGCCAGGCCCGTATTCGCCGCAAGCCATCTCACCTTCATTGGGGCCGACAAAAGCGATCCCGTCTTCGCGCAAGCGCGCCACGTTCCGCTTGGTGGCTTTGTGCTGCCACATGCGCACGTTCATGGCAGGGGCGACGAGCACCTTCTTGTCGGCGGCGAGCAGCACGGCGGTGGCGAGATCGTCGGCCAGTCCATGCGCCATCTTGGCGAGGAGGTCCGCGGTCGCCGGCGCCACCACGATCAGGTCGGCTTCGCGCGACAGGCGGATGTGCCCGATCTCGGCCTCGTCCTTGAGATCGAACAGGTCGGTGAACGCCTTTTCCTCGGAGAGCACCGAGAGCGACAGAGGTGTGACGAACTCCGCGCCGCCTTTGGTGAGAATCGCGCGCACCGAGGCGCCCCGCTCCTTCAGGCGGCGGACGAGGTCGAGGCTCTTATAGGCGGCGATGCCGCCGCCGACGATGAGCAGGATGCGCTTGCCTTGCATGTTCAGACTTCGCTCGTTGCCATTCGGCCGAGAATACTGGATTGCCCGGTCAAGCCGGGCAATGACAATCATTTGGGGTTAGCGCTTCTCAATGCAACGTCAATCCCCACCCGGCGCCCCGCCTGAAGGCCGGGCGCCACCCTCCCCTTTTTAAGGGGAGGGATAACAGCGGGGCTTTGCTCCCTCCCCCTGCAAGGGGGAGGGCCGGGGTGGGGGTCACGCATAACGCGACTCTTTCAGAGCAGCAGCGCCAGGGCGATGAGGGCAAGCGCTATGGCCCCGACCCAGATGCCGATGCGGCTTGAGCGGTTCTTCCGGCTCTGCGCCTCGGCGAGCCGTTCGACAGTATAGTCGTCGAGCCTGACGCCCTCCTCGACAAAGGCCGAGAAGGCGTCGGCCGTGCGTTCGGCCTGGCCGAGAAGCTTCGGGATATCGGTCACGAATTTGCCGACGGACACCGCGCCCTCGGCCGCCGCCTCGAATTGCGCCTCGGGGCCGAACTGGCTCTGCAGCCAATCCTTCACCACCGGCTCAGCCACCACCCACATGTTCAGCCCGGGGTCGAGGCTCCGGCCAACGCCTTCAACCACCACCATGGTCTTCTGCAACAGCAGCAGCTCCGGTCGCGTCTGCATGTCGAACACTTCGGTGTATTGGAAGAGCTGGCCGAGAAGCTGCGCCATGGAAATTTCGCTGGCCGGGCGGTCCATGATCGGCTCGCCGATGGCGCGCAAGGCTTGGGCGAACTGCTCGACGGAATGGCGCCGCGGCACGTAGCCTGCCTCGAAATGCACTTCGGCCACGCGCCGGTAGTTGTGCGTGATGAAGCCGTGCAGGATCTCGGCGAGGAAGCGCCGCTCTTTCAGCCCAAGCCGCCCCATGATGCCGAAATCGACGGCGACGATGCGGCCCTTATCGTCGATGAACAAATTCCCCGGATGCATGTCGGCGTGGAAGAAGCCGTCGCGCATGGCGTGGCGCAGGAAGGTCCGCATCAACCGCGCGCCAAGCGCTTTCAGGTCGTGGCCTCTCGCGCGCAGAGTTTCGTGATTGGAGATCGGCACCCCGTCGATCCATTCGAGCGTCAGCACGCGCCGCGCGCTCCGGCTCCAATCGACATCCGGCACGCGAAAGCCTTCGTCGTTCCTGGAGTTCTCGGCCATCTCGGAAATGGCGGCGGCCTCCATGCGCAAATCCATCTCGATGGCGACGGACTTCGCCAGCGTCTCCACCACGGCCTGAGGGCGGAGCCGGCGCGATGGCGGGTGAAAGCGCTCGATCATGCGCGCGGCGAAGAAATAGGAGTCGAGGTCCTTGTTGAAGCGCTGCTCGATGCCGGGGCGCAGCACCTTGACGGCGACGGGCTTGAGCGCGGCGCCCTGCTCGCGCACGAAAGCTTTATGCACCTGGGCGATCGAGGCCGCCGCCACCGGCGGACCGAATTCGGCGAACAGCGTGTCGATAGGCGCTTCGAACGCGTCCTCGACCGCTCTTCGCGCTTCATCCTGCGAGAAGGGCGGCAGGCGGTCCTGCAGCGTGGCGAGATCGGCGGCGAGCTCGCGGCCGATGATGTCGTCGCGGGTGGCGAGGAACTGGCCGAGCTTGATGTAGGACGGCCCGAGCGAGGTGAGCGCGGTGGAGAGTCGCGCCTCATTGGCCACGTCGTGGCCTGTCCCATTTGCCTTGTCCTTGCGCAGCGGCGCGGTCATGCGGCGGAAAATCGTCAGCGGCGGCGGCAGGCGCAGCTCGTCGGGGAGCACGCGGGCCCCTGACCAGGCGATGACAGCCCCTGCCCGCGTCAACCGGACCATATTGGCGAGTGCGTTCATGACGACGCCTCGCCAGCAAGCGCCGTCATTGCCGGGCTTGACCCGGCAATCCATTCCACTGACCCCAACAAACGTTGAGGCGTAACGGAATGGATGCCCGGATCAAGTCCGGGCATGACGAATGCAACAGCTATGTCCAAGAATGAAAACATCATAGCCGCCAGGCGGAGTGGATCGCGGCGATGCCGCCGGTCAAATTGCGGTAGCGCACCCGCTCGAAGCCGGCAGTTTCGATCATTCCCATGAAGGATTTCTGATCGGGGAAGCGGCGGATGCTCTCCACCAGGTAACGGTAAGAGGCGGCATCGCCCGCGACAAGGGCGCCGAGCGCCGGAATCGCATTCATGGAATAGGCATCGTAAAGCGTGTCGAGGATCGGCGTCTCAACCGCGGAAAATTCAAGGCACAGGAAGCGCCCTCCGGGCTTCAGCACGCGGAAGGCTTCGGCAAGCGCCTTTTCGATATGGGTCAGATTGCGCATGCCGAAGGCGATGGTGTAGGCGTCGAAGCACTTGTCCGGGAAGGGCAAAGCCTCGGCATTTCCTTGCACGAAGGTGAGCCGTTCGCCCTCTCCGGCCCGCTCGCGACCAACCGTCAGCATCTCGGCGCTGATGTCGCAGATCACCGCCCGTACCCCGTCGCCTGAGGCCCCGAGGAATCGCGAGGCGATATCGCCGGTGCCGCCGGCGACGTCGAGCAGGGCAAAGGGCGCTCGGCCCTTGGGCGGGGCAAGCCAGCCGATCAGGTCGTCTTTCCAGAGCCGGTGCAGGCCGCCCGACATCAGATCGTTCATCAGGTCGTAGCGGCGCGCGACCCTGGCAAAGACCTCGTTGACCAGCCCCTGCTTGGCCTCCGCGGCAACCGGCGCAAAGCCGAAGCTCGCATTCTCATCTTTGGTCGCATTCATGCGCTGGACAATAGCGCAAGGCCGGATTTCAAGCTATTGTTGCGCCGCAACGGAATTCTTTCGCATTGCGGTAACAATTGATGCCCGAACTGCCTGAGGTCGAGACGGTCAGACTGGGCCTTGCGCCGGTGCTCGTCGGCAACAGCTTCCGCTGCGTCGAGCAGCGGCGCCAAGACTTGCGCTTTCCGCTGCCGAAGCATTTCGCCGAGCGCCTGCAAGGGCGAAAGGTCGATGCGCTCGACCGGCGCGCGAAATATCTGCTTGCCCGCCTCGACGACGGCGAGGTGCTGGTGATGCATCTCGGCATGACCGGCCGCTTCAGCATCGATCAGGCGAACGGAAAAACGCTCGAGCTCGGCGAGTTTGAGGACGAGCGGAAGCCCGCACCGAAGCACGAGCACGTCGTGTTCCATCTCGCCGACGGCACTTCAGTGCGCTACAGCGACACGCGCCGCTTCGGGCTCATGGATCTCATCCCCGGCAAGACGCTGCCTGCGCATGCGCTGTTCAAGGGGCTCGGTGTCGAGCCGTTAAGTCCGGACTTCACACCCGAATGGCTCGGCAACAGGCTCAAGGGCAAGGCCACGTCGATCAAGGCGGCGCTGGTCGATCAACGCCTGATCGCCGGTCTCGGCAACATCTATGCCTGCGAGGTGCTGTTTCGCGCCGGCATCTCGCCGCTCCGGCTCGCCGGGACGCTCGCGACCAAGACCGGCAAGCCCACGAAAGCGATCGAAGCTTTGGTCAAGGCGGTGAAGGCCGTGCTCGGCGATGCGATCAAGGCCGGCGGCTCCTCGTTACGCGACTACGTCCGCGCCGACGGCAGGCTCGGGCGCTTCCAGCATTCCTTCAAAGTGTACGGGCGCGAGGGAAAACCCTGTCGAAAGAAAGGCTGCCGCGGCACCGTGCGCCGCATCGTCCAGAGCGGCCGCTCGACCTTCTACTGCCCAAACTGTCAACGATAAGGGAACAAGACGCACCATGTTTGCCAATGACTTGACCAGGGAACGAGACCTCAAGCCTGCCGCTCAGTACGAGACGATCATCGTCACCACGGAAGGAAAGGTCGGGCTGATCACCCTCAACCGCCCGCACGCGCTGAACGCGCTGAACGCGCTCCTGATCAAGGAGCTCAACCTCGCGCTCGACGCCTTCGAGGCCGATCCGGAGATCGGCTGCATCGTCATCACCGGCAGCGAGAAGGCGTTTGCCGCCGGCGTCGACATCAAGGAAATGCACAAGAAGACCTTCGTCGAGGCCTATGGCAGCGACTTCATCGCGCCTTTCGATCGCATCAGTCATTGCCGCAAGCCGATCATCGCGGCGGTCGCTGGCTACGCACTCGGCGGCGGCTGCGAGCTAGCCATGTCCTGCGACATCATCCTTGCGGGCGACAATGCCTCCTTCGGCCAGCCTGAGATCAATCTCGGCATCATGCCCGGCGCCGGCGGCACGCAGAGGCTCACCCGCGCCGTCGGCAAGGCCAAGGCCATGGAGCTTTGCTTGACCGGCCGGCGCATGGACGCCGTCGAGGCCGAGCGCTCGGGGCTGGTGAGCCGCATCGTGCCGGTCGCGCAACTGCATGACGAGGCGATGAAGGTCGCCGACAAGATCGCCAATCTGTCGCAGCACGCGGTGATGATGATCAAGGAGGCGATCAATCGCGGCTTCGCCACGACGCTCGCCGAAGGCACGCGCTTCGAGCGCGGGCAGTTCTACTCGCTGTTCGCCACCGAAGATCAGAAAGAGGGCATGGCGGCCTTCATCGAGAAGCGGCCGCCGATGTTCAAAAACCGCTAAGGCAGCGACTGCTTCGCCCAGCGTATCGCACCTTCATCCCTCCCCTTGATGGGGAGGGTGGCGAGCCCGGCCTCAAGCCGGGATCGCCGGGTGGGGTGAAACGCTCGGTCCCCACCCCGACGGCCTTTGGCGTCGTCGGACCTCCCCGCAAGGGGGAGGTAAGAACAGGTCAGCGAGAACTCCGCTCACGCGGGCATCGGCTCCGGCCCTTGCGCGGGCGGGTCCTCTTGGGTCTCTGGCCGATCGTTCGAGACCACCAGCCGCAGCGTGCTTTCGGGCTCAGGCACCGGCGCAGGCTGATCGTCCTTTGCGGTTGCTTCCATCGCCGAAACGATCGCTTCGAGCGTCTCCCGGAGCTTCAAATAATCGAACCGCGCCCAATAGCAATCTTCGCCAGGAGACCGTTCGCCCGGGGGCCAGTCAGAGGCAGCCTTGTGATTATTGTTACGCGACATGGGGGCCATCCTTCCAACACCTGGATTGAGAAACCGTTGAAGAACCAGCCTGTTCCACGTCAGGCGCAGCTTCTTCAGGGTCGTGTGATTTGGGCAACAGACGGCTGCTCGCGGCGCCGCCGCGCAATTTGCGTCATGCCTGGTTTCGAAGTGCCGAGCATTTGAAGGAGAGATGTTATGTTCCGACCCCAGCTTCAAGCGGGAGGAGGGACATGCAGGGAAAAGTTACCGTGATCGCCTACCACCGCGCCAAGCCTGGCACGGAGGCCGCGTTGCGCGAGGCGCCGTGCGCGAGATTGAGGAAAGTGGCGCTGTAAGCCCCAAGCATGGGCCTTGGTGTGCTCCTGCTCATCGCGGCGATTCGGCCGCTCGCTGCGGAGCTGCTGACGGTGGCCCCTGCTCGCGGGCTATTCCGTTGAATCTTCAGTTCGCGATATCAAAACTCAAATTCCCAAAATTGTAACGGGGAACCTGTGTCCAAATTCCGTCCTCCAGCGCCGGTACCTTGTGCATCCTCACTTCCTTGACCCGAAGCTTGCCGTCCTTTTGGTCCAACCAGAAGTCGATGTCGTAATACTCGTCCTGGCTGCCTGGCCTCCGAAAATCAGTGCACACAAAATATTGCCCGGTCTTCTTCACGTGACGCACCGGCTGGTGGATTTCTACGAATTCGAGCGGCTCTGTTTTCCCGGTCTTGTCGTTCCGGATGAGAAGGTTGCCGTTCGCGTCTTTGTTGGTGACGATGTAGCTGTGGATCGCGCTCATCACCTGCCAAGCTTGTGTCGTCTTGGCGTCGCCCGGCTTTTCCGGGGTCGGAAGCCACCACCAAGCGATGGGCATTCGGGTGACCATGAACCAACTGTCGCCCTCCTGCTTGGGCCCCTTCTGAATTCTGATATCCATGAGCTTGAGAGCGGAACCCTCCGGCTTGAACCAGAAGTCGACGGCGTAGTGCTTTTGGTCATTGCCCTTGTCGTGGAAGTTGGCGTTGGCGACGAGGCCATAGCCTTCAAGGTTCCGGACCAAGTTGACTTTCTCGAAGGAAAGTTTCAGCTCGGCGTTCAGCTTCGGGTCGCGAAAGGCAAAGACCCCATCGTTGCTCCGCTCGTCGACCGCCTTGTGCATCGCTCTCACCACGGGATCGCCCTCGGGTTCGGACGCCTCGGGCTTCGGAGGTGTGATCACCGCCGGCTCGACGGGCGGCGGCGGCGCGACGGGTGCTGGCGGCGGCGTGACGGCCGCCACCTGCTGCTGCGCCTGCGGCGACGACGGCGCTGGATTAAAGGCAAAATCATCCGTGAGGGAGGAGTTGTCCCAGGGCACCTGCTTGCCGGCGGTGGCGGCGATGACCTCTTGGCGGACCTGCCGCATCAGAAGGGCGATATCGAGACCTGGCCTCTCCATATGTTCGAGGAGCGCAGCAGTGAACGGGCTATGGTCCCCCTCGCCGTCGAGCGCAACATTGCCTGGTTGGGTCGCAAAGGCGATGAGCGTGCCGATACCGGTCTCGATCCGGGCCAGCCCCCGCCCAATTGCGGCCGACCGCGTGCCCATGGTGCGCGCAAGATTGCGTGCAAGCGGGTTGTCGCGGCAGGCGTCGAGAAGGACGATATTGACGCGCGGTTCCCGCTCCATCTGGGCGAGGATGGTCTCGACCTGAACCATCTCGAAATCGAGATCGGCTTCGTTTTCAAGCTTGGCGTCGATCGGGGCGAGATAGTTGCGGTCGGCTACGCGAAGGCCATGCCCCGCATAGAAGACGACCGCAGTGTCGGCGCCTACGAGCGCGCGCGAGAAATCGCGCACGGTTTGCGCGAAATGTTCATGATCGAGGTCAATGCCCTTGACCACCTCATAGCCTAGGCGGCTCAGCGTGGTCGCGACGGCTTCTGCATCGTTCTTGGGATTCTTGAGGGCTGGAACGTGTTCGTAGGATGAATTGCCGATCACGAGCGCGACGCGCTTCGCGGCTGACGCCGGCGGCGCAGCGCCGAGGACTGCGAGGGTAAAAGCAATGAGCACCAGGATCGCGCGGCGCATGGCTCCCCTCCCTTGGGAAACACGCCAGGTTCAGCAACTATCGCGCGAAAACCTAGCGACGCCAAGCTGAACCGAGGCTGAACACGATCCGTGCTCACCCTTCAGGGGAGAGTGGCGAGCCCGGCCTCAAGCCGGGATCGCCGGGTGGGGTCAGGTGTAGAAGAATGGCCCCCACCCCGACGCCGCCCGAAGGGGCGTCGTCGGACCTCCCCGCAAGGGGGAGGTATGAAACTTATCCCCGCTCCCCAGGGCGCGATTATGCTGCACTCACCTCGTCCACTGAGGGGCGCTTTCATGAGGCGTCGTGAGGCGGGACGAGGCGCGGCGCCCTGCGGGTCTGGTTCACAAGCCAGGCACTCGGGCGGCGACGGGGCTCCCCCCGGGACCACTAAGGGTCCCTGCCAGGAGCTGGCTGACGACCCTGGGGTCTATCCCAAACGCGCATCTCCATTCGAGAGACAGAGCGCGGGGCACTCAGGGCGAAAGCGGGGCCCGGCCGGTCGCTAAATCGTCGCAAATGAGCATGCGCCAACGCTTCCACACTCGTGTGTTCGCTGCTTGAGCGCATGTGGCGCGCCGAGAGGCGCCCGCGCGTCTCCGCCGGAGACGCGACCCATAATGGCATGCGCTTGTCGGCGCGCCATCCCCTCGCGCATCCGCCGAGGGATAGATGAGATAAAGCCCGGACGCCTGATCGCGTCGCGGCAACGGAGAGTCATGACTGAATGAGGGTCGAGGCTATCGCATCCTTTCATCCCTCCCCTTCAGGGGAGGGTGGCGAGCCCGGCTTCGAGCCGGGATCGCCGGGTGGGGTGAAGCGCTCGGGCCCCACCCCGACGCCGCCCGAACGGCGTCGTCGGACCTCCCCACAAGGGGGAGGTATGCCGAACGTCAAACCCCGTAAAACTCGCGATACCAGGCGACGAAGCGCTTCACGCCGACTGCGATCGGGGTCGAGGGCTCGAAGCCAACGGCATTTTTCAGCGCCTCGACATCGGCGTAAGTCTCCTCGACGTCGCCGGGCTGCGCCGGAAGCATCTCAAGCTCTGCCTTGCGGCCAACCGCGTCCTCGATCACGGCGATATAGTCGAGCAGAGATACGGGCGAGTGATTGCCGATATTGTAGAGCCGGTAGGGCGCCGACGAGGTGGCGGGATCGGGATTCTCAGGCCGCCAGTCCGGGTCAGGCGTGGCGATCACGTCGACCGTGCGCACCACGCCCTCCACCACGTCGTCGATATAGGTGAAGTCGCGCGCGTGGTGGCCGTAATTGAACACGGGGATGGGCTTGCCTTCGAGAATGTTGCGGGTGAACTGGAAGAGCGACATGTCGGGCCGCCCCCACGGGCCGTACACCGTGAAGAAGCGCAAGCCGGTCACCGGAAGGCCGAAGAGATGGGCGTAGGAATGCGC
Organism: Methyloceanibacter sp.; assembly: GCF_050728395.1. Taxonomy (GTDB): domain Bacteria; phylum Pseudomonadota; class Alphaproteobacteria; order Rhizobiales; family Methyloligellaceae; genus Methyloceanibacter. The sequence continues at coordinate 23,900 of NZ_JBOHJB010000024.1, forward strand.
CATCAGCTCGTTCGCCTTCTTGGTCGCGCCGTAAAGGCTCACCGGATGATCGACATTGTCGCTGACGCTGAAGGGGAGCTTGCGGTTCGCGCCATAGACCGAGCTCGACGAGGCATAGACGAGATGCTCAACGCCGTGGTGGCGGCAGCCTTCCAGCACATGCAGGGTTCCGGCGACATTGGCCTCGATATAGGCGTGGGGGTGGTTGAGCGAATAGCGGACGCCGGCTTGCGCGGCGAGGTGGATGACGCGCTCGGGCCTCTCCTCGGCGAACACCGCCTCGACCACCTCGCGCTCGGCAAGGTCGGCCTTGATGAAATGGAATCCGTTGCGGCCCTTGAGCCGCTCAAGACGCGCCTCTTTGATGGAGACATCGTAATATGGGCTCATATTGTCGAGCCCAATGACCTCGTCGCCGCGGTCGAGCAGCCGGGCCGCCGTATGGAAACCGATGAAGCCGGCGGCGCCGGTAACCAGAATGCGCATGTGGTGTGCTCACCCCTCCTGCTCATGCAAACGAGCGAGGCCACAAGAGCCATCGGCGCTTTGCCCTGTCAACCGCGTGGGTGGCTAACGCGTCCAGTTGACGCTTGGGAGGCCGCTCGCTATAGACCGGGGCTCACTACTCCCCGTTTCTCCGTGCTTTCCGGGATCGGCCAGTGCCGAAGGGGCAAACGTTTAGGATCTGAACCATGGCCAATACTAGATCGGCGAAGAAGGCTGCCCGCCAAACCCTCCGCCGCACCGAAGCCAATAAGGGGCGCCGCAGCCGCATGCGCAGCTACGCGCGCAAAGTGGAAGAGGCGATCGCCGCCGGCAACAAGGAAGCCGCAGCAGCAGCGCTGAAAGAGGCCGAGCCGGTCTTGGCGCGCACGGCGCAGAAGGGCCTCCTGCATCGCAAGGCCGCCGCGCGCAAGGTGTCGCGGCTCTCCAAGCGCGTCAGCGCCATGCCGGGCGCCTGACCAAAAAAAGCACGACTGTTGCGCTGGAGTGACAAACGGGTGGGACATTTGCCCTGCGCAACCGCTCACGCGTGTCAATTCGGTGAAGATATTTCAACCGTTTGACTGCGATCTTGTGACCCCGGCCTCGCGCGGCTCCCTACCCCCAGAAAAATTTCCAATTCTGTGACACTTGCATAACCTGTGCGCTACTGCCTCAGGCGGCGGCGCTTCAGCCAGGATTCAGCCTTGCCGTCAGGGGTTTGCCGGAAGCTGCCAATGCGCCGTCGACCTTGGATTCCGGGGCTCTCCGCGCGGGGGCGTCGCTTGCTCACCCCCGTGCCCATGTGTATAGTCCAACCATCCGAACGGGGCAGTTCCCCTCCTCACAATTGAGCGTATGCCACCTGGCCGCAGCCGGGGCGCACTTGTCTTGTCTCGATTGTCGGGGTTGTGGGAAAGTTGTAGACAGTTAACGATAATCCTGTGTGTGGCTTTGTGTGCGGGTTCAGCGTAGCCACCACATATAGTGGCTGACACTCCAATTCTTCTTTGATGTTGCTTGGGATCGAGCGGCGAAGTGTCCTTTGAGCAACCAGGGGTTCGATAGATGGTCGACGAAGTCGACATTGCTGCGACGTGGGAGGGTCTTACGTCAGACGCCCGCTCCCAGCTTGTCGACGTGCGCACGCGCGCGGAGTGGACCTATGTCGGAATTCCTGACCTCGGACCGATCGGCAAACGGGCTGTCCTCGTCGAGTGGCAGACCTTTCCCGACCAGAGCGTCGATGCGCGCTTCGTCGAGCGCCTCGCCGGCGAACTCAAAGCACTTGGCGTGCAGCTTGATGACGACCTCTATTTTATTTGCCGTTCGGGTAGCCGGAGCCTGGCCGCGGCCAGAGCAATGGCTGAGGCGGGGTTCCGGTCTTGTCACAACGTCTTATGCGGCTTCGAAGGGCCGCTTGACGATTTGCGGCACCGCGGCGCCCTAACTGGGTGGAAAGCGTCCGGTCTCCCCTGGCTGCAAGGCTAGGCGGGAAGACCTGACATCAGGACGGTCACGACTGTCCGCGTCGAATTTGTTGACTGCTCAAGTAAGAAGCGTGCGGTGCGTAACGGCGCGAACCAGAACACATGGAGCAGAAGAAGAACCGTGGCACAGCAAGAGCAGTTCGCGTCCTCAGGCGATGCTTGGGGGCGGGTCAAAAGCCGGCTACGCGCGGAGTTGGGCGAGGATGTATTCGCCAGCTGGTTCAGGGGGGTCGAGCTCGAGCGCCTCGATGAGGGCTGCGTCCACCTGACGGTGGCGACGCGCTTCCTGCGCAATTGGCTTAGATCGCATTACTACGATTTCGTGCTGAGACTCCTCAGGTCCGAATGGGCCGAGGTCGAACGCGTGGAATTCCGCGTGCGGCAGCCGCATTTCGGCAATGAGCAGCCGAAGGAGCTTCTGCGCCAAAAACCGATGGCGATGCCCACGCTCGAAGAGGCGCCGCCTTTGCCCATGCCGCTGCGCACCGGCTATGGCGGCTTCGAAGGCTCGCCGCTCGACCCGAGGCTGACCTTCGCCACCTTCCTCGTCGGCGCCTCGAACCGCTTGTCGCACGCCGCGGCGCAGGAGGTTGCCGGCGCCTTTTCGACGCCGCAGCAGCTGTTCAACCCGCTCTTCGTCCATGGCAGCGTCGGTCTCGGCAAGACCCATTTGCTGCACGCGATCTCCTGGGACGTGAAGCAGCGCAAGCCCGAGGCGCAGGTCCTCTATCTCACCGCCGAGCGCTTTATGTCGGGTTTCGTGCAGGCCCTGCGGGCGCGCGACGCACTCGCCTTCAAGGAGAAGCTGCGCAAGATCGACATCCTGCTGATTGACGACATGGAGTTCCTGCAAGGGCCGACCATCCAGCAGGAGTTCTGCCACACGCTGAACTCGCTGATCGACGGCGGCCGTCAGGTCGTGGTGGCGGCCGACCGGGCGCCAACCCAGCTCGACAAGCTCGACATGCGCATGCGGTCGCGGCTTGGCGGCGGGCTCGTCGCCGAGATCGGGGTGATGGACTACGAGCTGCGCCACAAGATCCTGTCGAAGCGCGCCGCCGAGGCGTGTTCAGAGACACGTGGGCTTGCCATCTCCGACACGGTGCTCGCCTTCCTCGCCGAGCGCCTGACCGAGAGCGGGCGCGAGCTTGAGGGCGCCATCCATCGCTTGCGCGCGAGCTACCAGCTCACCGACGAGCCGGTCACCATCGAGGTCGCAGAGCAGATCGTGCGCGACCTGATGCGGGGAGCGGAACCGCGGCGGGTGCGCATCGACGACATCCTGCGTACCGTGTCGAAGCATTACGGCGTGAACCGCGGCGACCTCTTGTCCGGGCGGCGCAACCGCTCCATCGTCAGGCCGCGCCAGATCGGCATGTATCTGGCGAAGCTCCTGACCTCGCGCTCGCTGCCGGAGATCGGCCGCAGGTTCGGCAACCGCGATCACACCACGGTGCTGCATGCGATCCGCAAGATCGAGCAGCTCATGAACGACGACAATCAGCTGCGCGAGGAGATCGAGCTGCTGAAGCGGCTTTTACGCGACTAGGGGGGTTGAAAATCCGAGGAAATGGGGCGTTCCCGCCCCGCCTCCCGCTCTTGCAAATTTGCCCCTATCGGGTCAAGTTGAAGCGGGAGTTCTTAGCTTTCATCGCGCCTTTTCGGGGTTCTCGCGCCGGGTCCTTGACGGCTTCGGCCGGAATGCCTGCAACCACCCCGAAGGGGCGCCGGAGTGGTTTCGCTTAACCCATGCAATTCACCATCGATAAGCCTGCTCTGACCAAGGCGCTCGCCCATGTGGCGAGCGTGGTCGAGCGGCGCAACACCATTCCCATCCTGTCGAACGTGCATCTCGCCACGCGCAACAACGAGCTGAAGCTGACCTCGACCGACCTCGACATGGAGATCGTCGAGACGGTGCCGGCGCGGGCCAGAGGCGAAGGCGCGACCACGGTGCCAGCCCATATGTTCCACGACATCGTGCGCAAGCTGCCCGAGGGAACCGACATCGACATCGCGCGTGAGGGCGATCAGGGCCGGCTCACCATCAGTTGCGGTCAGGCGCGCTTCTCGCTCCAGACGCTGCCAGCCGACGACTTTCCGGCCTTGAGCGTCGACGATCTCGGCCACGCCTTCACCATGCCAGCGGCGGACCTCAGGCGCCTCATCGAGAAGACCCGCTTCGCCATCTCCACCGAGGAGACCCGCTACTATCTGAACGGCATCTATCTCCACGCCGCGGAAAGCGGCGGCAAGAAGGTGCTGCGGGCCGTCGCCACCGACGGCCATCGCCTGGCGCAAGTTGAATTGCCGTTGCCCGCCGGCGCCAAGGACATCCCCGGCGTGATCGTGCCGCGCAAGACCGTGGCTGAGCTTGCCAAGCTCGCTGAGGACGGCGATGGGGACGTGCGCATCGAGCTGTCGCCGTCGAAGATCCGCGTCTCGACGGCGCGCGTGGTGCTGACCTCCAAGCTGATCGACGGCACCTTCCCCGACTATGAGCGGGTGATCCCGCAAGGCAACGACAAGACCATGGAGGTCGACAACCACGCCTTCGCCGAGGCCGTCGATCGCGTCTCCACCCTGTCGAGCGACAAGGGCCGCGCGGTGAAGCTTTCCATCACCGACGGCAGGCTCACGCTTTCGGTCAACAATCCGGACAGCGGCAGCGCGAGCGAGGAGCTTCCCGTGGAGTATGGCTTCGATCCGCTCGAGATCGGCTTCAACGCCCGCTATTTGCTCGATATCTCTGGGCAGCTCGAAAGCGGCACCGCCGAGTTCCAGCTCGCCGATCCGGGCTCCCCGACCATGATCCGCGACGGCAAGGATGCGTCCGCTCTCTATGTGCTCATGCCGATGCGGGTATGAGGGCGGCCCCGAGCGGATATCGCGATCGGGCTGCACGTGAGGCGATGGGCGAAGCCGCTCGTGCCGAGGCTCGGCTCTATGTCGAGGAGCTGAGGCTCACCAATTTTCGCAATTACGAGCGAGCCGCGGCGAGCTTCGATGAGCGCCCGGTGGTGCTCGTCGGCGACAATGGCGCGGGCAAGACCAATCTGCTCGAAGCCGTGTCGCTGCTCGGCGCCGGACAAGGCTTGCGCGGGCGTCCCTATGACGAGCTTGCCCGCAAGGACGGCCCCGGCGGTTGGGCGGTCGCAGCCACAGTGATGTCGCTCGAAGGCGTGGTCGAGATCGGCACCGGCTTCGCGCTTGCCGGCGGAAGCGAAGGCTCAGGCCGCAGCGTGCGCATTGCCGGCAAGGACCAGAGCGCAGGCGCGTTAGCCCATTACGTGCATCTCGTCTGGGTGATCCCCGAGATGGACGGGCTGTTCACCGGGCCAGCATCGGAGCGCCGCCGTTTCCTCGACCGGCTGATGCTCGCCATCGATCCGAAGATGAGCGGCCCGCGCGGGCGCTACGAGCGCGCCATGCGGCAGCGGAACCGGCTGTTCCAGCTGCGCGAGGGATCGCCGTCGCTTTACGCCGGGCTTGAGGAGCAGATGGCCGAGGCTGGCGTGGCCATCGCCGCGGCGAGGCTCGATGCCATCGCCAGGCTCGCGGCGCTGATTCAGGCGACGCAGGAGGCGCGAGGGCCGGGACCCTTTCCCTTCGCCGTGCTGAGCCTCGAAGGCACGCTTGAGCGGGCTTTGATGGAGCGCCCTGCGGTCGAAGTGGAAGACGATTATGTGAGCCTCCTGTCGGAGGCGCGCGAGCGCGACCGCCTCGCCGGCCGGGCCCTTGCAGGACCGCATCTGAGCGACCTAATAGTGTTTCACGGCCCCCACAATGCCCCTGCCGGCAATTGCTCGTCTGGCGAGCAGAAGGCGCTTCTTCTCGGCCTCGTGCTCGCCAAGGCGAGGCTGATCCGTGAGCTTTCCGGCGCTGCCCCCCTCGTCCTCCTCGACGAGGTGGCGGCCCATCTCGACCAGGCCCGCCGAGAGGCCCTTTTTGACGAGATTCTGGACCTGAAAGCCCAAGCCTGGATGACCGGAACCGACCGGTCGATCTTCGCGCCAATCGCGTCGCAGGCCCAAATCTTGGCGGTGAATCGGGGTAGAATAAGCGCCTGATCAGGGCCCCGGTTTCGGCCGGCCAAGACGCCAGAAAAAGACATCGAAATCGACCCGCAAGGACCCAATGAAACGAGCCTCAGAAAAGAAACAAGCCGCGGCCTCCGACTATGGTGCCGAGTCCATCAAGGTGCTGAAAGGCCTCGATGCCGTGCGCAAGCGGCCTGGCATGTATATCGGCGACACCGACGACGGATCGGGCCTCCACCACATGGTCTACGAGGTGGTCGACAACGCCATCGACGAGGCGCTGGCCGGCTACTGCGACGAGATTCAAGTGACCTTGAACGCCGACGGCTCGGCCACGGTGGTGGATAACGGCCGCGGCATTCCCACCGAGATTCACAAAGGCGAAGGCGTGTCGGCGGCGGAAGTGATCATGACGCAGCTCCACGCCGGCGGGAAGTTCGACCAGAACTCATACAAGGTGTCCGGCGGCCTGCATGGCGTCGGCGTCTCCGTGGTCAATGCGCTGTCGTCCAGGCTCGACCTCACCATCTGGCGCGATGGCAAGGAGCATTTTCTGCGCTTTGCCCACGGCGTGCCGGTGGCGCCTCTCGCCGAGGTCGGTCCTGCGACCAGAACCGGCACGCGCGTCACCTTCGTACCGTCGACAAAGACCTTCACCATGGTCGAGTTCGACTACGCGACGCTCGAGCATCGCTTGCGCGAGTTGGCGTTCCTGAATTCGGGCGTGCGCATCGTGCTCTCCGATCATCGCGGCGTCGAGCCTAAGACCGAGGAGTTGCGCTACGACGGAGGCTTGCGCGCCTTCGTGCGCTTCCTCGACCGCACCAAGCACCCGCTGATCCCAGAGCCCATCGTGGTGGAGAAGGAGCAGGACAAGATCGTGGTCGAGGCGGCGCTGTGGTGGAACGACAGCTACCACGAGAACGTGCTCTGCTTCACCAACAACATCCCGCAGCGGGACGGTGGCACGCATCTCGCCGGCTTGCGCTCGGCACTCACCCGCACCGTCAACACCTACGCCGCCGAATCCGGCATTGCCAAGAAGGAGAAGGTGGCGCTGACCGGCGACGACGCCCGCGAGGGGTTCACTTGCGTGCTCTCGGTCAAGGTTCCGGACCCGAAATTCTCAAGCCAGACGAAGGACAAGCTTGTCTCCTCGGAGGTGCGCCCCGTGGTCGAAGGGGTCATGGCTGGAGCTCTGTCGCAGTGGTTCGAGGAGAATCCCGGAGAGGCGCGCGCCGTAGTGCAGAAGATCGTCGAGGCTGCTGCCGCGCGCGAGGCTGCGCGCAAAGCGCGCGAGCTGACGAGGCGCAAGGGCGCGCTCGACATATCGTCGCTGCCAGGCAAGCTCGCCGACTGCCAGGAGCGCGATCCCGCCAAGTCCGAGCTGTTCCTGGTCGAGGGCGACAGCGCCGGTGGCAGCGCCAAGCAGGCGCGCGACCGTGCCTTCCAGGCGGTGCTGCCGTTGCGCGGCAAGATCCTCAATGTGGAGCGGGCGCGTTTCGACAAGATGCTGTCGAGCCAGGAGATCGGCACGCTGATCACGGCGCTCGGCACCGGCATCGGCCATGACGAGTTCGACATCGGGAAACTCCGCTATCACAAGGTCATCATCATGACCGACGCCGATGTCGACGGATCGCATATCCGCACCTTGCTGCTGACGTTCTTCTACCGCCAGATGGCGGCGCTGATCGAGCAGGGACACCTGTTCATTGCTCAGCCGCCGCTATACAAGGTGAAGCGCGGAAGCCAAGAGCGCTACCTCAAGGACGAGAAGGCACTCGAGGAGTATCTCGTCGGCGAGGGGCTTGAGGACACCGTTCTCGTCTCCGGCGACGGCGCCACGCGCGCGGGCGCCGATTTGCGCGACATCGTCGACACTGCGCGCAAGATTGCCGGCATCCTCAAGGGCCTGCATTCGCGCTATCCGCGCTTCGTCATCGAGCAGGCGGCGATCGCCGGCGCGCTCTCGCCCAAGCTGCTGAAAGATGCCAAGCATGCGCAGGCAGCCGCTGCCTATATCGCCAAGCGTCTCGATGCGCTTGCCGAGGAGACCGAGCGCGGCTGGCGCGGCGAGGCGCTGCCCGAAGGCGGCTTACGCTTCTGGCGCGAGCTCAGGGGCGTGATGGAATCCCATCTTATCGATGGGCCGTTCATCGCTTCGGCCGATGCGCTCAAGCTCGATCAATATGCGGAACATCTCCAGGAGGTCTATGCCAAGCCCGCGACGCTGAAGCGCAAGGACATCTCCACCGTGGTGCACGGGGCCTCCGAGCTGCTCGACGCGGTGATGGCGGCTGGCCGCAAGGGGCTGACGCTGCAACGCTACAAGGGCCTCGGCGAGATGAACCCCGAGCAGCTATGGGAGACCACGCTCGACCTCAACTCCCGCACCATGCTGCAAGTGAAGGTGGGCGAGCTTGACGAGGCCGACGAGATCTTCTCGCGGTTGATGGGCGATGTGGTCGAGCCGCGCCGCGAATTCATCCAGGCCAACGCGCTCCAGGTGGCCAATCTGGACGTTTGAGATGAAGGATGATAGCGGAACTGCATGAGCCCAACTGTCCTTCGCGAGAAGGGCTACCGTTTTTTCTTCTTTTCAAAGGAGGAGCCTCGCTGCCACGTTCACGTGGAAGCCCGAGGCGGTGAGGCCAAATTCTGGCTTGAGCCTGAACTTCAGTTGGCTCGGAACCATGGCCTTTCGCGCAAGCAGCTCAAAGAGGCAGAGGCCATCGTGGAGGACAACTATGACCGGATCGTTCGCGCTTGGCACGAGCACTTCAGGAGTTGAAGTGACAAACATCTCTGCTCAGGGGATCTGGCTGCTCGCCAGAGACAAGGAGCTGTTTCTTCCTTATGAGGACTTTCCGTGGTTCAAGGATGCTCCTGTGGGGGCGATCCTCAAAGTCGAGGAACCAAGACGGGGCCACTTCTATTGGCCGGACCTCGATGTCGATCTCACGGAAGAGATCATCGAGCATCCGGAACGCTTCCCCCTCGTGTCGAGAAAATCGGCCGTGGATGGGCCGAGACCCTCGGGTCGTGGCCCCCGAGGGCGGGCTGAGCCCGGCCATGACGGAGACTAGAGGGCTGATTGAGTTGAAATCCTCTAGCTCCGCCAGGGGCCACTCGCCTTAACCCTGGGTCAATCTGAAACAACTAGCCTCTAGGCGCCAAGGCTCGTGGGGGCGCCTGCCCCGCGATCGCGGACGGCTGGGGCAAGCAAACCATGGCAGCACGGCGGAAGCCAAAGCCAGCGGCGAAGTCTGCAAAGGGGAAAGAGCGCGTCGAACCGCATTTCGGCGGCAAGCGCGCGCCCGCGCGGAAGCCCCGCAAGACGCAAGCGCAGAGAAACACGGATCGCCCGTTCCGGCGCGCCGTACTCCGCGTCCTGTTCATGGCTTGCGCCTGGGTGGTTCTCATGCTCGGCGGGGCCTTCCTTTATTTCGTTGCCCGCCTGCCCGATCCGATCCTGCTCACCCTCGACGACCGGCCGCCAAACCTCACCATCCTTGCCTCCGACGGCACCGTGCTCGCCGAGCGGGGCTTGAGGCGCGGCTATGTCCGCCTCGACCGGCTGCCGCCTTATCTGCCCCGCGCGGTGATCGCCACCGAGGACCGCCGCTTCTACAACCATCTCGGCGTCGATCCGGTCGGCCTCGTCCGCGCCGGCATGCGCAATCTCGCGGCTGGCAGCGTGGTCCAGGGCGGCTCGACCATCACCCAGCAGCTCGCCAAGAACCTGTTCCTCTCGCCAGACCGCACCTTTGCCCGCAAGCTCGAAGAGGCGATCTATGCCATCTGGCTCGAGCGGCGCTTCACCAAGGACGAGATTCTCGAACTTTACCTCAACCGCGTCTATTTCGGCGGCGGCACCTATGGCGTCGAGGCGGCGGCGCGGCGCTATTTCGGGCGCTCGGCGCGGTCGGTGACCTTGACGCAGGCGGCGCTGCTTGCCGGCCTCCTGAAGGCGCCTTCGCGCTATGCGCCGACGCGCAATGTCGAGCTCGCAACCACGCGTGTCGACATCGTGCTCGACAATATGGTCGAGGCCGGATTCCTTTCGAGCGCGGAAGCCGAGGCCGCCGCCGCAGAGCCCTTGCGGCTCAGGACCTTCAGCGACGAGACGGGATATCCTTATGCCGTCGACTGGGTGGCCGAGACCTTGCCCGAGGTGGTCGGCAACACCGAAGGCGATCTCATCGTGGAGACCACCATCGATGCCGGCCTTCAGCGCGCCGCGCAATTGACGCTGCGCCAGACGCTCGACACTGAAGGCAAGGCCCTCGATGTGAGCGAAGGCGCCGTGGTGGTGCTCGACACGAGCGGCGGGATCAAGGCGCTGATCGGCGGCCGCTCCTACCGGACGAGCCCCTTCGACCGCGCGGTGAAGGCGCTCCGCCAGCCCGGCTCAGCCTTCAAGCCTTTCGTCTATCTCACCGCGCTCGAAAGCGGCTATACGCCCGACTCGATCGCCGACGACGCGCCGGTCGCCGTGGACGGCTGGTCGCCAAAGAACCATACCGGCACCTATCGCGGCGCTGTGACGCTGCGCGACAGCTTCGCCCAGTCGATCAACACCGTCGCGGTGAAGCTTGCCGACGATGTCGGCCGCGGCAACGTGGTCAGCACGGCGCGGCGGCTCGGCATCCGCTCGGAGCTGCACGACCGTCCGTCGCTCGCGCTCGGCACCGCCGAGGTCACCCCGCTCGAGCTCGTCGCCGCCTACGTTCCGTTCGCCAATGGCGGCGACGGCATCACCCCGCATATCGTCGCCCGCGTGCGCAACGGCGACGGCAAGCTGCTCTACGAGTACAAGGGCGCGAAGCTCGGCAGGGTCGTCGATCAGTCCTATGTCGCGGAAATGAACGACATGATGAACGCGACGATGGTCAGCGGCACCGGACGGCAAGCGGCGCTCCCCGACCAGATCGCCGGCGGCAAGACCGGCACCAGCCAAGGCTCGCGCGATGCCTGGTTCGTGGGCTACACCGCCCACTATGTTGGCGGGGTTTGGGTCGGCAACGACGACGGCTCGAAGATGCGCAACGTGACCGGCGGAACGCTGCCGGCGCATATCTGGCATGACATCATGGTCTACGCGCATGAGGGCAAGCAGCCGCTGGCGCTGCCGGGCACGCGCTCGCCTTGGCTCGAGGAGGCGTCGTCGCGGTGGCCTGCGCCAACGGAGAGGACGAACGCGCCGCTCTACCGCCGCATGATCGACCTTCTCTCCGGCGGGTAGTCCGCTACTCGATGGTGCGCATCGGCGAGCGTCCGTGCGCGGAGGGCAGCATGCCTTCCGAGCCGTAGCGATGCAGGCTGGCGCCGTGCTTACGCAACCACGACCTCGCCTCCTCATGACGCGGCATGGTGCGCTCGACCAGGTTCCAGAAGCGCGGTCCGTGATTCATGTGCCCGAGATGGGCGACCTCGTGCGCCGCGAGATAGTCGAGCACGAAGGGCGGTGCGAGCACGAGCCGCCAGGAGAAGGACAAGGCACCGGTGGTCGAGCACGATCCCCAGCGCGTGGTCTGGTCGCGCACGAAGATGCGCGCAGGCCTGAGACCGAGCCGGCCCGCATGCGCGTCGACGCGTGTCTTCAGATCCTGATGCGCCTGTCGCTTCAGCCAGTCGAGCATGCGCCGCGGCGCGTGCTCCGGCTCGCCGGCGACGATGAGGCGCGGCAATCTGCGGATCGGCAGCCTCGCTCCTTGCGGCCAGGCCGGCGCGGCCTTGGCGTCCTCGGCGGCTTCCATCCACACCACGCCACGCCGGCGCACGGCGCCGGCAAAGCGCAGCTGATGGGCGAAACCGCGTAATGGCACGATGGCGCCGTGGGTGAAGGGCACGGGCTCGGACAATCCGGCGACGCGCTCTTTCAGCCAATCGAGATGGCGCGATAGGAATTCATCCGCATCGGCGAAGCTCGAATAGACCGGCATGGTGAGTATGGCCCCGCGCCGGGCTTCACTCACTTGCAGGCTGAAGCGCCGCGCGCGTGAGCTGCGGCGCAACAGAAGGGGAAGTTCCAGCCCCTTAACCTTAACTTCGATGGTTTCGCCGTTACCGGGCCTCAGCCGCCTAAGCATGACACATACGCTCCCTGCGCCGACCGATTTGAGCCTCGATTCGGCGAAGCTACGATAGCACAGGCGTCAAGAAAGGCGCTGCCTAAGCTTTAGGACATCCGGCTGAAGGACCGCGCCAACAGCCCCCTACGCCTCTGATTGGCGGCGACGAAGCTATTGATTTTAGGTACGATTTCGGCGCGGAAGCGAGACCCGTTGAACACGCCATAGTGACCGGCCCCCGGCTGCAGGTGATGTTGCCGCATGGAGCTCGGAAGGTTCGTGCACAGATTATGTGCAGCGAAGGTCTGACCGATCCCCGAAATGTCGTCCTTCTCGCCTTCTACCGTCATGAGCGCCACCCGGCGGATGGATTGAGGGTCGACCCGGCTGTTGCGATGCACCATCTCCCCCTTTGGCAGGGCATGCCGGAGAAAGACCGTGTCGATGGTCTGCAAGTAGTACTCGGCAGTGAGATCCATGACGGCAAGAAACTCGTCGTAAAATTCGCGATGCTTGTCGGCCGAGTCGCCGTCGCCTCTGATCAGATTATGGAACAGATGGCGGTGAGCGGTGATGTGGCGGTCGAGATTCATGCCCATGAACCCGCTCAACTGTAGGAAGCCCGGATAAACGTGCCGCATCATCCCCTTATGCGGCCACGGAACCTGCGTGATGACGTTCCGCTCGAACCATTCGAGGCTGCGCCCATCGGCGAAGCGGTTGACCGCCGTGGGGTTCACGCGCGCGTCGATGGGACCCGCCATGAGGATCATGGAACGCGGGACGGAGCGGTCCCGCTCAGCCTCGAGCAGCGATATTGCGGCGAATACCGGCACGGTCGGCTGGCAGACCGCCATCACATGCACGTCGCCTTGGAAATACCTTATAAACTCAATGACATAGTCGATGTAGTCATCCAGGTCGAAGGGACCTGCGGAACGAGGGACGCGGCGGGCGTCCCGCCAC
>NZ_JBOHJB010000025.1:0-35942 GCF_050728395.1 Methyloceanibacter sp.
TATAGGCGTAGTTCTCGATGATGGTGTTGGCGAGGAGTTCCTTGCACATGCGCTCGACCTCGGCGCGCGCCCGCGTCGGATCCTTCTCGGCCACCTCGACCTCGATATATTTGCCCTGGCGCACATTGCCGGCCGAACCGAAGCCGAGAGCGTGCAGCGCGCCTTCGATCGCCTTGCCTTGCGGATCGAGGACCCCCGGCTTCAAGGTGATGGTAATGCGCGCCTTCACGGGCCCCCAGTCCTATTTCGAGCGCACCAGCACCGGGCCGGTCTTCACCCGCATCGGATTGTCGACGTGCAGCCCGAGCCGGCGGGCGACCTCCTGGTAGGCCTCGACCAGCCCGCCCATGTCGCGGCGAAAGCGGTCCTTGTCGAGCTTGTTCTGCGTCTCGACATCCCACAGCCGGCTGCAATCGGGCGAGATCTCGTCGGCGAGCACGATGCGCATCTGGTCGTTCTCCCACAGCCGGCCGAATTCGCATTTGAAATCGACGAGCCTGATGCCGACGCCGAGAAACAGGCCTGAGAGAAAGTCGTTGATGCGCAGCGCGAGCGACATGATGTCGTCGAGCTCCTGCGGATTGGCCCAGCCGAACGCGGTGATGTGCTCCTCGGTGACCATGGGATCGCCGAGCTTGTCGGACTTGTAATAGAACTCGACGATCGAGCGGGGCAGCGGCGTGCCTTCATCGACCCCGATGCGCGTGGCGAGCGAGCCGGCCGCGACATTGCGCACCACCACCTCGAGCGGGATGATCTCCACCTCGCGGATGAGTTGCTCGCGCATGTTGAGCCGCTTGATGAAGTGCGTCGGCACGCCGATCTCGCCGAGCTTCACGAACAGATATTCGGAGATGCGGTTGTTCAGCACCCCCTTGCCTTCGATCTTGTCGTGCTTCTTGTTGTTGAAGGCGGTGGCGTCGTCCTTGAAGTGCTGGACGAGCGTGCCCGGCTCCGGTCCTTCATATAGAATCTTGGCCTTGCCTTCGTAAATGCGGCGGCGCCGGTTCATGTTACGTTCCTCTCACTCTTCGCGTCCGTCGAAGCTGACAACACCACCAGCGCGCGGAAACGAAATGCCCGTACCGCGCCTGTCGCCGATTGCTCTTCTGCGGAATCAACCCAGGGTCTGAGGCGACCTTAACGTAAGGGGAGGGGAGTGACAACGTCCGCTCTCGAGGCGGGCTCGGCCCTTCATAAGCGTCCCCGGCCTTCCGGGATTTGTTGATTTTCGAGCCTCCAGGCGGTATCCCTCGACCAAGGGAGAGACAAAAATTTCCTTGATTTCTGCTGTTTTCGCGGCGCCGTGGCGCCTCACAAGGAGATATGCGGCAGATGACCACGTTTGAAGATCGAGAGAAGGGCTTCGAGCGGAAGTTCGCCCATGACGAGGAACTCCGATTCAGGGCCACGGCGCGGCGCAATAAACTGATTGGCCTATGGGCGGCGAAAATGATGGGGCTCAGCGGCGACGAGGCGCAGGTCTATGCCCGTGAGGTGATCAAGGCCGACTTGGCCGAGCCGGGCGACGAGGATGTGTTCCGCAAACTCCGGAGCGATTTCGACGCCAAGGGCGTCGACCAGTCAGACCATCAGATCCGCCGCATGATCGGCGACATGATGGTCGAGGCGGTGCGCCAGATCGAATCAGAAGCCAAGGCCTGAACCGGCCGATGCGCGAGGATCGCTTCCGCAAGGCCGCAAAAGAAGGCCGCACCCTGCTCAACGCCTGGCTGACGCTCAATTCGCCGTTTCTTATCGAGCTGATCGGCGAGGCGGGATGGGACTGCCTCACTATCGATCAGCAGCACGGCCTTGGCGGCAACGATGTGCTGTTGCAATGCCTGACTGCGGCGCGGGCTTGCGGACTTCCCGCCATCGTGCGTGTCGCGGAGAACGATCCAGGCCTTGTCGGCAGGGCGCTCGATGCCGGGGCGCAAGGCATCATGTGCCCTTTGATTGCAACCGTGGAAGACGCGGAAGCCTTTGTGCAGGCGGTGAAATATCCGCCGCGCGGCAACCGGAGCTGGGGTCCTTACCGGGCGCGGCTCGGCTATGAAGGCGACTATTTCACCACGGCCAACAACTGGACTATCGCCTGTCCCCAGATCGAGACCAAAGGCGCGCTCGACCAACTCGACGACATCCTCGCGCTCGACGGCGTCGATATGGTGTGCTTCGGACCGAACGACCTCTCTGTGGCGCTTACCGGCCGCCTCGACATTCACGCGCCCGAGGTGAAGGAGGCCATGACTCTGGTTCTTAGGAAATGCCGCGAAATGTCTGTCATGGGCCTGATTTTTGCCAATGACGTCGACTATGCCAAGCCCCTTGTCGCCGCCGGCTGGAACGTGGTGGCGGTCGGTACCGACGCTGGCTGGTTCTCCAAGGCCGCTGCCGACATGAAGCGCGAAGCGACGAGCGGATAGCTCCCCGACCGTCAAAAGTCGTGGATGGCCGGGACAAGCCCGGCCATGACAGGGAAAGTCGATGCTGACGGTGGCGCGCTCCTGTGCCAAGATGGTGCGTCGCGAAGAGGGGGGCCTCACATGCGCACCTGGATCACAATATTGGCCGCGTTTGTCGCGCTCGCCGCTGGCACGAGCGCGGCGCTGTCCGGCTGGCGGTCGGAGGTTCCGGTCTATCCCCCTTATCCCTATAAGGCAGGGCACTACCCGACGGCAGATTCCTATTACGACCTGCCGCCTTACGCCGCCATCAAACCGGGCTTCTACCACTGGCGCTATTTCATGCTGGCGCAGGAGCGCAACCGCTACCGCTACATGCCGCACATCTTCCGCGGCTACGGCAACGGCGACGGCCTCAAATAGCCGCAGGGTCGCGGGGAAGACCTGTCATCCAGTTCTGCTATCCTTGTCCGATGCAAGCGTGCCGAAGCGCGCCAGGCAAGCCGGAGTTGTGTGGATGTGGCGTTCGTTCAAGACGATGGCAGCAACGGCGCTGATCGGCGCCTCTATCGCCTGCGCTCTCGCATCGCCTGCGCTCGCCGCCAAACCGGCGAGCGGGCGCCATTACGCCCATCATGATATCTACGGAACGCCGGCGCGCTATGCCTCGCGTATCTTTCGCTGCCATGGCGGGCGCCATTACACCGATCTCGATGGATGGGGCTGCGATTACTACCTCTATTCCTACGCTTGGCCCTATGGGAGACGGCGCTAGGGCTACCGCCTCTTCGCTCCCGAGGTTCCTTCCGACCCGCGATTCGTGTTAGTCAAAGGCCGTCGGCGCATTTCGCCGGGGATTTACGCGCATGCTCAGAACGGCTGGAGTTATCGCAAGTGTCATCGCCGCCTCGGCGCTCGCTCTCATCACCGAGCCGGCGCTCGCCAAGAGGGCGGTTCACCTCCGCAAGCAACCGCCGATCGCCTGGTATCGCCTCAGCGACAACATTGAAGTTAAGTGCGTCGAGCGGAGCTTCTCGGTCAGCGTGGGAAACCCTGCCTATCCAAATCGCCTAGCCATGTGGCCGGCTCCTTGCCGACCCTGAAGGCAGGCTACCGGCCGCGGTTTTTCTTGGCCGAGCCTTTGCCGAACACGCGATCGAAGATCGTGTCCACGTGCTTCAGGTGATAGTCGAGGTCGAACTGGGCGCGCAGCATCTTTTCGGGCAGCGCGCGCGTCACCTCCTTGTCGGCGAGAAGCGCGTCGAGGAAATTGCCGCCTCTCTCCCACACCTTCATGGCGTTGCGCTGGACGAGCCGGTAGGCGTCCTCGCGCGACACGCCGGCCCCGGTCAAAGCGAGCAGCACGCGCTGCGAGTGGATCAAGCCGCCGAGCCGATCGAGATTGGCACGCATGCGCTCCGGATAGATAACGAGGCCCTTGATCAGCCCAGTCAGGCGAACAAGGGCGAAGTCGAGCGCTATCGTCGCGTCGGGGCCGATCACACGCTCGACCGAGGAGTGGGAGATGTCGCGCTCGTGCCACAGCGCCACGTCTTCGAGCGCGGGGAGCGCATAGCCGCGGACAAGGCGGGCAAGCCCAGTGAGATTTTCCGAGATCACCGGATTGCGCTTATGCGGCATGGCGGAGGAGCCCTTTTGCCCTTCCGAGAAAAACTCCTCGACCTCGAGCAGCTCGGTCCTCTGCAGATGCCTGATCTCGGTGGCAAGCCGCTCGATCGAGCTCGCCACCACGGCAAGCGCCGCGAAATAGGCTGCGTGGCGGTCGCGTGGGATCACTTGCGTGGAGATCGGCTCGGGTCTGAGGCCGAGCTTCTCGGCCACGTAGGCTTCGACCCGCGGGTCGACATGGGCAAAGGTGCCGACCGCGCCGGAGATGGCGCAGGTTCCGACCTCGTCCCGTGCCGCGACGAGCCTCGCCCGGGCGCGGACGAATTCGGCGTAGGCATAAGCCAGCTTCAGCCCGAAAGTGGTGGGTTCGGCGTGCACGCCGTGGCTGCGCCCCACGGTCAGCGTGTTTCTGTGCTCGAGCGCGCGGGCTTTGAGCGCGGCAAGCAGCCCATCGACGTCGGCGATGAGCAGATCGGCGGCCTGCACGAGCTGAACGTTGAAGCAGGTATCGAGCACGTCCGAAGAGGTCATGCCGCGGTGCAGGAAACGCGCCTCTGGTCCGACGTTCTCGGTAACGTTGGTCAGGAAGGCGATAACGTCGTGTTTCACCTCGTCCTCGATCTCGTCGATGCGGTCGATGTCGAAGCGACCGCGCTTCTTCACCGCCTCGGGCACGGATTTCGGGATCAGCCCGAGCTTGGCCATGGCCTCCGCTGCAAGTATCTCGATGTTGAGCCAGATGCGGAACTTGGCCTCGGGCTCCCAGAGGCGAGCCATGTCGGGGCGGCTGTAGCGGGGGATCATGCGAGATAACCCTTTCCTGCGAATATCGCAGGTAAGTTGATCTAGCAGAGCCGCGCGCCCCGCTCAAATCGTGGGCAGGCGTTTATGCCCGTATGGTTTTCGGCCCGCGCGGTCCGAAGATGGCAAGATAGAGGGCGGCAGCGAGCATCAGCGCCGCGTAGGCTGGGCGCGGCGGCACCAGCATGAACAGCACGAAGGAATAGAAATCGCTGAGCGACGACCAATAGAGGCCGGAGAGCGACCAATCGAGCTGGTTCGGATAGGCGAACATCAGGTAGAGCACCCTGAGGAGCCCGCCGAAGCTGCAAAACGCCACGACGAAAATGAACAGGGCAAACAGGAAGCGGACGAGAAAACCGCGGCTCGCGGCGAATTGCTGGACCCACCAGGCGACGAGCGCGGCGAGGCCACCGGCATAGCCAACGATTTGCAGGGTGTGGCGGGTGGTTTCGTTGAGTACGCTGTTCGGCTGCATGTAGTCGCCGACAAGAACAGCCCACATGCAAATGGCCATGACGACGGCGAACGCCACGGCAAGCACGAAGCCGACGATGTTGTTGAATGTCACCTTTTCCATTGAAAGCGTCCCTCGGAAGACCCGTCGCCCGTGGGGACTATGCCGGGGAATTGCGCTCGCGGCAATGAGGGCAGCCTGCTTCATTTGCCGCCTGTGGCTTGCCACGGCTGGCTTGCCACGAGCGGCTTGGCACGTGTGCCTTGCCGCACCGGCCGGTTTGTGGTCCGATCCGCCACCGTAAGAGCCCCTGGGAGCGCGCGCCGATGGCATTTGACGATTTGAAGGCGGAACTTGCCTTGCTCATCAACCAGATGGAGAACCAGCCAAAGGATTCGCACGAGCTCTATTTGCAGATCCGCGAAAAGCTAAACGAGATGCGCGCCTTCGGCATGCCTCTGCCAGAGGACCTGGTCGAGTTCGAGAAGGACCTCGAGGCCCAGTTCGCCGCGACCAAACGCGCCGCCAAGAAGGAGTAGCTCGCACACTCAAACCGGCGTCACCCCGGCGAAAGCCGGGGTCCAGCTCTTTTTTGATTTGCGCTTCGCGCACTGGATTCCGGCTTGCGCCGGAATGACGAAGATCGCGCTCAGTCGGGATCGCGATCAGCCGGCGGGTTGCTCGGCCGGCGGATCGATCTGCTCGTAGGTCCCCTTCGACCAGCGATAGACCGCATAAGGCGGCAGGTTGGGGTCGCCCTTCTCGTTGAACTTGAACTTGCCGATCACCGTGTCGAACTCGGTGTCGTTCAGCGCCTTGACGATTTCCGCCATCTCGACGCTCTTTGCCTTCTCCGCCGCCTGCTTCCACGCCTGCAGCGCGGCATAGGTGTAGAGCACGTAACCCTCTGGCTCGACGCCCTTGTCCTTGAAGCGCTTCACCACCTCGGCGGCAGCCGGGTTCTTGCGCGGGTCAGGCGAGAAGGTCATCAACGTGCCTTCGCCGGCGTCGCCGGTGATCGACCAGAACTCCTGGGTGATGAGCGCATCACCGCCCATGAGGATGGTTTGCAAGCCCTGGTCGCGCATCTGGCGGATGATCAGGCCTGCCTCGGTGTGATAGCCGCCAAAATAGACGACGTCGATGCCGGCCTGCTTGAGCTTGGAGACGAGCGCCGAATAGTCCTTCTCGCCGGCGGTGATCGCCTCGTACAGGTCCTCCTGCTTGCCGGCCGCGTTCATCGCCTTCTTGGTCTCGTCGGCGAGCCCCTTGCCGTAGGCCGTCTTGTCGTGGACGAAGGCGATCTTCTTGTCGCCGAGATGGCTCGCGAGATATTTGCCGGCGACGCCGCCCTGCTGGTCGTCGCGGCCGCACACCCGGTAAATGTTCGGTCCGGCGCGGTCGTCGGTGAAGGTCGGGTTGGTGGAGGCCGGCGAAATCTGCACCATGTCGCTTTCGGCGTAGACCTTCGAGGCCGGGATCGACGAGCCTGAGCAGTAATGCCCGGCCACGAGCTTGACGCCGGCGCCGGTCATCTGATTGGCAACCGCCACCGCCTGCTTCGGGTCACAGGCATCGTCGCCGGTGGACAGGTCGAGCTTCTTGCCGAGCACGCCGCCGGCTTCATTGATGTCGGCGACGGCCATTTCGCCACCGTTCTTCATCTGCGCGCCGAAAGAGGCATATTGGCCGGTGATCGGGCCGACGATCGCGATGGGCGTGGTGTTGTCCCCGTCGCCCCCGCCGCAGCCGGTCAGGATTATTGCGGCCAAAGCGATGAGCAGCCCGGCAATTCGTTGCATTGTCACCTCCCTAATGGATCTGGCGCACATTCTACGGCATCCGGAAAAAGCGCAAGCGCCAGGATTGGCCTTCAGCCCCGCTCGCGCCAGGTCAGGGGGCCGGTGCGCTCGTAAAGCCAGCGATATTGCGTCACCATCTGCGTGGTGCGCATGGCGCGGAAGCCGAGCAGCGCGGCAACGACCAGGATCGCGTAGGTGACGAGATAGTAGTAGACCGAGGTGAGGGTGCCGTCGAACAACGCGTAATGGAAGAAGCGCACGGCGGCGGCGAGCAGCGCCATATAGAAGAACACCCGCCAGAAGGGCTTCCAGCCTCGCGCCAGACCGCGTCCGGCAAGGAAGGCCGCGCCGCCGCCAAGCACGCAGGTGAGCACGAGAAAGACCCAGGGGCTGTCGTCGGAGAGGTAGGTCACGGCCGCGCTCCTTGCGTCTCCTTGCGGCGGCCGCCGTCGAGATAGGCGGTCTGCACCTCTTCGCTGTTCAGGAGCTCGGCGCCGCTGCCTGAGAGGGTGATCCTGCCATTGACCATGACGTAGCCGCGATGGGCGAGCTTGAGCGCGTGATAGGCGTTCTGCTCGACGACGAAAACCGGGAGGCCGTGCTTGCTGTTCAGCTCCTCGATCACCTCGAAGATCTGCTTGACGATCAAAGGGGCGAGACCGAGCGATGGCTCGTCGAGGAGCAAAAGCTTTGGCCGCCCCATCAGCGCGCGAGCGATGGCGAGCATCTGCTGCTCGCCGCCTGACAGCGTGCCGCCACGCTGATCGCGCCGCGCCTTCAACACCGGAAAGAGCGTGCACACCTTGTCAAGATCCTGGTCGAACACCCCTGGGTTGTCGGCGATGATGGCGCCCATCTGCAAATTCTCGAGCACGGTCATGCGCGGGAAGATCCGCCGCCCTTCGGGCGACTGCGCGATGCCGAGCTTGGCGATGGCGTGGGCCGGAAGCCCGGTGATGTTCTGGCCCGCGAAGGCGATGCGCCCGTTGCTCGGGCGGGGACGTCCGAAGATGGACATCATCAGCGTGGTCTTGCCGGCGCCATTGGCGCCGATCAGCGCCACGATCTCGCGCGGGTGAATGTCGAGGCTGACATCGTGCAGCACCGGCAGCACGCCGTAGCAGGCGGTGACGTGGCTCACCTGCAGCAGGGGCGCGCTCACAGGCGAACCTCCTTTGCCACTTGGTTGAGCTCTTCGTCCGGCACGCCGAGATAAGCGGCAATGACATGCGGGTTGTTGCGGATCTCCTCAGGCGTGCCGTCGGCGATCACCTTGCCATAGTCGAGCACCACGATGTGGTCGGAAATGCGCATGACCACGCTCATGTCGTGCTCGATGAGGAGGAGGGCGATGCCTTCCTTGGCGCGGATCGAAAACAGCAGCTCGTTCAAGTTCTCGCTTTCGCGGGCATTGAGGCCGGCCGCGGGCTCATCGAGGCAAAGCAGCAGGGGCCGCGTGCACATCGCCCGCGCAATCTCGAGCTTGCGTTGCTCGCCATAGGGGAGCTCAGCCGCCGCCACGTCGGCGCGCAGGGTGAGGCCGACGCGGTCGAGCCAATGCTTGGCATATTCGACGGCCTGCTTCTCCGCCCGGTTGAAGGAACCGAGACCGAGAATGGCGGCAAGCGGAAAGCGCGACGCTTGGGTCAGCGGCTTGTGCTGCGCCACCATCAGATTTTCGAGCACGGTCATGCCGCCGAACAGCCTGATGTTCTGGAAGGTGCGGGCAACGCGCGCTTCGGCGTTGATGTCGTGGTCGTCGAGGCGCTCGAGCCGGTAGCTCGGCCCGAGCGGCTGGCCGAGTTTCAGCGTGCCTTCGGTCGGCTTGTAGAAGCCGGTGATGCAGTTGAACACCGTGGTCTTGCCGGCGCCGTTCGGTCCGATGAGCGCGGTGATGTCCTCGCGGCCCACGTCGAAGGACACGTCATCGACGGCAGCGAGCCCTCCGAAGCGCATGGTGAGGTGCTCGACCTTGAGCAGAGGGTCGGTCAGCCATCGCCTCATGCGCGACCTTCTTTGACGAGGTGGCCGCCTACGGCGCGCCGTTCCTTGAGCACGATCGACGGCTCGCGCGAAGAGATGATGCCGCGCGGGCGCCACAGCATGATCCCAACCATGGCGATGCCGAACAGGAGCATGCGGTAAAGCGAGGGGTCGAAGTCCTGGCCGAAGATGAGCTGGAGCCACTCCATGTTCCGTAACAGCTCGAAGCCGCCGATCATCACGATTGCCGCGAGCACCACGCCGATCTGGCTGCCCATGCCGCCGAGCACGACGATAGCGAGGATGATGGCGGATTCGATGAAGCTGAAGGATTCGGGGCTGATGAAGCCCTGCCGCGTGGCGAAGAAGGACCCGGCGAAGCCGCCGAACATGGCGCCGGTGGCAAAGGCGGTGAGCTTGGCGACGGTGGTGTTGATGCCGAGCGAGCGGCAGGCGATCTCGTCCTCGCGCATGGCCTCCCAGGCGCGGCCGATGGGAAGCCGGCGCAGCCGCAAGGTGAACAGGCTCGTGAGCAGGGCAAGCCCGAGGATCACGTAATAGAGGAAGATGATGGAGTGAAGCGGATCGTAACGCAGCCCGAAGAAACTCGCGAAGGTCTCGCCTCCAGTTGCCTTGAAGGGCAATCCAAAAAAGGTCGGCTTCGGGATGTCGGAGATGCCGTTCGGCCCGTTGGTCAACTGCGTCCAGTTGAGCAGCACGATGCGGACGATCTCGCCGAAGGCGAGCGTCACGATGGCGAGATAGTCGCCGCGGAGCCTTAGTACGGGGAAGCCGAGAATGACCCCCCATAGCGCGGCAAGGAGACCGGCGAGCGGCAGGCACATCCAAAAGCCAAAGCCGAAATGCGCGGCGAGTAGCGCGAAGGTGTAGGCGCCGACCGCATAGAAGGCGACATAGCCGAGGTCGAGCAGCCCGGCGAGCCCGACCACGATGTTGAGGCCGAAGCCGAGCATCACATAGGTGAGCACCAGGATGGAGAGATCGAGCAGATAGCGAAGCGGCAGCCCGAGATGGAGCGTCTTGTCGAGGGCAAAGGCGAGGATTGGGAACAACGCCGCGGCAATGACGAGCAGCATTGCGCCGTTCTCAACCCCGTAGCGGCTCACCGCGGGGATAGGCCAGACCGGGCGCCAGGCTGGGCGCGGCACTTTCCAGTTGCCGTTCCACCAGAAGAGATTGAGGAGAAGCCTGCCAGCAAAGACAATGCCGACGACAATGGCGAGCAGCATCGGCCGCGACTTGAGGGTGAGGCCGCCGGCGCTGTCCACCGTCCTGAAGCCGAGCGTCAGGCAGAACAGGGCGAAGGCGACATAGGCCGCGAGCAATGCGTCGGCAAGAGCTGCCTGGAGCCGGTGGCTCAGCGTTTGGACCGGCTCGCTCAAGGCCTAGACCTTCTCCGTCTCTGGCCGGCCGAGCAGCCCCGTCGGGAAGAAGATGAGCACGATGGCGAGCATGGAGAACGCCGCCACATCCTTGTACTCGGGGCCATGCGGAGCATAGGCCGACCAGAAGGTCTCGATCAGCCCGATGATGAGTCCCCCGAGCATGGCGCCGGGCAAAGAGCCGATGCCGCCGAACACGGCCGCGGTGAACGCCTTGATGCCGGCGACGAAGCCGATGAAGAAATCGATGACCCCGTAATAGAGCAGGTAGAGAAGACCTGCCACGGCGGCGAGCCCCGCTCCCATGACGAAGGTGAGCGAGATGGTACGGTCAACGTTCACGCCCGACAGCGCCGCCATGAGCCGGTCCTGCTCGCAGGCGCGTTGCGCCCGGCCGAGCGCAGTGCGGGTGATGATCAGCCAGAACACGCCCATCAGTGCCACGGTGGTCAGCACGATGAGGATCTGGATGTTGGAGAGGTTTACGGCGAACCCGCCTTCGTCGAAGATCTGGTAGCCGCCGGTGATCACCGGCTGGAGCGGCTTCACGCGCGCGCCTTGCGCCACCTGAATGAAATTCTGGAGGATGATCGACATGCCGATGGCGGTGATCAGCGGCGCGAGCCGGAACGATTCGCGCAACGGGCGATAGGCGATGCGCTCGACGGTCCATCCCCACATCGCGGTGAGCAGCATGGCGATGATGAGGACCAGCACGAGCGCGAGCGGCACGAGCGTCAGGCCAAGGCTCATGATCAGGAGAAAGGCGATCAGCGCGATGAAGGCGCCGACCATGAAGATGTCGCCATGGGCGAAATTGATCATGCCGATGATGCCATAGACCATGGTGTAGCCGATGGCGATCAGGCCGTAGATCGAGCCGAGCGCGATCCCGTTGACCAGCTGTTGCAGGAAATAAGCCATGGACGCCGCTGCCCTCCTTCCCCCCGACCCGGGGCTAGCGTATCGGCCCTAGGCGATGGCCTCTGCCCGGGGCGCCCCTTCATAGCAATAAGGGCGTGGGGCGTACAACGTGAAGCGCATTATCGAGGCAGGACCACGATTTACAGCAGCATATGCGAGCCGTCGCAGTAGGGAGGATCGCCGGTATCCTTGCAGCCGCATAGAAGCGCAAGCTCGCTTCTCTCGGCGGTGAACATCAACGGCTCGATCCCCGTTCCGGCATGCGACCCGTCGCAAAACGGCTGCTTCTGGCTCCGCCCGCAGCGGCACCAGGCGTAGCGCTTACCCGCCTCGAGCTCGACCTGATAGGGGCTGAGCTGCGGCCGTTCTGGGTCGGTCATGGCGTCTTCCCCGGACCTTGAGGGTGCCGTACGCCGCCTCCTTAGCCAATTCGTCGCTGCCGCACAAGGAAGCCTCTGGTGGCGCAGCGCGGCTGCGACATCTTACGGCACGTCGTCAAATTGCAACAAAACCGGGGCGATTTGCTGAGTGCGCCGGCGAGGCCCATCTTGCCTGTGCGCGTCCGGAGGGAGACACTCCGGCCGCGAACCAGCCATAGGGAGGAGCAAATGAGTTCGAGTTCAGGGTTTCGCGGCCGAGGGCAGTCGCCCTTGGCCCGGTCCAGCGACGGGCGGGCAATTGCCGTCGCCGCAGGTTTGGCCATGACGGCGGCTGTCGCCTTCATCGCCCCATCGCCGGCGGAAGCGCAGGAGAAGCGGCCCAATATCGTCATGCTGATGACCGACGACACCGGGTGGAACGACTTTGGCGCTTATTCTGGCGGCGGGGCCGCGCTCGGGCATCCGACGCCGAATATTGATCGCATCGCCAAGGAGGGTGCGACCTTCACCAATTGGTACGGCCAGGCGAGCTGCACCGCGGGCCGCGCGTCCTTCATCACCGGCCGCATCCCGATCCGCTCGGCGCTCTCCATTGTGGTTGCTCCGGGCGACAAGAACTATCTCCGCAAGCAGACGCCGACGATCGCGGAATTCTTCCAGAAAAACGGCTACTCGACCTATTTCTCCGGCAAGTGGCATCTCGGCGACATACCGGACTCCTATCCGACCGTGCACGGCTTCGACGAGATGAAGCACTTCGCCGCCTATTATGCCGGCGTCTACGCCTATGACGACACCACGAACGGCTTCCATCCCTGGTTCCCGTCGTTCAATCCGCAATTCAAGAATGCCTTCGAAACCCTGGTGAATCTCGGGGAGTGGGAAGGCAAGGCCGGCGAACCGGCCAAGAGGGTTGGCACCATCACCTACGATTCGCTCGCGACGTTCGACGAGCGGCAAGCCGATACTGCCGTGGACTACATCAAGAGCCACGCCAAGGACGACAAACCGTTCTTCATGGACGTCAATTTCATCAAGATGCACAACCCGACCAATGCGGCGCCGGACTTCAGAGCGAAGTCGCATCTCGGCGACTACTCGGATTCCCTGATGGAGATGGATGCCGATATCGGCCGCATCATGGAGGCGATACGTGCCGAAGCTCCCAACACCATCGTGATCGTGACGGCCGACAACGGCGCCTGGCTCGATGCCTATCCCGATGCCGGCACCACGCCGTTCCGGGGCGAAAAGGGGTCGGCCTTCGAAGGCGCCTGGCGCGTCCCCGGCATTATGTGGTGGCCCGGCAAGATCCAGGCAGGCGGCCAATTCCACGAGATGATGTCGCATATCGACGCCTGGGCGACGCTCGCCGCGATGGTCGGCCTCACTCCGCCGCCCCATGATTGGGTCGGCAATGACGGCAAGCCGATCTATTTCGACTCGATCGACAACAGCGCCTACATCCTGGGGAAAGCCGAGCACTCGGCGCGCGACTCATGGATCTATATCGACGGCGAGACCTTCAACGGCGCCCGCGCCGACATCGGCGGCGATCCCAAAGAACCCTGGGTGCACATGGCGTGGAAGTACATCAGCACGGCCAAGGATTCGTGGCTCGGGCCTGTAACGAATCTTGGAGCGATCGGCGCGCTGTACAGCCTCACCATGGATCCTTTCGAGAAATACGACATGATCTTCAACGGCGCGGCACCGATGCGGGTGATGACGTCGTCGCCGGGGAGATATGCCGGTGAGGACAATGGCTGGGTCTTGGCGCTGATCTCTCCGGTCATCGTCGACTTCGACAAATCGATCATGAAGTATCCGAGCATCACCCGATTCCCCGGCGGGGCCTCGACCGACCTCACGCCGGATCTTCAGCATCCGGAGAACCCACTACCGCTGCTGAAGGACCTGCAGCAACAACCGCAGCCCGTCGGCGGCGGCGGCGGTTAGCGCAGGTCAAAAAACAGGCTAGTGAGGGGCGTGCACGATTCACGCCCCTCACGGCGCGTTGCCGCGTGCGCGGGCGGCTTCGACCACTTGCCTGATCGCGTCGATCACCAATTGAGGCTCTTCGATCTCGACGTAGTGGCTGCTCTTGCTGGCAATCCGGTGCGGCGTGTTGGGGAGAAGCTGAGCGAGATAATCCTGGCCTGCAACCCATGCCTTCTCCACCAGCGCCGGCATGTTCGCCGGCAACTCCGGAGGCAGCGCGAAGGGCTTGCCCTTCGAGATGACGATGAGCGGCATCGGCTTAAGCGGTGATGCGCGCGCGATCTCGGCGAAGCTCTTATCGAACTCGATAGTCTCGAGGTCTTTATAGGTCGCGATGGCCTTTGGCGGCTCGATCAGGATCAGGCGGTCGTAAAGCGCCCACTCTGCCGGCGTCATCGCCGCCTTAACGCCCTCCGAGATCGCATCGACCAACACGAGGCCAGCGACCTGGTTGGGATAGGTGCTTGCGAACAATCTGACCAGCAGCCCGCCGGTTGAATGACCGACAAGGACGTAAGGCGGCGGGATTGCCGTCGTCTCGAGCAGCGCAAGGAGATCGGCAACGGCGTCGGCAGCGGTGCGCGGCTGCGCCACCGGGTCGCTGCGGCTGAATTGATCGGTGCCGAGCGTCGTCCCCGGCCGGTCATAGGCGCAGACCCTAGTGAAAGCGGCGACCGAGGGCAGAACCGCCTCGCCGGTGTCGGGCTTCACGCGCCAGATGTCGCCGCGGTTGCGCAAGCCGGCCTCGAGGATGACCGCCGGTGAGCCTGTCCCCTTGCATTCGAGATAGAGCTTGAGGCCGCCGCCGATGTCGATGAGGCCGGCGAAATCCCCGCTCGCCGCCACCGGCTCCGCAGCTTGCGCGGGCAAGGATGACATCGACATAAGAGCGAGAAGCAGGAGACCGAAGAGCGGTATCGAATCACGCATGTCACTTTTGAGGACAAGCAGGTGCGCTAATCGCCGAACAGCCCTTGGATGTCGCCGGCGACACTGTCCTTCTTCGCCTTCGGCTCTGCCGGCCGTGTGGCATTTGCCTCGGCTTCCACATTGTCATCGACATCCTGCTGGGAATCGGGCAGCGCCTTGCCCACCACCACCGAGGCCACCTTCTTGTCGAGGCCGTAAACATCGGCAAAGCTCGTGACCTTGCCGTCGGCGTCGGCGACGGCGGTGAAGTAGGTGGTGTGCACGGGAACGGGGTGGTCCAGGTTGACCGCGCTGTCATTGCCCTTGTCGAGCAGCTCCTGCACCTTCTTCGTATCCCAGCCCTTGTCCTCGGCGAGCAGAATCTCGGCGAGCTTGCTCGGCCGCTCCATGCGGATGCAATTGTGCCCTTCGGCGCGCATCGCCGGCTTGAACAGACCGCGCTTGATGGTGTCGTGCATGTAGACCATGTGCTTGTTGGGATAGACGAACTTGAGTTTGCCCAACACATTGGTCGGCCCCGGCGCCTGGGTGAAGGCAATGCTGGCCATATTCACGCTGCTCCAATTGATGGAGCCAGGATCGACGACTCGGCCGTTATATTTCACCCTCAGGCCGTGCTCGCTCAGGATCGAACCGCCGCCAAACCAGCCGCCGCCGCGCAAGTTCGGCAGGAGGTTCTCCCGCACGATGGTCGGGGGCACGGTCCATTCAGGATTGAATACGATGGTCTGCATGCCGGCGGAGAAGATCGGGGTCGCGTATCTCAACAGGCCCACGACGATTTTGTCTGCATGGATCGTCTTCCCGTCCTTCACCACGTAGAGCATGTACTCCGGCACATTGTCCTGCACGTAGATCTTCCCAAGATCCTCGGGCATCCACCGCCAGCGCTCCATGTTGATGACGATGCGCTGGATGTCGCGCTCGCTCGCCGGCTTCTTGGTGCCGTCCTCGCCGCTGCCGCGGGCCACGAGCAACGCCTGGTGTAAGCGCTGGAACTGCTCATGCTGCGGGTGGAGCGACTGGAGATAGCTATCCGGCGCCGCGGCCGTGGAAATCTCGGTCAGCACGATCTTCGGATCGCGCAAGGGAGGATCGAGGTCGAGCAGGGGGCTGAGGCTCGAGGGATTGACGCGGCCCCCGCGAGCGAAGCGCGCATATTTCAGGACGGCAAGCTGCAGCTTGGTCTCGGCGACCGCCTGCTCGTCCGCCGTCTTCGGCAGGGTGCCGGCCGGCGGAAGTTGGAAGGCTGATGCTGACAGGCCCCAATCGTCGGCCTTGCCGATCTCGTCGATGGTCGCTTGCGCTCTCGCCGAGAATCCCATCAGGGTGACCCACACTGGAGGCCCGCTGCGCTCGGCGTAGAAGGCCTCGAGTGCTGCGAGATCGGCGGGATCGGCGCCTTTGCGCAAAGTCGCATCGGCAAGCTTGCGGCGAATGCCGGCGATGACCGGATCGGCGGCCGGGGCCGGGGCGGCTGCTTCAGCCTGCGGTGGAGCGGGCGCGCTTGGCGGAGCCGCATTGGCCGGGCTTGGCGATGGAACGGCGGCATTGGGGGATGGCGTGGTCGCGCCAGTTGGCGTGGCCGGTTGCTCTGCCGTGGCGACGTCCTCGGCGACACATGCCACCGGAACAAGCACCGCATACACCAGGGCAAGACCACCAGCGACACTGACGGCGATGAAGGATCGTCCGTGCATGTGCGTTTCCCCCGAACCCTGAGAGGTTAGTCCGAGATCGGCGCAACCGCCACTACGATCTCAGCCAGGGCCCAAACGCCAGAGTTGAACCTTTCGTGAAGCCGGAGTCTGCAAGGCCCGGAATTTGAGCCTTTTTAGCTTTGGGAGTGATGCAGGCGGGCAACAGCGAAAACGCCCATCTTGCGGAGTCGCACGCTTCTGTGGACAAGCTGTTCTTAAGGACTATTGACCAGGGCCGCCCGGCGGGCGAGACCGAACCCGTGTGCAATGAATGTCGCCGGATGACGCGGCAGGATTTCCTGCGCGCCGCCCTTGCTCTCACAGCCATGCCGCTGTTGCGGCAGATCCCCACCGTCGCCGCGGCGCCGGCGCCGGACTCGGTCGCGTTGAGCGAGATCGCGCCTGGCGTGTTCGTGCATCAGGGCCGCTACGAGATGCAGTCGCCCGAGAACCAAGGCGACATGGCCAATGCCGGCTTCGTGGTCGGCAGCGACGCGGTCGCCGTGATCGACACGCTGGGCAGCGCCAAAGTTGGGGAGCGCCTGCGCAACGCCGTCCGCGCCGTTACGGACAAGCCGATCCGCTACGTGATCAACACCCACATGCATCCCGACCATGTGTTCGGCAACGCCGCCTTCAAGGAGGACGCCCCGGCCTTCGTTGCCAATCGCAAGCTCGCCCGCGGTCTCGCCTC
The DNA here is from genome assembly GCF_050728395.1 of Methyloceanibacter sp. Classification (GTDB taxonomy): domain Bacteria; phylum Pseudomonadota; class Alphaproteobacteria; order Rhizobiales; family Methyloligellaceae; genus Methyloceanibacter. Next base: position 17,113 of record NZ_JBOHJB010000025.1, read on the forward strand.
GCGCGCCGAACGTTATCTCGCCACCAACAAGCGCATGCTTGGAGACGACGCCTTTGCCGGCATCGAAATCGTCCTGCCGACGGTCGCCGTCGACAACACCATGTCGCTCGATCTCGGCGGGCGCACGCTCCTGCTCGAGACTCAGCGGACCGCGCATACCGACAACGACTTGATCGTCACCGACTCGGCGACCGGAACCTTGTTCCTCGGGGATCTCCTGTTCTCGGTGCATGTGCCGACGCTCGACGGCTCGATTGTCGGCTGGCTCGCGGTGATCGATGATTTGAAGAAGCGGAAGGCGCCGCGCGTCGTCCCGGGCCACGGCCCGCACGCCATGGAACTGCCCGCGGCCTTCGATCCGGAGCAGCTTTATCTCGCCGATATTGCCGCCGACGTGCGCAAATTGATCAAGGAGGGCAAGACCTTGGAGGAAGCGACCAAGACCGCCGGCTTCGAGGACCGCGACGCCTGGAAGCTGTTCGATGACTATCACGTGAGGAACGTCACGGCGGCCTTCGCCGAACTCGAATGGGAGTGATATAACTGCGCATGACCATCGAGGAGGATTCGATGCACTGCAAGGTCCTTCGTGCCGGCGGCGGTTTGTTGATGGCGGCGCTTGCCGGCTTGCTCCTGGTCACGGCTTCGCCGGTGCGGGCCGAGGAGGATGTCTGGCCGGCGCTGAAGCAGGTCACGTTCGGCGACCGCGCCATTCAAGCCGAGGACGGCAAGATCATCCTCGATGCGCCGACGACCGCCGATGATGCCTCGCTCGTGCCGATCACCATGCGCGTGCCGCCCGAAGTCCGCGACAACCTCAAATCGCTCACCCTGATCATCGACAAGAACCCGAACCCGGTGGTGGCCAAGTTCGACTTCGGACCAGCGGCCGGGACCGGCGGCGAGCGATCGATCTCGACGCGCGTGCGCATCGACAATTTCTCCCATGTGCGCGCCATCCTCGAGACCGAGGATGGTGGCTTGCATATGGCGACCAAGTTCGTGGCCGCTGCCGGCGGCTGCGGCGCCATGCAGGCCAAGGATCCGGATAGCGAGAACGTCGATCTCGGCAAGATGCTGGTGAAGACCTTCCCGCCGGCGCTCTCTACCGCGCTACTGTTCGAAGGCCAGGTGATGCTCAAGCATCCGAACTCGAACGGCATGCAGCTCGACATCAACACCGGTGGCACGATTCCGGCGCGTTTCGTCAAGGAGATGACGGTGAAGCGCGGGCCTGATCTCGTGTTCCGCATGGAGAGCAGCTTCTCGATCTCGACCAATCCCAATTTCCGCTTCACCTTCGGCCGTGGCGGCGGGGACAACGACCTCGACGTCTCCATGGTCGACACCGACGGCACGGTATTCAAAGCGAAGTCGCAAGCGAGCGGGTCGTAACTTCTCCACGTCGGTTTCCAGCGTGAGCAGTTGAGAGAATGCCCGGCGACTACCAAGCCATCGTCATCGGCGCCGGGCATAACGGGCTCACCTGCGCCTGCTATCTCGCCCGCGCCGGGCTGAAAGTCCTGGTGCTCGAGCGCTACGAGACCTATGGCGGCATGACGGTCTCAGAGGAGCTTGCCGCGCCCGGTTTCCTCTCAGATGTTCACGCGAGCGGTTATCTCGTGGCCAAGCTCACCCCTGCGCCGGACGAGCTTGGGCTCGCCCGCCACGGGCTTGAGCTGATCACGCCAGACCCGAACTGGGCGCAAGTCTTTCCCGACGGCCGCGCCTTCATCATTGGCCGCGATGTGGAGGAGACGGCGCGCAGCATGGCGCAATTCTCGCGCGCCGACGCCGAGGCGTGGCGCGGGCTCTATCGGCGCTATCTCGCGGCGAAGCCCGACATCGTCGCCGGCATGACCTCGACGCCGCCGCCCCTGGCCACGGAGTTCGCGAGCCAGGACGCCGTCGATCAATACCGCTTCCAGTTCCAGAGCGCCCGGTCCTGGGTGGAGGAGACCTTTCAGTCGCCTGAGATGCGATATTTCTTCGCCTCTTGTGCCCTGCATGGCGCGCTTGCCCCCGACGATGCGCTCGGCGCCAATTTCGCCTGGCTGTTTGCCGCCGCGGTGCAGGACGTCGGCGTGAGCATCATCAAAGGCGGCATGCACAATGTGTCGCGCGCGCTTGCCGAAGACCTCGCGTCGCATGGCGGCGAGATCCGCGTCAACTCAGGCGTGAAGAGCATCGCCGTGGAGAAGGGCAGGGCGATTTCAGTCAGGCTCGACGATGGAGAGGTCATTGCGCTCGACGGCGTGCTCGCCTCCAATGTCGATCCCCGCCACCTCGCGCTCGATCTTCTCGGCGAGGCGCAGATCGGCGAGAGCGTTGCCGGCAAGATCAAGCGCTACGATTGGGGACAGTCCTTCTTCGGCATCTACCTCGCGCTCGACGGGCCCGCGCCCTATCGCGCCGGCGCCGCCGCCGACCAGACCGGCTACGTCCATATCGGCGGTCCTTCGCTCGACGATCTCGCCGAGACTTTCGCCCAAGCCCGCGCCGGGCTTCTGCCGCACCGGCCGATGATCGGCGCCATCAACGAGGCAGGGCTCGATCCGAGCCGTGCGCCGTCAGGCAAAGCGCTGATGAAGTTCATCGTTCACTTCGTGCCCTATCGCGTCACCGGAGACGCGAGCGGGCGCATCCGCGGCACCCATTGGGACGATATCAAGAACGCTTACGCCGACGCCATGATCGACATGCTGTCCGAGCACTTTCTGCCGGGATTGCGCGACCGCATCGTCGCCCGCTCGGTGCAGTCGCCGCTCGACTACGAGCGCCGCATCATCAGCGCCGTGCACGGCACCCATCAGCACGGCGCCGTCCTGCCCTATCAGATGGGCGCCATGCGGCCGATTCCTGAATTCGGGTCCTACCGCTCGCCGGTCGCCAATCTCTATCTCTGCGGTGCCGGGAGCCATCCCGGCTCCGGCGTCACCATGGCGCCCGGGCGCAACGCCGCGAAGGTCATCTGCGGCGACCTCGGTCTCGCTTTTGCGGCTTGAGCATGCGAAGAAGCCGCTTGAGCATCGCGGCCGAACCGCCTGATAGGACTCGAAGATCGGGGGAGGGAGGAGTGGGGAATTACTACCGCATCGGCGCGGCCGCCGTGGCCTGGTTCGCCCTCGTCCTGCAATACTACCTCACCGTCACCAAGCCAGGCGCTCCGTTCCTCGAAGCGACCGTCCGCTATTTCAGCTTCTTCACCATCCTTACCAACATTCTCGTCGCACTCGCCCTGACGCTGCCTTGGCTATCGCCGGACTCGAAGCTTGGGAGCTTCTTCGATCGACCGTCGGTGCGCACCGCGATCCTGACCTACATCATCATCGTCGCGGTGATTTATCACTATCTGCTCGCCAAGCTATGGAACCCGCAAGGCTGGGAGCTCCTCGCCGACACCATCGAGCATGTGGTCACGCCCGCGCTCTACGTGATCGACTGGGTGCTGTTCGTGCCGAAGGGTACAGTGAATTTCCGCTCGGCCCTTATCTGGCTCATCTTTCCACTCGCCTATGCCGTCTATTCGCTGATCCGCGGAGCGGTGACCGGCGCCTATCCCTATCCCTTCATCAATGTCGCCGAGTTCGGCTACGACAAGATCCTCATCAATATGGCGGTACTGGTGCTCGTGTTCCTTGGCCTCGGCCTCGCCCTCATCGGCATCGATCGGCGGTTGGGCGGCAACACCACCGCAAAAGCCTCAAGCGCGGCAACCTAACACGGGTAGGGCTCTCGCCGTTAATCCGCTGGTATGACTTGGCCTGCGAAGAGGGGCGGGGGGCCTGATCGGCGTCGCCCCGGCCCGTCTCGCCAATAGGTCCAGCAAGCCAGAAAAGAGCTTGAGTCGATGACGGAGCCGGACCATAGAAGGCATAAGGCCGAACGGATCGAATCGAGGTCCGTCACAAAAATACTGGCTTTGACACCGTCGGGCGCAGGGCAGGCAGGGGCAAAGGGTCGGTCGGAGAGTCCCCATGGCTGAGCTCATCTTCGCGCTTCTGTCGCTTGCGGCACTGTTCGCGCTTGCCATGAACCGTGCGCCGCTTTGGGCCTGGGCGCTCGCTGTCGCAATATTCACCTTGAGCCTGCAAATGGGCCTCGGCTCCGGCCATTTGCACGCGCCGCTGTTCAATTTCTGGGCACTTCTCGGCTGGCTCGTCGCCGGCGGCCTGTTCGCGCTCACCTTCCCGCGCCTCAAGCGCGACTATGTGGTGATGCCGGCCTATCGCGCGCTCAAGGGCGCCATGCCCACGATCTCCGAGACCGAGCGGGAGGCGCTCGAGGCCGGCACCGTCGGCTGGGACGCCGAGCTCTTCTCCGGAACGCCAGACTGGACGCGGCTCCGCAAGGTCAATCCCATTACGCTCACGGCGGAAGAGCGCGCCTTTCTCGATGGCCCCACGGAGGAGCTTTGCCGCAGGATCAACGACTGGCGCATCCGCCACGAGTTGCACGACGTGCCGGAGGACATCTGGCGCTTCGTCCGCGATCAGGGCTTCCTCGGCATGCTCATCTCCAAGGAGCATGGCGGCTTGGGATTCTCGGCGCAGGCGCAATCGCTCGTGCTTGGCAAGATCTCGTCGCGCAGCCCTGACGGCGTCACCATCGTCATGGTGCCGAACTCGCTTGGGCCGGGCGAGCTCATCGAGAAATACGGCACCGAAGCGCAGAAGGCTTATTACCTGCCGCGGCTCGCGCGCGGCGACGAGATTCCCTGCTTTGCGCTCACCGGACCGTTCTCCGGCTCTGACGCCGCGTCGATGCGCGATATCGGCGTCGTCACCAAAGGCTGGCACGAGGGCACGGAGACGCTTGGGCTGAAGCTCACCTGGGACAAGCGCTACATTACGCTGGCCCCCAACGCCACGCTGCTTGGGCTTGCCTTCCGCCTGTTCGATCCCGACAACCTTCTCGGCCGCGGCGAGGATGTCGGCATCACGCTCGCGCTCATCCCCACCGACCACCCCGGTGTCGAGATCGGGCGGCGGCATCTTCCAGCCGGTGCAGCTTTCCCCAACGGCCCGACCTCCGGCAAGGACGTGTTCGTGCCGATCGACTGGATCATCGGCGGCAAGGAGCGGGCAGGGCAGGGCTGGCGCATGCTGATGAGCTGCCTCGCCGCCGGCCGTTCCATCTCGCTGCCGGCGACCAGCGCCGCCGCCGCCAAGTCGCTGCTCCGCACCACGAGCGCCTACGCCCGCATCCGCAAGCAGTTCAACCTGCCGATCGGCTACATGGAGGGCGTGGAGGAGCCGTTGGCGCGCATGGTGGAGAATGCTTATGGGCTCGAGGCCGCCCGCGCCGTCACCGCCTCGATGGTGTCCGCCGGCGAGAAGCCCGCGGTGATCTCGGCACTGCTCAAATACGTGTCGACCGACCGCATGCGGCAAAGCGTGAACGATGCGCTCGACATTCACGGGGGCAGGGGGATTTGCGACGGCCCGTCTAATTACATCCAGGGCGCCTATCAGATGGTGCCAGTCGGCATCACCGTCGAAGGCGCCAATATCCTCACCCGCACGCTGATCACCTTCGCCCAAGGGGCGCTGCGCAGCCATCCTTATCTCTTCACCGAGATCGAGGCGTTGCAGGACCCCGATCAGGATCTGGGCGTGCCCGCGTTCGAGCGCGCCTTCGACGGTCATGTCGCCTTCACCGTGTCGAACATCTTCGGCGCGCTGTTCCACAATCTGACGCTCGGCGCCTTTGCCGGCGCCCCACCCAACGCCGGCTCGACGCGACGCTGGTGGAAGCAGCTTGCGCGGGCCTCGCGTTCCTTCGCGCTCGTCGCCGACGCGACCGTGGCGCTGCTCGGCGGCGGCCTGAAGATGCGGCAGAAGATCACCGGCCGCATGGCCGATGCGCTCGCCGAGCTTTATTTGCTGTCGTGCATCTTGAAGCGCTATGAGGACGACGGCTGCCCGCGCGCCGACCTGAAGCTCGTCGACTACTGCGCCGAGAACTGCCTCTACCGCTTCGACCAGGCGCTTGCCGGCACGCTCGACAATTTTCCGATTCGCTCTGCCGGCGTGGTCATGCGGCCCTTGGTCTTTCCGTTCGGCTTCGCCCGCAATCCTGCGTCGGACAGCGACGGCAAGACGATCGTGCGTGCAGCGCTTCAGCCCGGCGAGTTCCGCGACCGTCTGACCCGCGATGTTTTCAACACCGACGATCCGAGCGATCGGGTCGGGCTGCTCGAACATACGCTGTTGAAGGTCATCGCCGCCGAGGAGGCCGACAAGAAACTCGAGCGCGCTATTCGCAAGGGCGATGTGCACCGCTTCTACAACAATGACTGGATCGCCGAAGCCGAGACGAAGGGCGTGATCTCAGAAGACGAAGCCCGCACGCTCGCCGAGATTCGCGATCTCACGGCCCGCGTGGTCGCCGTCGATCATTTCGACGCGGCCGAGCTCTCGCGCCAACAGCCGGCACAACGCGAAGCGCCGGCCAGTTTTGCTCCTCCTAAAGACCCAATTGCCGCCGAATAGGATGACCATGCCGACGCCGCTTCCCGCACTTCACGACTGGCGCCTCTCCGTCGATTACGAGGGCATCGCCTGGGCGCTTATGGACCGCGAAGGCGAGCGTGTGAACTCGATGGGGCGCCGGCTTACCGAGGAACTCGGCGAGATCGTCAAATGGGCCGAGACCGCCGCCATCCATGGCGAGATCAAGGGCCTGGTGGTGATGAGCGGCAAGCCAACCGGCTTCCTGGTCGGGGCCGACATCCGCGAATTCTCCCGCTTCGCCACCGAGCCGCAAGTCAAGGAGGTGGTGAAGGAGACGCTTGGGCTTTTCGACCGCATCGAGAAGCTGCCGGTGCCGGTCGTCGTTGCCATTCATGGCTTCTGCCTCGGTGGCGGACTCGAGCTCGCGCTCGCCTGCCACTACCGCATCGCCGACCGCGAGGAGGGCACGCGCCTCGGCTTCCCAGAGGTGAAGCTCGGCATCTTCCCCGGCCTCAACGGCACGGTGCGATCGATTCAAGTTGCCGGCCCCATGGACGCCATGACCGCCATGCTGACCGGGAGGATGCTCAGGCCGGCCGCGGCGAAGGCCATGGGCCTGATCGATCAGGTGGTGCCAACCCATCACAATCTCCGCTGGGCGGCCCGCAAGGCCGTGCTGCAGAAGCGCCGCTCCAAGGGCGCGCCCTGGTGGAAGCAGATGATGCTGAAGCAGCCGGTGCGCTCGTTGCTCGCCAAGCAGATGCGCGCCAAGACCGCGGAGAAAGTGCGCGAGGACCATTACCCCGCGCCTTACCGGCTGATCGACCTCTTCGAGCAGTACGGCGACGATCCGGCCCGCATGCGCGCGGCCGAGACCGAGATCTTCGCGCCGCTGATGGCGAGCGACACCTCGCGCAATCTCCGCCGCGTGTTCATGCTCTCCGAGATGCTGAAGGACGAGGCGCCGAAGAACGGCTTCAAGCCGAAATTCGTGCATGTCGTCGGCGCCGGCACCATGGGGGGCGACATCGCCGCCTGGTGCGTGGTGTGCGGCATGCAGGCGAGCTTGCAGGACCTCGACGAGGGCCAGCTCAAGAAGGCTCTCGCCCGTGCCAAGTTGCTGTTCACGAGGCAGCTCCGCGGCAAGGCTGCGATCGACGCAGCGGTCGCCCGCCTCATCGCCGACCCGAAAGGCAAGTACATCAAGCACGCCGATGTGGTGATCGAGGCGATCGTAGAGAAGCTCGACGTCAAGCAGAAGCTGTTCCACGACCTTGAAGCCGAAATGAAGCCGGGCGCCGTGCTTGCCACCAATACGTCATCGCTCAGTATCGAAGACATCGCCAAGCCGCTGAAAGATCCGGGCCGGCTCGTCGGCATCCATTTCTTCAATCCCGTGGCACAGCTTCCGCTGGTCGAGGTGGTGCGCGGGGAGAGGACGCGTGAGGAGGAGGTGCGCAAGGCGACTGCCTTCGTCGCCGCCATCAAGAAGCTGCCTTTGATCGTCAAGAGCTGCCCCGGCTTTCTCGTCAATCGCGTGCTGACCCCGTACATGATGGAGGCGGTGCGCCGTTACGCGGAAGGAACGCCGCGCGACAAGATCGATCAGGCCGCGCTCAAATTCGGCATGCCGATGGGGCCGCTCGAGCTCATGGACCTGGTGGGTCTCGACATCGCCAACAAGGTCGGCGCCGAGCTTGGCTCAGGCACGCCGCAGGACAACCCGCTGTCCAGGCTGGTGAGCGCCGGCAAGCTCGGCAAGAAGACCGGCGAAGGTTTCTATTTGTGGGAGAACGGCAAGCCCAAGCGTGGCGAGACGAAATACGACAACGCCGAGCTCGACCGTCTCGGCCGCGAGCTGATCAAGCCCATGCTCGACGAATGCGAACGCGCGCTCGCCGATGGGATCGTGACCAATGAAGATCACGTCGATGCCGGGGTGATCTTCGGCACCGGCTTTGCGCCCTTCCGCGGCGGGCCTTTGCATTACCGCCGCAGCCAAGAGGCCGCAGCCACTGCGGCGCAAGCGGCGTGAGCGGCGAAGGAGTCTCCAAGCCATCATGAAGGAACAAGGGATGCGGCGTGTCGCGGTGCTCGGCGGAGTACGGATCCCGTTCTGCCGCTCGCATACGGCCTATGCCGAATTGTCCAATCTCGACATGCTGACCGCGGCGCTCGCCGGCCTGATCGACCGCTTCTCGCTCAACGGCGCGCATATCGACGAGGTGGTCGGCGGCGCCGTCGTCACCCACGCCAAGGACTGGAACCTCGCGCGCGAGGTGGTGATCGGCAGCGCACTCGCGCCCACCACGCCGGCCATCACCATGATGCAGGCCTGCGGCACGAGCCTGCAGGGCGCGCTTGGGCTTGGCGCCAAGATCGCGACCGGCCAGATCGACTGCGGCATTGCGCTTGGCTCCGACACCACGAGCGATGCGCCGATCGTGTTCAAGCGGAGCTTCGCCCAGCGGCTCGTGCAGCTCTCACGGGCAAGAAGCTTCGGCGAGAAGCTTGCCGTGTTCAAAGGCTTCACCCCGGCGGAGCTTGCCCCGCAGCCACCCTCCACCTCGGAGCCGCGCACCGGCTTGAGCATGGGCGAGCATTGCGAGCTGATGGCCAAGGAATGGGGAATCACCCGCGAGGCTGAAGACCTGCTCGCCTATGAAAGCCACAAGAAGGCGGCTGCCGCCTACGACCAGGGGTTCATGGACGATTTGGTGATTCCCTGCGCCGGCGTATTCCGCGACAACAACCTCCGCGAGGACATCTCGCTTGAGAAGATGGCGGAGCTGAAGCCCGTCTTCGACCGGGCCGGCGGCACCATCACCGCAGCCAACTCAACCCCGCTCACCGACGGCGCGTCCACCGTGCTGCTGGCCTCCGAGGAATGGGCGGCGAAGCGCAATCTTCCGGTGCAGGCCTATTTGACCTTCGGGCGCACCGCCGCCGTCGACTATGTGGCTGGCGAGGGGCTTCTGATGGCGCCGACCGTTGCCGTCAGCGACCTCCTGAAGGAGAGCAACCTGACACTGCAAGACTTTGATTATTATGAGATTCACGAGGCGTTCGCGGCCCAGGTGCTTGCCACCTTGAAGGCCTGGGAATCTGACGACTATTGCCGCAACCGGCTCGGGCGCGACCGGGCGCTTGGCTCGATCGACAGAGCGAAACTCAACGTCAAAGGCTCGAGCATCGCCTTCGGCCATCCGTTTGCCGCGACCGGCGCTCGCATTCTGGCAGTTCTCGCCAAGCTGTTGCATACTGAAGGCGGCCGTCGCGGCTTGATTTCGGTGTGCACGGCAGGGGGCATGGGGGTCGCCGCCATCCTCGAAGGAGCGGGATCGGCTGGTCCGGCCCAGGGGACAATGGCTTGAGCCGTGGTAGACTGCGGGCCGAAGAGCCATACAATGGCCTCATAAAGGCCCGATTAGGAACCGGGGGCGTAAGCTTAAATATCGTCGGCGTCTTTTGCGCCGTCGGCGCGACAGTTTTGGAGGAGGTGCTCTTATGAAGCATCGCACATTCGCCCCGGCAGTCGGAGCCCTGGCCGCCCTGTTTCTGGCAGCCGGCGTGCCCTCTTATGCCTCCGCCGCCGACCCATCCGGCATTTGGGCCAAGGATGACGGATCGGCGAAGATGGAGGTGAGGAAATGCGGCCGTGGCATCTGTAGCAAGATCGTCTGGCTGAGAGACCCCAACGATTCGCGTGGGCGACCGCTGCATGACGCCCGGAACGAGAATACTTCCATGCGCGACAGGCCGATCATCGGCCTTTCCTTGTTTTCCAGCATGGTGGTGATCGATTCGAGCACCTGGCAGGGCAGCGTCTACAATCCCGAAGAGGGAAGGATCTATACCGACGTCAAGGTGACGCTCGCTTCGCGCAACCAGATCGTGCTCAAAGGCTGCAAGGCCTGGCTGCTTTGCGGCGAGAAATACTGGACGCGGTCCAAGCTTCCGCCCACCGAGGCCGCACCAGAGCCCATCGAAGTAAAGGCGCCGGGCGAGGCGGTTGAGCCTGCCGAGCCCGCTGTCCCCGAGGCGCAGAAGCCGATCGAGGTCAAAGCAACCGAACCTCCGGCAATGGATATGGCTCCGAAGGCCCCCATGGATATGGCTCCGAAGGAGACCATGGAGACGGCTTCGAAGCCGCCCATGGATATGGCTCCAAAGTCCATGCCGAAGCCAGAGGCGCCCGTCATGGAAGCCGCGCGCGAGCCGATCGCCGAGCCGCCGGCGCCGAAGCCGATCGCCACCCCGCTTGCCGTTGGACCCGCGTCGGAAGCGACAACCGTCGAAGAGAGGGTCTCGGTCGCGCCTCCCAGGCAGAGATCGGTGTCGCCGGCCGCCTCCCAGCACAACGCGGTCGGGCTTGGGCTCGTCACCACGCCGACAAGTCACCCCGATCCATTGCCGCTCTCCGGCGACAACGTCTCGAGCATGATGGTGATGACCAAGCCTGCGCCAGTGGGGGCCAAGCCGGCACCCGTGGCCACGCCAGAGCCTGAGGTCAGCGAGGCGAGCGTCGCATCAGCCGTCGACGAAGATCCGCCAGCACCGGCCGCGGCAAAGCCAAAGCCGAAGCCGAAGACGCTATCGGCCGATGCCTCTGAGTCCGCCTCCGCCGCAGCTGCGCCGCGGGTGGTCAAGGTGAAGCCGAAGGCAAGGCCGAAGGAGGAGCCTGAGGAGGTTCTGCCTTGGCTCAGGCCCCGCTAGGCCAACGCGTTCACTTAAGCTGATCGGCTCTTCGCCGCCCGCTCGGCGCGGAGCTCTTTCTTCGAGTGCTTGCCCACCAGCGTCTTGGGGAGCTCATCGCGGAACTCGATCTCGGCCGGCAATTCGATCTTTGACAGCCGGGGCCTCAGGAACTCGAGCAGCTCCGCTTGCGTGGCCCGCGCTCCCTCCTTCAACTTAACGAAAGCCTTCGGCGCCTCCCCGCGATAGGCATCGGGAACGCCGATCACGGTCGTCTCTTCGACCGCAGGATGTTCGTAGAGAACATCCTCGATCCGCCGCGGATAGACCTTGAAGCCGGAGGCGTTGATCATGTCCTTGATGCGATCGACGATGAAGATGAAGCCCTCTTCGTCCATGTAGCCGACATCGCCCGTGCGGAAGAACCGCCCGACAAACGCGTTCTCGGTCTCCTCCGGCTTGTTCCAATAGCCGGCCATGACCTGCGGCCCAGCAATGCAGATCTCGCCGGCTTCGCCTCGCTCGACTTCGACGTTAGGGTCCTCGAGCGAGCGAATGCTGAACTCCGTGCCTGGGAGCGGCAGGCCGATCGACCCTTCCTTTGGCGGGCGGTCGTGCGGGTTGCAGGCCGCGACCGGCGAGGTTTCGCTCAAACCGTAGCCCTCGGTCAGCTTGCAGCCGGCCACCGCCTCGAAGCCGCGTTTCACCTCGATCGGCAGCCCGGCGCCGCCGGAGATGCAGAATTCGAGCGAGGTGAGATCGAAATCGCGGATCCGCGGGTGCTGCAGCATGGCGTTGTAGAGGGTGGGCACCCCGGGCATCATTTTCGGCTTGAGCCTGGTGATCAGCTTCAAAGTCTCGATCAGTTCGAAGCGCGGCAAGAGGATCATCTCCATGCCCTGGCCGATGCCGAAATTCATCACCGTGGTCATGGCGAACACGTGGAAGAGCGGCAGAACGCCGATGATCCGGTCGCCTTCCCGCATGGTTTGTCCGCGCCAGGCCATCACCTGCCGCACATTGATCGAGAGATTGGCGTGGGTGAGCATGGCGCCCTTGGGCGTTCCCGTCGTGCCGCCGGTATATTGCAGGACGGCGACCGCATCGGTTCCGATCGCGGGTCTCCGGTAGTCGCCGTCATTGGCGAGAAGGTCCATCTCGGCAACGATCTTGGCCTTATGCGGCGATTTCCCGATTTGGGCGAGCGTCGGCCCGCGGCGAAGCTTCATGCCCACGGCCTTCAGCTTCGGCAGAAGCGCGGCGAAGCTTGCTACCACCGCCTTATCGAGGGCGCCGCTCGCAAGCAGCGCCTCGACCTTTTCGAAGGTGACGGCAAGATCGAGCGTCACCATGATCTTGGCGCCGCTGTCGCGGGCCTGTAGTTCGATCTCCTCCTGGCTGTACAGCGGATTGAAATTGACGACCGTGCCGCCAGCCTTGAGGATCCCGTTGTAGAAGACGACGAAAGTCGGTGAGTTGGGCATCAACAGCCCCACTTTCACGCCTTCGCCGACGCCGAGCGCCTGGAGGCCCTTGGCCGCCTGGTCCGAGAGCCGGCCGATTTCGGCAAAGCTCAGCCTCTTGCCCATGAAGTAGGTGCAGGGCAGCGCGCCATGGGCCGCTACGGCGGCGTCGAGCAGGCTCGTGAGCAGGACCGGCCGGATGTCCATGCCCCAGTCGATGTCCTTGGGGTAGGCCTTGAGCCACGGATAATCGTCCCCGGAAATCTTTCCGCGGGCCCGCGAACGCGCTGGAGTTAATTCGGGTTTAGCCATGACGCAGGTGCCGCCTTAGCGTCTTTTTAGCCTCTTTCCGGTTAAGTGCCAGGAAGCGGCGGAAAAATTGGAGGCAATCGGCCGCAGGGCCTCTCATTCACCTAGAATCGACCCCTACTATATCACGGCCGGAAGCCGGACGTCCGGTAAGCGGTCCGGCGAGCAGGCTTCGCGATTATGCTGAAACCGTGGCGCGGTAGGCAAAAAAAGGCCAATTTTGTTGGCGATGAGAGCCCGCAATGGGCGGCTGAATCGAGCAAGGACGCCGTAGACTCGCCTAGTTTTTAAGTCTATTCCAATACCTGATTTGCCCTCGATAACGCTATGAATTGGCGGGAGGGCCTTTGGACACGGACCCCGCAAACGGGGCAGGGAGAGCGATATGGACGATGTGGCTACCAAGATCATCGAGATTCTGCGCAAGAACATGAAGGATCCGTCGAAGGCGGTCACGCTGGAAACACCCTTGAGCGAGCTTGAAATCGAATCGCTTGATCTCGCGGTAATCGTGTTCGATATTGAAGATACATTCGGGATCGAGATCCCCTATAATGCGAATGAAGAGGTAGAGGCGTTCGCGACGGTGGGATCCGTCGTCGATCGCGTGAAGAGCATTATCGCAGAGACGAAGGCTTCGGGCGCAGCCGCTTGACAGGCCTATCCGCCCGGGACCTCCCTGGGCACTTGAAATCTCCGGAGTTACATTCGCTGGTATGACACATTCTAATGGGCGCCGCCGCGTCGTGGTCACTGGCCAGGGCGTGGTTACTCCTTTGGGCACTGGCGTAGATCGTTTTTGGGCAGCGCTCAAGAACGGCGAGTGCGGCATTCGCCAAGTTCAAGGTTTCTCAACCGAAGATCTCTACATCACCATCGCCGGTGAAATTCCGGATTTCGATCCGAAGGAGCGGCTGCAGTCGAAGCCGCTCATGCTGGCGGACAAATATTCGCAATACGCCGGCTGCGCGGCGCAGGAAGCCGTCGCTCAGTCGAAGCTCGAGCTGCCGCTCAAGGATAACGAGAGCTACCGCTCGGCCTGCATCATCGGTTCCGGCGTTGGCGGCCTGACCACGCTCGAATTTTCCTACAAAATGCTGTTCAAGGAGAATAAGCGCGCCACCCATCCGCTGACCCTGCTCAAGGCGATCGGCAGCTCGGCATCGGCTCATGTCAGCATCGAATACGGCATCAAAGGCCCGACCTTCGGCGTGGTGAGCGCTTGTGCGACGGCGACGCACGCGATCGGCCTGACCTACCGCATGATCCGCGAAGGCCTCGTCGATTTCGGTATTGCCGGCGCCGCCGAAGCTTCGTTGAATTGGGGCGCCACCCGCGCCTGGCAGGCGATGCGGGTGCTGAGCCCCGACGGACTATTTCCTTTCGCCAAGAGGCGGAACGGCACCGTGCTGGCGGAAGGCGCAGGCATTCTGATGCTCGAGGAATATGAGCGCGCCAAGGCCCGCGGCGCTCCCATTCTCGCCGAGCTGATGGGCTACGGCATGACGGCTGACGCCGCCGACATGGTCAATCCGTCGATCGACGGGGCGTCAATGGCCATGCAGATTGCGCTCGACGATGCTGCCGTGTCCCCGGGCGATATCGACTATGTCAACGCGCACGGCACCGCCACCGCCGTGAACGACATAAACGAGACCCGCGCCATCAAGCGCGTGTTCGGCACCGCCGCGAACAAGCTGTCGATCTCTTCCACCAAATCCATGCATGGCCATTGTCTCGGCGCCGGCGGCGGCATCGAGGCGGTCGCCGCGGTCAAGGCCATCGAGGAGAAATTCGTACCGGCGACGGTCGGCCTCGACGAGGTCGATCCGGAATGCGACCTCGACTACACCCCGAATGTGGGCCGCAGGCGCGAGGTCAACTACGCCATGTCCAACTCCTTCGCCTTCGGGGGCCTGAATGCGGTCCTCGTGTTTGGACCGCCGCCGGCCTAAGTCCTTAATTCCTCACGCTGATCTGGCAGCCAAGCAGGGTCTTGCGCGTGCCGAAGCCCGGTCGCCGCCGGCGCCAAGGGGCACAACTGCCGCGCGCCCTTTGGGGCGATTGATCGGAATGCTGTTGCCCGACATAATGCGCGGGCAGCAAATTGGAGGGGGCCCTGGATGTCCGGATCCTTGAGGCCGGCGCGCCTTGCGCTAATTGGCGCCCTGTTGGCTCTCGCTTGCATCTTTCCAGTTCATGACGTCCGCGCCGGAAACGAACTCCTCGAGCAGCAGCGACTGCTCTGGGTGCTTGGCTACGGAACCAGCATCGATGGCAAGCCGGGCACCGACACGAGCCAAGCTATTGCCAAATTTCTCGGCCAGGAGCGGAAGGGGAACTCACTCGAAGGCAGCGCGCTGACAGAAGCGCTCAAAGAGGTCGCCGACAAGCGGTTCGAAGATCGGCGCGCGGAGGTGAGAAAGCCGGTCATCAAGACCTCGCTTCCGATCGATAGCAACGAATTCATTTTCGTGTCGGAGCAGCACAATTTGCTTCTCGCCGGCAGCTGCGGCAAGGTCCACGTGTTCCGCTTGGACAATCTCCGGCCCATCGATCATCTCGTCGGCAGGAACTGCCGTTCGACAGTTGCGTATTCCGAAAAGCACAATAGCCTGTTTGAGACCTACGGCGATGGTGTGGTGACGCGCGACGTCGAAACCGGTCTTGCAACCGACTTCTACGCCGCGAGCGACTTCGGCTCGGCTGGCCAGGGCGTACTCCTTCCCGATGAATCAGGGCTTATTGTTGCCCGCAGCTTTGCCGGCCCGGCGGGCGTCGAAGCGGTAGTGTCGCATCTCGACTTGAGCGGTTCGCGCGCCTTCACCCCACTCTTCCGTCACCGCCAGAAGCTGAGCCTCAACAGCCTCAGCATGACGCCCGACGGCCACTACGCCCTGAGCGTCGGAACGGCAACCGACCAGCCATCGCAAACGATCGTCTACGATATGCAGACGCGCAAGGTGGTTCGCGAATATGCCGCCGGCCAGGCCGATTTCGCCAACAGCAACGATCTCGTCGTCCTGACCTTCGCCCAGAAGGATGATAACCACCGCATCGAGATTAGGGACGTGCGCAGCAACAAACTCGTCAGCAGCAAGATCATTCCCCATCTCTTCAATGCGGAAGCTTATGGGCAATCAGGCTCGGAGGCTCACAGTCTAAGCTTTCTGGATGACGACAAGACGCTGGCCTACGCCACGTTGAACGACACGACAGGCACGATCCAAGCCTGGGACATTGGCACGGGCGCCGTTAAAGACCTTCTCAAGCTGCCGCTCTCTTGGAGCAGCGTCCTGGATATTCGCCCCAAGATGAATCGCGTCCTCATATCGGCCCCGTCTGGGGTCGAGAGCCACGCGCTCAATGGCGGCGAGGAAGAGGCCTCCTCGAAGACCAAGCCGAGCGCGGCGGCCTTCGCCGAGCTTTCCCCCGACAAGAAGACGTTGGCGATAGTGGCCGGCGGCGGCGACTACGATGTCAGCAACCGCTTATGGATCATGGATCTCGAAAGCGGATCGATTCGCGCGAGCATCACCTTCGACAAGAAATACGGCCAGGTGTCGGAGGCCAGGTTCCGCGGGACGGCGGCGGAGTTGATCGTGACCACAGGCCAAGGGCAACTTCTGTTCGTCGATGCCGCCACAGGCAATATCACGCGTGATCTCGACCTGAAGTCAGGTGACCGCACCTACTTCGTGGGTTTCGACGTCAGCCGCCACGGCGACCTCGCGGCGGTGACCATGAATGATGACTTGATCAGACTGGTCGACCTCGACAGCGGCAAGATCGTGCAGACGATGAAGCCGTCCGACAAGAACATGGCAGGAAACGTTCTGGCCTTTGTCGACAACGACCGCAGGTTGTTGTCGGGGAACTTTCATCTCGACGCGTTCGATGTCGCGTCAGGACGGAAGCTCTTCAGCAAGGAGCTGATCAAATACACCAACGGCCGCACCTATTACCGCATGAGCGTCAATCACGTTGCCAAAGCGGACGCCACCGGCAGCGCTTACTGGGTTGGCGCGTACGGAATCGTCGCGGGAGGGGGCTTCTTCAAATACTCCGACGGCAAGATTGTCGCGAGTTACGGCGCAGACCACGATAACCGAACCTTTCGTAGTGGAGAGTCCAAGGCCGCCACACCGCTGGAAGACGGCTGGATGGCTTGGACCGAAAACGGCGCGGTGTCGGTCACCGAGCCCGAATATCAGCTCTGGCCAATAAAGGAGGTCTACGAAGCGCACGCCGCGGAGATCGTCCTAGTCGACACCCTGGCCGATGGCCGGCTTCTCTCCGTGGCCAAGGACGGGACAGTGCACATAAACGAGCGCAAAAAGGAAGCGCCCCAGATAGTCACTCAGCTCTACGAGGACGGCAGTTGGCTGACGCGCACGCCGGCTGGCTTTTTTGCCGGCACTCAGCCTGCGGCGCGCCTGCTCTACGTCAGGGATGACTACAAAGACGTCCATACCATAGACAGCCTGTACGATACGCTCTATCGACCGGATTTGATCGTCGAAGCCATGCGCGGCGATCCTTCGGGGAAGCTGCGCGAGATTTCCGGGCGCGTTAATCTGGCCACGCTATTTGCCGGCGGTTCGCCTCCGAGCGTGCAAATCGTGTCGCCGGCGGATGGCGCGCAGGCTTCCGCCGATTCCATAGACGTCACCGCCGCGATCCGGAATGGTGAGCAAGGCACTGGACGGATCGAATGGCGGGTCAATGGCATAACACTCGGCCTCGACCGCGGGCTTGAGCGCGTCGAGGCGCAATCGGTTGCCGGGGCCACGCAGATTACCAAACGTCTCTGGCTCGAGCCGGGCGAGAACTTGATCGAAGTCGTCGCCTATAACCGATCCGATGCGATTGCCGCCGACCCAGCGAGCATCAAAGTGGAATGGCCTTCATCGGGAACCGAAGACGCACCCACGCTGCATGTCCTCGCCGTCGGAGTAAACGACTATTGGGATAGCCGACTGCAGCTCACTTACGCTAAGCCTGACGCCGACGCGGTGGCCAGCGCATTCCGGGAGGCGGGCAAGGGTCTGTATAAATCGGTAGAGGTGACGGAGCTTGTGGACGGCGAGGTCAACAATGATTCGCTGGAACAGACATTTGCGGATCTTTCCAACAAAGTGCGTCCGCGCGATGTCTTCGTCTTCTTCCTGGCCGGGCACGGCAAGACCGTCGACGGACATTATTATTTCATTCCACAGAACTTCCGCTACTCCGGGGAGAAATCCATTGTCGAGCAGGGCGTCGGTCAGGAGAAATGGCAGGCTTGGTTCTCTAAGATTGCCGCCCGCAAGAGCATCCTTCTCTATGACACCTGCGAAAGCGGTTCGTTGACGCAAGACGGGCCGCTGGTGCGAGGACTGGAACGCGTCGCCGCGCTCGAGAGGCTCACGCGCGCGATGGGCCGAACGATTCTCTCTGCGGCGCAAGACGAACAGCCAGCGCTGGAAGGCTATCACGGGCATGGTGTTTTCACCTTCGCCCTGCTCGACGCGCTACAGCGGGCCGACACCAACAACAATAACCTGATCGAGATCACCGAATTCGCAGGTTATGTGGACGCACAGGTCCCCGAAGTCTCGTACCAGGCCTTCGGCGTTCGGCAGGTTCCACAAATGAAGATCGTCGGGTCAAACTTCTCCCTTGCGCATCAGACCGCCCTGCAGGCCGAGACCGGGATGGCGCAGGTCATATCCAAGAAGCCGACGCATGTGGTGATGAAGCTGTCCGACATTTACCAAATGCCGGACGCCGGTCATCCACTCGGCCAACTTGCGCCGGGGACCCTCGTGACCTTGCTCAAGAAGGAGCAGGGCTGGAGCCTGGTGGCCAAGGATGGAGTGCAGCTCGGCTTCGTGAACGACGACAGCCTGGTCCCCGCCCAATAGGT
>NZ_JBOHJB010000026.1:0-35590 GCF_050728395.1 Methyloceanibacter sp.
CGCGTGCTCCCCATCAAGGGGGGAGCAAAGAGTCTGATGCCAAGCCGTCGCCGCACGTGCTGGACACTCTCACCGCCCCCGACCATACTCCGCCAGCCTTAGGGCGAATGGGCACGGAAGAGGGGATTCATGGCATTTGCGCGGACAGCTTTTGTCGCAACTGGCATCATGCTCCTCTTGAGTCTAGCGGCCTACGCGCAGAATACGAATCCCTCAAACAATCCTCCGGAAACGGCGACGCCCGCGCCAGACGCCGGCAAGCCCGAGATGACCGCCGAGGAGCGGGGGGAGAAGCAGGCGCGCAAGGCCTGCAAGGTCCAGATCTGCAACATCCTCGCCGCCAAGGACCCGCAAGGCGACGATGTCGCTTGCGATGTGGTCAAGACCTGGCGCGAGCAGGACATCACCAAGATGCTTGGCGGCAGGTTCACCTGGACCTGGGGCAAGGCGGTTTGCCAATCGAAGCTCGAGGTCAAGCGCGAGGCGCTGGTGAAGGCGATGACCGAGGCGAATTACGACGTGGTTTTGCCCGAGCAGAAAGTGCGTTGCACGCTTGCCCAGAAGTCGGAAGGCGAGCCCTATGCCGTCGAGGTCTCGATCGCGCCCAAGGTTGCCTTCGAGAACGGCAAAGCGGTCTCGGCAACGCTCAATTGGGGCGAGGCGAAAGCGCCCATGCTCGCTTACGCCTTGATCTATGCCGGCGCCGGGCTAGACAATTCGGCCAACATCCTGGGCCCGGAAGTGACACGCATGGTGAATGAGTTCACCACCAAGAAATGCGCCAAGCTCAAGGACGATCTGCCGAGCAGCACGGGGAACTAACCGAGGGATCCAAGCAATGTACTATTCCGCACCCTATTTCATCACCATCGGCCGCGTGCTCATGGCCATCATGTTCATCCAGGGCGGCATCGAAAAGATATTCGGCTATGCCGGCGCGCAAGGCTATATGGAAGCCCATGGCGTGCCGGGCATGCTGCTGCCGCTCGTCATTCTGACCGAGGCGGGAGGCGGCCTTTGCATTCTGCTCGGCCTGTTCACCCGCTGGTGGGCGATCGCTCTTGCCGGCTTCTGCGTGCTCGCGGGATTCTTCTTCCATTGGCATCCCGAAGACCAGATGCAGATGATTAATTTCATGAAGAACATCACCATCGCCGGCGGATTCCTCGTGCTGGCCGGCGCCGGCCCCGGCGCGCTGGCGCTCGATAACAGGCTAAGGTAAACGCCGGTCGAACACACAAGAGCTACGAGGAGAAGGGAAAACCGATGACCGATGCCTTCATTGAGCAACTGCGCCCGCTTGGCTTTGAGAAATACGCGAGTCGTCTGACCCGCATAGTCGGCAACGCCACGCAGGTTGTCGTCGGAGGGGACCAAGTGCGGAGAGGTCTGGCGCCCGACGAGACTGGCGCGGTTATCGTTGGGGATATGGACAGCGCCGCAGCGCGGCTCTCGGATGACGGCACTTTCGTAATCGATCGACTGCGAGAACTTGGCGAGGCCGGCCTCGAGGCGATGGTGGATCGCGCCAATATTACCGACCGGGCCGCCCTACAAGCTTTTCGCGATCGTGCGAAGCGCAACAAGGGCATCTTGCCGACGTTGGAGATTGGTCTTGGCGGCGTTGCCGAGAAGCTTTCACGAGATCGCATGGGACTGAAATCGGAATTTGAGAAACTCAAGATCAGTACCACCAGTCCGGACACCTCCACGCTTGCGGCGGGGGCCGTACTACCGACAGGTCCGATGATGACCATGAGCAATAGCATGGGCTGCACCGGCGCCTATCTTGCCATCGGTGGCGGAGCGGGCTTGATGGTGGGCGGGATTGTGCTCGAGGATAGCGCCATGTTCGGCATTGGCATCGGCGCGGCCGCCTATTTCTGTTGATCGAAAGGCCGGCCACAACCGCTACGCATCGTCGATAGTACCTCCTGCAATGGGTCATGAGCGGGCTTTACATTCCGCCGGCCTTCCCATACATCGCCCGCAAAGGGGTGCAGGAGCAGATCATGGGTTATAAGGTCGCGGTCATCGGAGCCACCGGCAATGTCGGCCGGGAGATGCTCAACATCCTTGCCGAGCGGGAGTTTCCCGCCGACGAGGTGTTCGCCATCGCCTCGCGCCGGTCGATGGGCGTCGAGGTGTCTTTCGGCGATGCGCGCCTCAAATGCCGCGACCTCGCGAATTTCGACTTCCGTGGCGTCGATTTTGCCCTGATGTCGGCAGGCTCTGCCGTCTCCAAGGAGTGGTCGCCGAAGATCGGCGCCCAAGGCTGCGTCGTCATCGACAATTCCTCCTGCTGGCGCCTCGACCCGGACGTTCCGCTCATCGTGCCGGAAGTGAACGCCGATGCCGTTGCCGGCTTCGCCAAAAAGAATATCATCGCTAACCCGAATTGCTCGACCGCGCAGCTCGTCGTGGTGCTGAAGCCGCTGCATGACCTGGCGCGCATCAAGCGCGTGGTCGTCGCCACCTACCAGTCGGTATCCGGCGCCGGCAAGGAAGCCATGGACGAGCTGTGGGACCAGACCAAGGGCATCTTCGTCACCGATCCGACCGAGCCGAAGGTCTTCACCAAGCAGATCGCCTTCAACGTCATTCCCCATATCGACGTCTTCATGGAGGACGGCTCGACCAAGGAAGAGTGGAAGATGATGGCCGAGACCAAGAAGGTCCTCGATCCCAAGATCAAGCTCACCGCCACCTGCGTGCGCGTGCCGGTGTTCGTCGGCCATTCCGAGGCCGTCAATGTCGAGTTCGAGCGGCCGGTCACGGCGGAAGAGGCGCGCAGCGTCTTGCGCGAGGCGCCGGGCGTGCTCGTGGTCGACAAGCGCGAGCCCGGCGGTTACGTGACGCCGATCGAATGCGTCGGCGATTACGCGACCTATGTCAGCCGCATCCGCGAGGACCAGACGCTGGACAACGGCCTCTCCTTCTGGGTGGTGTCGGACAATTTGCGCAAAGGCGCCGCGCTGAATACGGTGCAAATCGCCGAGCTGATCATCAACCGCAATCTGCTCAAATCCGCCGCTTGAGCCGCTACCGCCGGAACCCTACGCAATCTTGATCGGTTGATTGGGCATGTTCGCCGGACAGCTTGCGCTCATCGTCGCCGCCATTTTTTCCGGAGCGGCGCTTTACGTCAATGTCGCCGAGCAGCCGGCGCGTCTCCTTCTCGACGATCGCTCTGCCCTTGCGGAATGGAAGCCCGCCTACAAACGCGGTTTTGCCATGCAGGGCCCGCTCGCGGTGGTTGGCTTCCTGCTCGGGCTTCTTGCCTGGTGGCAGACACGCGATTGGCGCTTTCTGTTGGGAGCTTTCCTGCTCATCGCCAACTGGCCCTACACCCTCATCGCCATCATGCCGACCAACAACCGGCTGATGGCGATGCCGCTCGAGCAGGCGGGACCGGAAGGCCGCAAGCTCATGGAGAGTTGGGGGCGCCTGCATGCGGTGCGGACCGCGCTCGGCTTCCTCGCCACCGCCGTCTTCCTCTGGGCGAGCTTGCGCTAAGCTCTGGGCGTCAGTCGCCTTCTAGCTTTCACGGAAGGCTGGAGAGAAAACTATGACAACTCGTTATCAATACGCCTGACGAAACTCTCTAATTCCTCTCGCTCCTTCTCAAGCATGGGGATTTCCTGCTCCGTGATCGGGGGCAGTTGGTTCTGCATGAATCGCAGAAGCAATGCTCGTATGTCCGACAAGAGAAGGACGACTTCTTGGTTCATGGCTTGCCGCTGCGCTCAGCAATTGCGCCCCTCGCGCGTTTGCTACTATAGCGGGCATATTATGTGTATACAATCTTTGGTGGCACTCGCCCAACACGCTCATCGCCTTCGCGCCGGCCATCACCCGGCTAATGGTGACGCCCCTTCCTTTGGACGAGCTTGCGCTAAGAAATGGCGCCGTCTCGAGCCGCGTGCAAATCGGTGAAGCTGCCGCGGTTGTCGTCGAGCGCCAGCAGGGCGCCGCTGGCCAGGTCGAAATGCACACCGTACAGGGAGAGCAGCCCCTCCTTCTCCCGCTTCTCGATGAAGGGGAAGGTGCGCAAATTTGCCAGCGATGAACGGATGGCGGCGAATTCGAAGGCGGTCTCGTCGCCGAACTCGAAGATCTCGCTCTCGTCTATCTTGAGGTCGTCGAGCATGGTGAGCCAGCTGCCGATGAAGCCGCGCTCCGCAACCTTGTCCCTGACCCTGTGCCGGTAGGCCGCCACGCCGCCGCAATGAGAATGGCCGAGGACGATGAGGTGGGGCACCTTCAAGCCCTGCACGGCGAACTCGATGCCGGCGCTGGTGCCGTGATATTTACCCTCGGGCTCGTAAGGCGGCACGAGATTGGCCACGTTGCGCAGAATGAAGATGTCTCCCGGCTCGGCATCGAAAATCGTCGACACATCGGCTCTCGCGTCGCAGCAGGCGATGACCATGGCGGTCGGCGTCTGGCCGAGCTCGGCGAGCTGCGCATAGCGGCCGCGCTCCGGCGCATGCTTGTCTCGCAAGAAGCGGCGATGACCTTCGATCAGGCTCTTCGGCAAACCCATGCGACAATTCTCTCCTCGGCGCGCGGCACCATTCCAGCCTCGGCCGCGTTTGTCCAGGGCGCGGGGTTCGATAGGCGGCGCCTATCGGCCGTTTCGATCTGGGCTCTTGATTTCCGAGGACTTCAAGGCGGAATGTAGGAGCGCTAGGCGATCGAGAAGGTCGATACAAAAGCGCCGCCGGCGGACGGAAACGCGTGGGATGAGGCTCGGAGCTGAAGCGCTCCACCCCACCCCTCAGATTAACAACGAGCATGCACGCAGGGTGCAGGCCGCGAGCCGTTGCTTGCAGGCCTTCACGCGTGCGCCAAGCCAAGGAGTTTTGTGACATGGCCAAAGTACTTGCTGTTCTCTACCCCGACCCGGTCGACGGCTATCCCCCCAAATATGCCCGCGACGACATTCCGAAAATCACCCATTACCCCGACGGCCAGACCACGCCGACGCCGAGCAAGATCGACTTCAAGCCCGGCGAGCTTTTGGGCAGCGTGTCGGGCGAGCTTGGCCTTCGCAAGTTCCTGGAGAAGGCCGGCCACACCCTGGTGGTGACCTCCGACAAGGAAGGCCCGAACTCTGAGTTCGAGAAGGAGCTGCCCGACGCCGAGGTGGTCATCTCCCAGCCGTTCTGGCCGGCCTATATGACCAAGGAGCGCTTCGACAAGGCGAAGAAGCTGAAGCTGGTCATCACCGCCGGCATCGGCTCAGATCACACCGATTTGCAGGCCGCCATGGACAAAGGCGTCACCGTGGCCGAGATCACCTATTCCAACTCGATCAGCGTCTCCGAGCACATCGTGATGATGATCCTTGCGCTCGTGCGCAACTACATCCCGGCCTATGGCTGGGTGATCAGGGGCGGGTGGAACATCGCCGATAGCGTCGAGCGCTCCTACGATCTCGAAGGCATGAATGTCGGCACCGTCGCCGCCGGGCGCATCGGACTTGCCGCGCTCCGTCGCCTCAAGCCCTTCGATGTCAAGCTCCACTACTATGACAAGCACCGCCTGCCCAAGGAGGTAGAGCAGGAGCTCGACCTCACCTTCCACCCGACGGTCGAGTCGCTGGTGAAGGTGTGCGACGTGGTGACCATCAATGCGCCGCTGCACCCCGAGACCGAAGATCTATTCAACGACAAGCTGATCGGCATGATGAAGCGGGGCAGCTATATCGTGAACACCGCCCGCGGCAAGATCGTCAATCGCGACGCCGTGGTGCGTGCGCTGGAGAGCGGGCAGCTCGCAGGCTATGCCGGCGACGTCTGGTTCCCGCAGCCGGCACCGAAAGACCATCCGTGGCGCACCATGCCGCATCACGGCATGACGCCGCATATCTCCGGCACCTCGCTGTCGGCGCAGACGCGCTACGCCGCAGGCACCCGCGAGATTCTGGAGAACTATTTCGCCGGCAAGCCGATCCGTACCGAATATCTCATCGTGGACAAGGGCAAGCTCGCCGGCACCGGCGCCAAATCCTACACCGCCGGCGACGCCACCAAGGGCGCCGAGGCGGCTTAGATCGGGCAACAAATCGTGTCATGGCCGGGATTGTGCCGGCCATCCACGCTTGGTCATTCCCGCGAAAGCGGGAATCCAGTAACCCCTGCCCCAAGTTACCGATGAAGGCGGTGGTTACTGGATTGCCCGGTAAAGCCGGGCAATGACAACTTTCTTTAGCCGTCAGGCCGCAAGTTACATATGGCAAGTCACAGATGGATAGCGCGGCCTTCGGCGACGATTGTCCCTCTGCTGGTCGTCCGCTCCGCTTGATCTGTCCAAGCTGTCGTAATCAAAAGGGAGAAAACCTTGAATGTGCTACCCTTAGTAGCACATGGTTAGTTCTGATCACGCCGTTCAGCGACTCGGTTAGACACTAACGATAGCGTTGCCCGGCTTAGAATCTCTATTTCACGCCTTCGAAAAGGGAAGAGTGAACATGAACAAAAAAAGCCGGGCTAAGGCAGTAATTCCAAGTGACGACAGCGACGTTATTTATCCGATGACCTTCTCTTGGAAATCGTTCCTAGCGACAATTGCCGCGTCGTGTGCCATTATTCTTGGCCTATATCTAGCTTTTGTTCCGGCTGAAATTTATATGACGCGCAATGAGTTATCTTGGATTGCACTCAACACTACTATATTCGCGGCTCTGATCTATTTTTTTATACTTGGGATGAGTAAGTGGATATTCAAGACAGACAGTCGGGTTGATAAAATAAGGAGAAGTTCAGAGCAATTACAGGGTGCCTTAGAGCAGGATTTTGTAACAAATCTAGTTAGGATAAACTTCAAATACATAGATGCATATTACTTACAGACTCGCATCCAGGCTGACAAGAGTTTTACCTTTACAGTTATTGCTGCATTTGTTTCGCTTATTCTTATAATAGCCGGTATCATACTCACGTTTTTTGGGAAGATTGAGTCTGCGAAAATAGCAGCGGCGTCAGGAATCCTAGGACAGTTTATCTCGGCTGTATTTTTTTACTTGTACAATCAAACTGTGGCGAAGATGGCCGATTACCACCGAAAGCTTGTGTTCACGCAGAACATAGGGTTGGCTTTGAAGATTTCAGATGGACTTCCAACGGACGAAAAGACCAAGTCCCAGGTCGCCCTGATCGAGACACTCTCGACCAACATCAACCAGTATTTGGGCGCCTAAAGCTTCCGCGGAAACAATAACTCACATATGGATGGCGCGGCCTTCCGCCGCGAGGGCTGCTTCCTTGACGGCTTCGTTCAGCGTCGGATGCGCGTGGCAGATGCGCGCGAGGTCCTCAGCCGAGCCGCCGAACTCCATCAGCACCGCGGCTTCCGCGATCATGGTGCCGGCATCGGCGCCGAGGATATGCACGCCGAGCAGGCGGTCGGTGGCCTCGTCGGCCAGCACCTTGACGAAGCCTTCCGTGGTGCGGTTGACCTTGGCGCGGCCATTGGCGGTGAAGGGGAACTTGCCGACCTTGTAAGCGATGCCGGCCTCCTTCAGCTCTTCCTCGCATCTGCCGACACTTGCCACCTCCGGCGCCGTATAGATCACGCTGGGGATCACGTCGTAGTTCACATGACCTGCCTGCCCGGCTAGGATCTCGGCCACGGCGACGCCTTCATCTTCCGCCTTATGCGCCAGCATCGGCCCGGCAATGACGTCGCCGATGGCGTAGACGCCTGGCACGTTGGTGGCAAAGTGCTGATCGACTTGAATGCGCCCGCGATTGTCGGTTTTGACGCCAAGCTCGGCCAAGCCAAGCCCTTGGGTGTTGGGCACGCGGCCGACCGAGACCAGCACCACGTCGCACTCCAAGGTCTCTTGCGTCCCGCCTTTGACCGGCTCGAGCCTGACCTTGCAGGTCTTGCCGTCGGTCGCGACGCCGAGCACCTTGGTGTCGAGCTTGAAGGCGATGCCTTGCTTGGCAAGGATGCGCTGAAATTGCTTGGCCACCTCTCCGTCGAGGCCGGGCGCGATGCGGGGGAGCATCTCGACCACGGTGACCTCCGAGCCGAGGCGCCGCCACACCGAACCGAGCTCAAGCCCGATATAGCCCGCGCCGATTACCGTGAGACGCTTCGGCACTTTGGGAAGCGAGAGGGCGCCGGTCGAAGAGACGACCGTCTCCTCGTCGATGGCGATGCCGGGAATGGCGGCGACCTCCGAGCCGGTAGCGATGACGATGGCCTTGGCCTCAAGCGTCTGCGCGCCGCCATTACCGCCCGCGACTTCAACCTTGCCGGGGGCGACGATCTTAGCGGTGCCATGAAATGGCTCGATCTTGTTCTTCTTGAGCAGGAACTCGACGCCCTGCACATTGCCCTTCACTCCCTCGTCCTTGAAGGCGAGCATGGCGGCAAGGTCGAGCTCAGGCTTCACCTTGATGCCCATTGCGGCAAAGCCGCTCGCGGCTCCGCCGTCGGCGGCCTCGGCATAAAGCTCGCTCGCATGCAGCAGCGCCTTGGAGGGGATGCAACCGACATTGAGGCAGGTGCCGCCATGGGTGGCGCGCTTCTCCACCACGGCGACCTTCATTCCGAGCTGCGCCGCACGAATGGCGGCGACATAGCCGCCGGGACCGGTGCCGATGACAATCAAATCGTAGGTCATGACCTTCCCTGCACTCACTCTTCAGGCGTCAGTGTTTCCTCGCCTTTGCCCGCGTCCCATAGCCCCGTCAGGCTGCCATCCTCGCCAAGCGCATAAACCACCGGCGTCGCCGACCCCCAATCCACGGTGAGCAGATTGCCGGCAAGCTTGCCGTCGCCCTCATAGCTCGAGCTGCCGACCTGCCAGGTCAGATGATAGCCTTTGCCTTGCTTAGTGATCTCGACATCGCCCTGATAACCGGTTCCATCGGCATTCTTGCCCTCGACCTTATAGGAGCCTTCCGACAGACCGATGTCACCGGGAGCCGCGTTGGCCACGAGGTCGAGCGTCTCCGTGGCCGAGCCGTCGGCCCATTCGCCGTCGAGCGCGCCCTCCTCGCCGAAGGTGTAAATGACCGGGGTCTTGTCGCCCCAATTGACCACCAGCATCTTGCCGGCGAAATGGCCGCTGCCGCGAAACACGTCCTTGCCGATCCACCAAGTGAAGTTGAACTGGTCGTTGTCTTGCGCGAGCGCCACCATGCCGCGATATTTGCTGCCGTTGGGATTGGTGCCCTCGACGCGATAGACCCCGGCAAGGTCGATGGTCTTGGGCTCAGCCTCTTCCGGCTCGGCCGTCTCCGCCGGCGCTTTTTCTTCGCCGGCTGACGGTGGCTCGCCGCTCGGGCGGAACACGAAATCGCCGAAGAAGGTCGACGAGATCCACGGCGTCTGCTCGCCATGGGTCTCCACGTAGACGCCCTTCAAGGTCCGCTTGAAGGTGTCCTCGATGTCGAGGTTTGGCGCGTCGATCGATTGGAAGAGATATTTGGCGTAGGGACTGTTGTTGCCCTCACCGTCGAGCGCCGTGAGGCCAGGCGAGGTGGCATAGGAGATGAACAGGCGCGCGTTGGAATCGATGCGGGACAGCCCCTTGGCTCCGTTCGGGTCGATCGGGTTGTTGCGGCAGGCATCGAGGATGACGATGTTGAGGTCGCTGCGCCCCGAGGCCATGGCGTCAACCACGGCAAGCGCCGTGAGCGAGCCTCGCTTGACGTCCTCCAGGCTCGTGAACTCGCTGCCGACCGGCAAGAGGTAGTTCTCGCCGTCGATCTGCGTGCCATGGCCCGAGAAATAAAACAGGCCGACGCCGCCCCTTTGTTTCAGCTCGGCGCCGAAGGTACGCACGGCCTCCACCATCTTCGCCTGATCGGCATCGGTTTCCTTGATGACCTTGAAGCCCGCGCCTTCGAGCGCCTTGGCCATGGCCTCTGCGTCGTTGATCGGGTTCTTGAGCGGCGCGAAGGAATAGGCGGCATTGCCGATGATCAAGGCGGTGCGCGCCTCTGGCGGAGGCCCTTCGGCGCGCGCAACGAAAGCGACGCCGAGCAAAACACATAGGCGAAGCAACATCTTAAGCTGACGCATCGCTGGCTCCCGGACTTGCCGCCGGAAACATTTACCAGTGACCGGGCTAGCGTTCCAGCGCCGTCGCTAAAGATCGAGCACCAAGCGCTTGGGATCCTCGATCGCGTCCTTGACCTGGACCAGGAAGGTGACCGCCTCCTTGCCATCGACCAGACGGTGGTCGTAGGAGAGCGCGAGATACATCATCGGCCGCGCCACGATCTGCCCGTCGCGCACCACGGCGCGCTCCTCGATGCGATGCATGCCGAGGATGCCTGATTGCGGCGCATTGAGGATCGGGGTGGAGAGCAGCGAGCCGTAGATGCCGCCATTGGAGATGGTGAAGGTGCCGCCTTGCATCTCCTCGAGCCCAAGCCTGCCTTCCCGCGCGCGCGTGCCGAAATCGGCGATTGTCCCCTCGATTTCGGCGAGGCCCATGCGGTCTGCATCGCGCAAGACCGGTACCACCAGCCCGCGCTCGGTGCCGACGGCAACGCCGATATGGTAGTAGTTCTTGTAGATGATGTCGGTGCCGTCGATCTCGGCATTGACCGCCGGGATATCCTTCAGCGCCTGCACGCAGGCCTTCACGAAGAATCCCATCAGCCCGAGCTTCACGCCGTGCTTCTTCTCAAAGGCCTCGCGGTATTCGCGCCTGAGCTGCATCACCGCGCTCATGTCCACGTCGTTGAACGTGGTGAGCATGGCGGCGGTGTCTTGCGCCTCCTTCAGCCGCTTGGCGATGGTCTGGCGGAGCCGCGTCATGCGCACCCGCTCCTCGCGGGTCTCGTCCTGCGGCGTGATGGGCGCACGAGGTGCGGGGGGAACCTTCGGTACCGGCGCGCGGGCGAGAAGAGAAGCTGCCGCGGTTGCGACGGCCCCCGACGGCGCGGCGCCGGCGGCTTGCGCCAGCACGTCCTGCTTCAGAACTTGCCCGCGGCGGCCTGAGCCAACCACGCTTGCCGGCGAAAGCCCGGTTTCGGCGAGATATTTGCGCGCGGCCGGTGACGGCGGCATGTCGCCTTTGGCGTTACCGTTGCCGTTGCCGTTGCCACTGTCGCTCACCTCTTCCCGCGGCGACGGCTCGCGTTCGAGCGCGCCGGGTTGCACCTTTGGCGGCTCAGGCGATTTCACTGGCGCCGGAACTGGCTGTGGCGCCGGCTGTGGCGCGGCCGTCTCGACCTTGACCGGCGCAGGCTTCGCCTTGCCGTCGCCCTCGGCGATAGCGCCGAGCACCGATCCCACGGCGACGGTATCGCCTGCCTTGACGACAATCTCCGAAAGCACGCCTGAGGCCGGCGCCGGCACTTCGATCGTCACCTTGTCGGTCTCGAGCTCGACCAGAGGCTCATCGGCGGTGACCCAGTCGCCGGCCTGCTTGTACCATTGGCCGACGGTCGCCTCGGTCACGGATTCGCCGAGGGTCGGAACGCGGATCTCTGTGGCCATGACCTGTCGTCCCCTCGCCTTTGTCGCGCCTAGCCCAACGCCTCGTCGAGCAGCGTTTTCAGTTCAAGCTGATGCTTGCGCGCGATTCCCGCCGCCGTCGACGCCGACGCCGGACGCCCGGCATAGCGCGGCCGCCTGTGCTTCGCCTGGATATGGTCGAGCACCCACTCAAGATTTGGCTCGATGAAGCTCCACGCTCCCATATTCTTAGGCTCTTCCTGGCACCACACCATCTCGGCGTCGGAAAATCGCGACAGCTCCTGGATCAGCGCCCGCGCCGGGAACGGGTAGAGCTGCTCCACGCGCAGGAGATAGACATCATCGACGCCGCGTTTCTCGCGCTCCTCATAGAGGTCGTAATAGACCTTGCCGGAGCAGAGCACCACGCGCCTGATCTCGGCGTCAGTCTTGAGCTTGATCGCCTGGCCTTGCAGGAACTGGGCATCGTCCCACAACACCCGGTGAAAGCTCGCCCCGGCACCGAATTGCGACAGGGTCGATACCACGCGCTTGTGACGGAGCAGCGACTTAGGCGTCATCAGCACCAGCGGCTTGCGGAACTGGCGGTGCAGCTGGCGGCGCAGGACATGGAAGTAATTGGCCGGCGTGGTGCAATTGGCGATCTGCCAGTTGTCCTCGGCGCAGAGCTGGAGATAGCGCTCGAGCCTGGCCGAGGAATGCTCAGGCCCCTGGCCTTCATAGCCGTGCGGCAGCAGCATGACGAGGCCCGACATGCGCAGCCATTTGCGCTCGCCAGACGAGATGAACTGGTCGATGACCACCTGCGCGCCGTTGGCGAAATCGCCGAACTGCGCCTCCCACAAGACGAGAGCGTTCGGCTCGGCGAGGCTGTAGCCATATTCGAAGCCGAGCACCGCCTCCTCCGACAGCATGGAATTGATCACCTCGAAGATGCCTTGCGTCTTGGAGATGTGCTTGAGCGGCGTGTATTTCTTCTCGTTCTCCTGATCCATGAGCACCGAATGGCGGTGGGAGAAGGTGCCGCGCTCAGAGTCCTGCCCCGACAGGCGCACGCGGAAGCCCTCGGTCAGAAGCGTGGCGAAGGCGAGCGATTCGGCGGTCGCCCAATCGATGCCGGCGCCCTCCTCGATCATCTTGCGGCGGTTGGCCATGATGCGCGCGATGGTCTTGTGCGGCGTGAAGTCTTTCGGGATGGTGGTGAGCTTGCGGCCGATTTCCTTCAGCCTTTCGACGTCGACGCCGGTCACGCCGCGCCGCGCGCCCTCTTCGGCATGGCCGATGCCGGACCATTTGCCGTCGAGCCAATCGGCACGGTTCGGGCGATAGGAGTCGCCTGCGGCAAACTCCTCCTCGAGCAGGGCGCGGAAGTCGGTGTGCATCTGCTCGACTTGCGCCGAGGTGAGCAGACCCTCCTCGACCAGCTTCTTGCCGTAGATCTCGGTGACGCGCGGATGCTCGCCGATGCGGGCATACATCAATGGCTGGGTGAAGGCTGGCTCATCGGCCTCGTTATGGCCGTGGCGCCGGTAGCAGAACATGTCGATGACCACCGGCTTGCCGAAGCGCTGGCGGAACTCGACGGCGAGTTTGGTCACGTAAACCACGGCCTCGGGATCGTCGCCGTTCACATGAAAGATTGGGGCGTCGATCATCTTGGCCACGTCCGAAGGATAGGGCGAAGAGCGGGCGAAACGCGGCGCCGTGGTAAAGCCGATCTGATTGTTGACGATGAAGTGCAGCGAGCCGCCGGTGCGGTGGCCGCGCAAGCCCGACAGCCCGAAGCATTCCGCCACCACGCCCTGTCCGGCGAAGGCGGCATCGCCATGCAGCAGCAGCGGAAGCACTTCCCGCCGCTCCCTGTCGTGAAGCTGATCCTGCTTCGCCCGCACCTTGCCGAGCACCACGGGGTCGACGATCTCGAGATGCGACGGATTGGCGGTGAGCGACAGATGCACGCGGTTCGTGTCGAACTCGCGGTCGGACGAGGCGCCGAGGTGATATTTCACGTCGCCCGAGCCTTCGACCTCGTCGGGATGGGCCGAGCCTCCTTTGAACTCGTTGAAGATCGCCCGGTAGGGCTTCGCCATCACGGTAGCGAGCACGTTGAGGCGTCCGCGATGCGGCATGCCGATGACGATTTCCTTCAGCCCGAGCTGACCGCCGCGCTTGATCACCTGCTCGAGCGCCGGCACCACCGACTCGCCGCCGTCGAGCCCGAACCTTTTCGTGCCGGTGTATTTCACGTCGAGAAAGCGCTCGAAGATCTCGGCCTCGATCAGCTTCTTGAGGATCGCCTTCTTGCCCTCCGGGGTGAAGCGGACGGCATTCTCGCTAAGCTCGATGCGCTCCTGGATCCACGCCCGTTGCTCGGGGTCGGAGATGTGCATGTATTCGGTACCGATATGCTCACAATAGCTGCGCTTCAGGATGTCGAGGACCTGGCGCAGCGTGCCGAACTCAAGTCCAAGCGCTCCGCCGAGATAGATCTGGCGCTCATAGTCGGCCTTGGTGAAGCCGTAGGTTCGGGGCCGGAGCTCCGGATGCTCCTTGCGCGTCGAGAGTTCGAGCGGGTCGAGCTTGGCGAGGAGATGACCGCGGGTGCGGAAGTTCCGGATCAGCATGCGGGCACGCAACGTGTCCTGCGCCGCGGCGAGCGCCTGCTCTTCGGTGAAGGCGGTCGGCGCCAGCACGGCAGCCTTGAGCCCGTCTGACGGCTTCCAGGACGGTCCCCGCGCCTCTAACAGCACGTCGTCCTTGTCGTCCCCGAGGCTCGCGAAAAACGCCTGCCACTCGGGCCCGACCGAGTGAGGCGCCTGCCGGTAGCTTGCGTGGAGTTGCTCGAGATAGGTGGCGTTCGCGCCTTGCAGAAACGACGTGGTGGCAAACACGTCGTTGAGTTCGTGCCTGGTCATGAGATCTACCTTGCGGTGGTTTTGCCGCAACCGGCCTGCCGGGCAAAAAAGGCAAGTCTTGGGCCGCCCGGCTTAACTCCCATGTAATACGCGGGCGAGCGTAGTTCCAAGGGCGCCTGGGGAGTCGGCCATGACAATTCCCGCAGCACGCATTGCCTCAATTTTGTGCTTTGCATCGCCCTTGCCGCCTGAGATCACCGCCCCCGCATGACCCATGCGGCGCCCCGGCGGCGCGCTGACCCCGGCGATAAAGCCCACCACCGGCTTTTTGACCTTGGCCTCGGCGAGGAACGCCGCGGCTTCTTCCTCGGCGCTGCCGCCGATCTCGCCGATCATGATGATCGCTTCGGTGCCGTCGTCCTCGAGGAACAAGTCGAGGCAATCGATGAAGTTCGTGCCGTGCACCGGATCGCCGCCGATGCCGATGCAGGTCGACTGGCCGAGGCCGACGGCGGTGGTCTGCGCCACCGCTTCATAGGTAAGGGTGCCCGACCGCGACACAATGCCCACCTTGCCCGGACGGTGGATATGCCCCGGCATGATGCCGATCTTGCACTCATCGGGGGTGATGATGCCCGGGCAGTTCGGGCCGATGACCCGCGTGGCGGAGCCGCACAGCGCGCGCTTCACCTTCACCATGTCGAGCACCGGCACGCCCTCGGTGATGCACACCACGAGCGGCACCTCGGCCTCGATGGCCTCCAGCATCGCATCGGCGGCGAAGGCCGGCGGCACATAGACGGCGCTGGCGTCGGCCCCGGTCGCAGCCACGGCTTCGCGCACGGTGTCGAACACCGGCAGGCCGATATGCATGGTTCCGCCTTTGCCCGGTGTCACGCCGCCGACCATCTTCGTGCCATAGGCGATGGCCTGCTCGGAATGGAACGTGCCTTGCGCGCCGGTGAAGCCCTGGCAGATGACGCGGGTCGTGTTGTCGACGAGGACTGACATGAGATTTGCTCGAAGAAACTCTTAGAGAAACGGATTCACCACCCGAACCGGCCCGTAGGTCTGTCCATGACTGAGGTCCTCGGTGTAAACGACATCGGCCCCCAAACGCTCAGCCGCTGCAAGGATCGCACCATCCCAGTAGTTGATGCGGTAGCGCCATGACAATTCGATGGCGATCTCGATCAAGGCCCCATCTACGACTGCGCATGGCTGCGTATTGAGATCGCTAACCCACCGCCGGGCAGTGGCGGGTGAGAGCGGAGTACCTGATCGCTGCCTGATCGCGGCGGTATAGAACTCCTGTAGGACCTGCGTGGAAATGCCAAAGACCGAGCGCCCTATCAGGCTAGCTGCTGTCGCCCTCTTGGCCTCCTCCCCCTTCCTCCCCAAAGCCGCGTAGAGAAGGACGTTGGTGTCGAGGAAACATTCTGTCTTCATAGATTTCCTCGCGGTTCCACTTCCAGTCGGGTCCCAATCGCCCTTCAGACTCCTCGCTCATCTTGACAAGCCGCCTTCGCGCTTCCGCGGCGCGTTCCTCTTGGCTTACGAGGCCGGTGAGATAATCGCGCACGAGCGCGTTCACCGTCGTGTCGTGCCCGGCGGCGTAGCGGCGAATCTCCCGCAGGACCTTTTCATCGATGGCGAGGGTGATATTCTTCATTTACACAGTTTATGTGTAACTGTGGAGCCTATCAAGCCGCTTTCGGGACTTTTTGTTGGTCCGCCCCGCGGAGGACGGCGTTGATGTTGTCGTCGAGGGGAAGACGGATTGGATTGAGCAATTTCAGTTTCAGCCCGCAATCGCCGGCCATGGCGCCAAGCGACGTCGTGGTGAAGTAGTTCACGTGGTCTGGGTAGCGGAAGCCGCACCATTTGGCCCCCAGCATCTTCCGGTTCAGGCTGCCGTAATTCGGCACGCGCACATAGATGGAGCCGCCCGGCGCGAGCACGCGCGAGCACTGCTCTAACAGCTCCTTCGGCTGCTTCTCATGCTCGAGGAAGGAGCGAAGCAAGATGCCGCTGAAATAGCGGTCGGGAAATTCCTTCACGCCGTCCACGGCCGGAGCATGGATGGCGCGGCCGCCGCGGGCGCGCATATGATCGTCAGCTTCGCGCGACAAGGCTTGGGAAATTTCGACCCCGAAGGGGATGAAGGGCTCAGGCACCTTCTTGCCGGAGCCGCAGCCGACATCGAGCACGCGTCCCGGCGTGAACAGGCGCTTGAGCGTGCCAGCGATCCCCGGCGAATAGATGCCGGCCCGCCAGCGCGTCATGCCGTCGAGCCACATGCGAATGGGGCTTCTCGATTTGCGCCGCGCGACTTCCGCCACGCGAGTCTTCTCCCAAGCAAAATCGCTGACGAGGTGCTTGTACTCTGGCGGATTGCGCAAGTAGACGAAGGTGCAAGAGGCGCATGCAACGATCTGCCAGGGTGGCGAGGAATAATCGGGCAGCGTGCGAAACGCCTCGCTGCCGCATTGCGGGCAGGCCCTCATCGCATTTTCGACGGCAGCAGCCATTACCCTACGCCCCCACGAGGACGAAGCAGCATACCGCGTCCTGCCACACTGCGAGAAGAGACGTTGTCGCGCCCGATCCTCACGCCGCGTCCTTGACCGCCGCGACGATTTTCCGCGCCGCATCGTCGAGATCGTCGGCGGGAATGACCGCGAGCCCCGACTCCTCAAGCAACGTCTTGCCGCGCGCCACATTGGTGCCTTCGAGCCGCACCACGAGCGGCACGACGATCTTCACCTCGCGCACCGCCTCGATGATCCCCTCGGCGATGACGTCGCAGCGCATGATGCCGCCGAAGATGTTCACCAGCACGCCTTTCACATGCGGATCGGAGAGAATGATCTTGAAGGCCTCCGCGATCTTCTCCTTGGAGGCGCCGCCGCCGACATCGAGGAAGTTCGCCGGCTCCCCGCCTCTGAGCTTGATGATGTCCATGGTCGCCATGGCAAGGCCTGCGCCATTGACCATGCAGCCGATGGTGCCGTCGAGCTTCACATAGGAAAGCCCGAGCCGCGAGGCCTCGACCTCTGCCGGCTCCTCCTGATCGAAATCCCGCAAGGCTTCGATGTCGGGGTGGCGGAACACCGCGTTGTCGTCGAAGCCGATCTTGGCGTCGAGGCAGGTGAGCTTGCCGTCCTTGGTCACCACCAGAGGGTTGATCTCGATCAGGCTCGCGTCCTTGTCGAGGAACAGACGATAGAGCGAGCTCACGAGCCGCGCGCATTGCTTTGCCTGGTCGCCTTCGAGCTTCAGCGCCGAGGCGATGATGCGGGTATGGAACGGCCAGAGACCCGTGGCCGGATCGACGATAAGCGTGGTGACCTTTTCCGGCGTCTTGACCGCGACCTCCTCGATGTTCACGCCGCCCTCGGTCGAGGCGATGAAGGCCACGCGTCCGGAGTCGCGGTCGACGAGCAGCGAGAGGTAAAGCTCCCGCCCGATGGCGACGTCCTCGACCACATAGACTTGCGCAACCGGCCGTCCCTTTGGCCCAGTCTGCGGCGTGACCAGAGGCTTGCCCAGCAGGCGCTCAGCCTGTCCGCGCAGCTCCTCAACGGTCTTCACCAACTTGATGCCACCGCCCTTGCCTCTGCCGCCGGCATGGATCTGAGCCTTCACCACCCAGGCGCCCGGCTTGAGCTTGCCGGCGGCGGAAACCGCTTCTTCCGGCGTGGTGGCCACATGGCCGTCGGCGACCGGGGCGCCGTAGTCGTTGAGCAGCGCTTTGGCTTGATACTCGTGGATGTTCATGGTCCCCCCGGCGAGCTTGCAATCAGGCGACGGGAGCAGCGAGGCTCGGCGCGATCCTCTGGCAGAGCTCGACCAGCGATTTCACCGTCTCGACCGACTTCATGAAGGCGTCCCGCTCCGCCGCATTGAGGTCGAGCTCGATCACGCGTTCGACACCCTTGGCGCTGATCACCACCGGCACGCCGGCATAAAGGCCTTTCACGTGGTACTCGCCGTTGAGATAGGCGGCGCAAGGCAGCACGCGCTTCTTGTCGTTGAGATAGGACTCGGCCATTTCGAGCGCTGCGGCCGCCGGCGCGTAATAGGCCGAGCCCGATTTCAGCAGGCCCACGATCTCGGCGCCGCCGTCACGCGTGCGCTGCACGATCTCATCGAGCCGCTTCTGCGTGATCCAGCGCATGCGCACGAGATCGGTGAGCGGAATGCCGGCCACGGTCGAATAGCGGATGAGCGGCACCATGCTGTCGCCATGGCCGCCGAGCACCATCGCGGTCACGTCCTCTGGGCTCACGTCGAACTCTTCGGCAAGGAAGAAGCGGAACCGCGCCGCATCGAGGATACCGGCCATGCCGACCACCTTGTTGCGCGGCAACCCGCTCGTCTTCTGCAGCGCCCAGACCATGGCGTCGAGCGGGTTGGTGACGCAGATGACGAAGGCTTCCGGCGCGTATTTGCGCAAGCCCGCGCCGACCTGCTCCATGACCTTGAGGTTGATTTCCAGGAGATCGTCGCGGCTCATGCCGGGCTTGCGCGGCACGCCTGCGGTGACGATCACCACGTCGGCGTCCTTGATCTCTGCATATTCGTTGGCGCCCTTGATTTTCGGGCTGTATTTCTCGACCGGAGCGGCCTGCGACAGGTCGAGCGCCTTGCCCTGCGGCACGCCGTCGACCACATCGAACAGCACGATTTCGCCGAGGTCCCTGAGGCCTGCAAGATGGGCCAGCGTGCCGCCGATCTGGCCGGCGCCGATCAGTGCAATCCGATTGCGTGCCATGGTTCCCTCTCCTCAATTTGACGCTGTGACGAGCGGGGCCAGGCACCGCTTCCACCTTTGGTTACTGGCAATTCCGCTCTTCTGCAAGCGCGTGGGACCCTCCTTTAGCGTGGTTCGCCGGCACTGCGCCCATGCCGCAGGGCGAGATAGGCCTCCGAGCGCATCTCCATCAGCCGCGAGGCGGTGCGGGCGAAGCTTTCGGCGCCGGTGCCGTCGACATAGAGCGCATGCGGCTCGGCCGCGGCCGAAGCAATCAGCCCCACGCCATTGTCATAGAGCACGTCGATCAAGGTTATCAGACGGCGGGCTTCGTTGCGCTGCTCCGGTCCAAGCACCGGGATCGCCTCGATCATCAGCGTGTGAAAAGCGTGCGCGATGTGTTGATAGTCGAGGGGTCCAAGCGGCGCCAGGCAGAGATCGGCGAATCTGAAGCGCGCGACGCCGAGTGCTGCTTGCGGCACAATGATGCTGCGGCCCTTGTGGCGGAGCGTCTGCGGCTCGCCCCGCGCGCGCCCCGTGAGCTTGCGGAAGCTCGCGTCCATGGCGGCTTCGGCGCGCACATCGGCGGGCGTGAGGTAAAGGTCGCTCCCTTGCAGCTTCTCCAGCCGGTAGTCCTTTGCCGATTCGAGCTCATGGGTCTCCATGCGCTCCTCGATCAGCTTGATGAAGGGCGTGAACAGCTGGCGGTTCAGCCCGTTGCGATAAAGATCGCGCGGCGCCGTGTTGGAGGTGGCAACCATCACCACACTGCTGGCGAAGAGCTGGTGGAACAGCCGGCCGACGATCATGGCGTCGGCGATGTCGGTCACCTCGAGCTCGTCGAAGCAGAGCAGCGCCGCATCGCTCCCGATCTCGGCCGCGGCGCTCGCGATCGGGTCAGCGGCGGCTTTGCGGCCCCGTTCGATCGCCTCATGCGCTTCCGCCATGAATTCCTGGAAGTGGACGCGCCGCTTCGGCGCGTAATGGACCGTCTCGAAGAAGAGATCGAGCAGCATGGTCTTGCCGCGGCCAACCCCGCCATAGAGGTAGAGCCCCTCGGGCGCCGACCGGCGCCGCCCGAAGGGAAGCAAATCGCCGATCCGCGGCTCGCTATACTGCGCGAGGCGGTTGGCGAGCAGTTGCAGCTTTTCGGCCGCCAGTTCCTGCGCGGTGTCCGGCGCAAGCTCGCGCGCCTGCACCATCTGCCGGTAGCGTTGGAGAGGTCCCTCCTGCAATGCGTCCCCCTTGCAGCTGTCGGGCATGCCCGCGATCGGTTATGCTCTAAAGCAAACCGGCGGCGCGAAGCCAAGAGGGTGCAACAGGGTGGACGATGGCGGCACAGCGCCAGAGCAACGACCCCCAGGACATTGAAGACGAGGAGGGAGCGATCGAGGAATCGATCGAGGTCTCCGGTGTTCCCCTCGTGGTCTGGGCGGCGCGGCTCTCACTGTTTCTTCTCGCCCAGGGGATCATCGTGCTCGGCTCCTACGCCTATTACGGCTTCGGCACCGATCCTTCCCGTTTCGGGCCGGGCTTCCGCCTCGATCCGATCCACGCCGCGGTGATCTTCGTGTGGGGACTGGCCGGCAGCGTGATCGGCTTTTTCATGCCGCGGCTCTCCATCTCCTTCATGCTCGCCTTCGCCATCTTCTTCACGCTGTTCGCGGGTTTCGGCACCTTCACCGCCGACCATTTCGGCATGAAGCTCGACATTATGGACAATCTCGCCAATTGGGCGTTGGCGCTGATCGCTTGGGCCATTGGCATCTACGCGCTGTGGCAGGTCTGCCTCTATGAGGAGGAGGAGGAAGAGCGGGGAGAGGGCGAGGCTTAGGGCTGCACTTCGCTGGTCAGCGGCTTGTCCTTCGGCTTCACCCGCACCACGAAGATCTTCGCCGACTGCGTGCGGCTGACATTTACCCCGCGATGCACGACATTCGGCGCCACATAGACGGCGTCGCCGCGCTTCAGCACCTTTGACGCCTGCCCGTCGGTCTGGAGCAAAATCGAGCCGTCGAGCTGATAATCGAACTCGTGCGCGTCGGGGTGAATGTGCCAGGGCACCGAGGCGCCTGGCGGGAAGGTGTAGACCTGGATATTCACTTCCTTGCCCGGCTCGCCGGCAAGCTCGGAGACGAGAAGCTGCTCGGTCTTGACCTCGCCCGGAGCCTCAGCCTGGCGCTCGATGAGAAGGGCAACACCGACCACGGCCGCGACGACAAGCCCGGTGACGAGGGCCTTTGTTGGCATCATGGCTGGGCCTCCTTTGCGAGCTTCGCCAGTGGCGCTTGCATAGCCCATTCCCGCGCGAAAGAAACCGGATCTGGACGGGTGGATCGCCGCTTTAGCGGCGAGCCGGGTGAGGGGGGTCAAATCAACCACCGGCCGGCGATGGAGGCGTGGACGGGTCCCCCACTGCGGCGACTTTGTCGCCACAACTGAGAGACTCCACCAAAACTGGGGTTGAAGCCTAAGGAACGCCGACTTCAGCGCCAGTTGCGGCCGGACCGACATCGATATCGGCGGCCGGGGCCACGACTTCGAGGGTTTCCGGATAGACCGGCGTCCAGGTCGAAGCCGGAGCGGCATAGTCCATGGCCGGCGACATGAAGGCGACGCCGGGCTCGACATAGACGCCGGCGCCGAGCGGCCCGACATCGACATCGACGTCGGGGAGCGAGGCCACGCCGGGGCCGATATAGCTATAGGTGCCGCCGAAATCGGCGCCTTCGGAGAAATCGGTGGCGAAGGCGGGAGCCGAGAGGAGCGCCGCGCCGAGCAATGAGAGGATCGCGGTGCTACGGGATAGAGAACTCAACATCTGGATAGCCTCCTTGGGCTTTCCCCCTCCAGAGATATGGGGAAGTCAGGAGACCAGAAAAAGGTTCCCAATTGGTGAGCGCGGGCGGTCGCGCGCGATTACGTTTCGCGCTTGAGAGCGGAGAAAAACTCCTCATTGGGACAGAAATCAGCCGGCCCGCTCTCGCCTTCGATGAACCAGTCGCGGCACGCGCCTTCACCAGCGCAATCGCGGCATTTCGCCCGCGCCCGCACGAAGGCTTCGCCCGTCTGCACCGCGGCGAGCGGATCGACGCCTTGCGCCTCTAACATCTCGTCCATCAGCGCCCGCTTGCGCAGCATCCGGGCGAATTGCGGCCAGTGAGACGGAGCATCTGCCATCAAACCCATCCCTCCCATGCGGCCGCAGGCTCGCGGCCATCGTCGATGATTTGAGCAGCGCGAGGAGGTGCGGTCCTTGATCTGGATCAAAATGGGGAGTGGAGGGCCTTGCAAGTATCCCTTCATTCACCACCGGCGCAATTTCCCCTTGGCCGCCAACCGGCGGTTAGCAACCGCCGTGACAGGCTCGTCCCAACCATAAGGGAGGCGCTGTCATGCGTAACCGTTCGGGGCAGGCCGAGCTTGCCTTTGCGTCCTTGGCTGCCGGTGCGACCATCCTCGTCTGCGCCGGCGTGGTGCTGATGACCGCTTCTTTCGGCGTCAGGGTGTCGTCTCAGGACTTTCCGGTGCTGAAGCTGTCAGGGCCGGATAACACCGCCAAGAACTAGCGGCTCGCGATCTGCCCATTGCTCCGGCAGCGCGGCCGGCTGGCGCAGCATCGGCACGGCGCCGGGCAGCACCACGAGCGGCGCGGCGCCGGTTTCGTCGGCGACCGCAATCACCCAGTCTTCGCCGGTCTCCGCCGCATGCTCACGCAGGCGATAGACGAGACGCATGGCGTGCCAATGGGCGGCCTCGAGCCCCGGCAACTCGACGCCGGTTTTGTCCCGCACCGGACGCGAGGGCGACCTAAGATGAAAATAATAGCGCGGCATGGTCCCCCTTCTTGAGCGCGTAGAAGGGAGCAATAGTCATCGAGCTTGGCTCGATTGCGGCGGTGCAATAAAACTCACGCAGTCATTAAGGAAATTCCTGCCGCTTCGTTAAGAAAGCTTGCTGATATTGAATTAAGTTATTTCAAGGCGAGTGAGTTCATAATGAATATTAGCGGAAATCGGCCAATCAGAGTCATGCTTTCTCGTATTTGACTAAAAAATTAGAGATGCGGCAAAACGCGCCGGCCTCCGCCTCAGTTGCTCTTGCAAATTATTCGCATGTAAGTTAGATTCGCCAAAATCGACGGCTTCAGCCCAAGGCTGAGGCTTCTCCCCAAACGAGGGAATCCATGCTGAGCCCGGTCAAACCGGTTCACGTCCAAGCTGCGGCCGACCTCCACGAGGAGCAGCGTCTCGACGGCTGGCGCCGCGAGCAGACCACGCCCTCGCTCGCCGAGGTGTTCGGCTCGATCAAGACGCGGCCGACCGGCCCCATGTGGCGGAAGCTGCTCGCCTTCCTCGGTCCCGGCTATCTCGTCGCCGTGGGCTACATGGACCCCGGCAACTGGGCGACCTCGCTCGCCGGCGGCTCGAAGTTCGGCTACGCGCTGCTGTTCATCGCTCTCCTCTCCAACATCATGGCGATCATCCTGCAGGCGCTTTGCGCCCGGCTCGGTGTCGCCTCAGGTCGCGACCTCGCGCAAGCCTGTCGCGACGCCTTCCCGCGCTTTGTGTCCTATCCGCTCTGGGCGCTCGCCGAACTCGCCATCTGCGCCACCGACCTCGCCGAGGTGATCGGCACGGCGATCGGCCTCAATCTCCTGTTCGGCATCCCGCTTGAGATCGGCGTCATCCTCACCGCGCTCGACGTCTTTCTCATCTTGTGGATGCAGCGCCTCGGCTTCCGTTGGATCGAGGCCTTCATCGTCACCATGCTCGGGGTCATCGCCGTCTGCTTCGCCATCCAGATCGCCATGGCCGATCCCGTTTGGGGCGACGTAATCCGCGGCTTCGCGCCGACGGTCGAGATCGTCAAGAACCCGGCTATGCTCTATCTCGCGCTCGGCATTATCGGCGCGACGGTGATGCCGCATAACCTCTATTTGCATTCCGGCGTCGTGCAGACGCGGGCCTATGGGCGCTCGGTGCCGGAGAGGCGCGAGGCGATCAAGCTCGCCACCATCGATTCGACCATCGCGCTGATGTTCGCGCTGACCATCAACGCCTCGATCCTGATTCTTGCCGCCTCGACCTTCCATCAGACCGGGCAGACCAATGTGGCCGAGCTCGAGGAGGTGCATTCCTTCCTCTCGCCGCTGCTCGGCTCGGCCTTTGCGC
The DNA here is from genome assembly GCF_050728395.1 of Methyloceanibacter sp. Lineage (GTDB taxonomy): Bacteria > Pseudomonadota > Alphaproteobacteria > Rhizobiales > Methyloligellaceae > Methyloceanibacter. Next base: position 24,237 of record NZ_JBOHJB010000026.1, read on the forward strand.
CGACGCTGTTCGCCATCGCGCTGCTGTGCTGCGGCCTGAACTCCACGGTGACGGCGACGCTGTCGGGTCAGATCGTGATGGAGGGCTTCCTCGACATTCGGCTCCCGCCTTATCTCAGGCGGCTCGTCACCCGCGCCATCGCCATCATCCCGGCGGCCATCGTCACCATCTGGTATGGGTCAGAGGGCACCGCGCAGCTCCTGATCCTCTCCCAGGTGATCCTGAGCCTGCAGCTTCCCTTCGCCATCGTGCCGCTGGTCATGTTCACCTCCGACAAGGGCAAGATGGGGGCGCTGATCGCGCCCCGCTGGCTAACCGCGCTCGCCGCGGTCACGGCGATCATCGTGATCAGCTTGAACGTCAAGCTGCTCTGGGATTTCGCCGCCGCGCTGTAATTTTATCCCTCCCCCGTCTCTCACCCGTCATGCCTAGCTTGACCTGGCAATCCATTCCGCTGGCCACTGAGCTTGCCTACCGAAACGGCGTGGAAGGTGGAGGGGATCGAATTGCCACGATTTGCGCGCAATCTGCGCCCAATCGACGGGTGGGGGGAAAGCGGGACGCAATGCGCGCAGCTCAGGCATTACTTACGATTTTTGCCGCGGGCCTCGGCCTCGCCGGTTGCCAGGCGCCCGTGCAGACCTTCGAGCGCACCTTTCTCGCCGATCCGGCCAAGCCCTATGTCGGGATGACCAAGGAGCAGATCATCGCCTGCGCCGGCACCCCGGCAGGCCGCTACAACACCAATACCGGCGAGACGCTCGTCTACCACTACAACGGCGCCGGGCCTGTGCCCACGGCGGCGCCGAAGAAGAAAGACGACGCCAAGGCAAATCCGTTCGGGTCGAAGAAGTCCGACAAGGACTATGAGTGCAACGCGAGCCTCATCTTCGAGGGAGGGCGCCTATCGCGCGTCACCTTCGCGCCCCGCCTCGCCGTCGGTCCCTACGAGACGAAGAAGGATCCCAAGACCGGAGAGAAGGTGCCGGTCGAGCAGCCGAAGCCCTGCAGCTTCTCTCTGCCGAATTGCGGCGGTCACTGATCCTCAAGCGCTACTCCGGCAGATGACACACCGCCTCGGCGTTATTGCCGTCGGGATCGAACACGAAGGCCCCGTAATAATTGGCGTGGTATTCGGGCCTGAGCCCGGGCGGGCCACTGTCCTTGCCGCCGGACTTCATCGCCGCAGCGTAGAAGGCGTCGACCGCGGCGCGGGATGGCGCCACGAAGGCGACGTGCATCGGCCCGCTCGGCCGCGCCCCCTCGCCGATCCAGAACGAGGGCGTCTGGCCGGCGCCGAAGCCGACCGCCGCGCCATGGCCGGTCTCCTCAGCCGACACCTGCATGACGACGCCGTAGCCGAGGGGGCTGAGCGCCTTCAGATAGAACTCGGTGGCGCTGGCGACGTCGCGCACATGCAGGCCGATATGATCGATCATTGGTTCCGGCTCCCCCTATCTCCCATGGTTATCCAACAGTTAATGGGATTGATGCAAATCTATCTACCTCCTATAGTTGCGTCATATCTATATCACAATCATAGCGGGTGCAGTGGGAGGGGTAACATGACCACCGAAATGGGTAATCAAGGTATGTCCGGCTTTGGCGGCGATGCATATGCAGGGACGAGAAGCGAACCACCGGCGCAGAGCGGCAACGCAGGTTCGCCGCCATTCGCCGACGCGCAGCCTCACGGTCATGCGGAGGCCGCTGACGCCGCCGAAGAAGTCGCCTTGGACTTCGACTATGACGAGGCGGTGCCCGGCTTCGAAGCGTCGGCGTCCGATTGCTTCAACCGAGCCCTGAAGATCGCCAGAAGCCTGAATCACATGAGCTTGAGCTCCGACCATCTCATGCTCGCGCTGACCATGGATCCAAGCGCGCGCCGGCTGCTCGAGCGCGTCGGCGACATCACTCAACTGCGGGAAGCTGCCATGCAGCGGCTCGGAAGGATGCACGGCCGTTTCGCCACTGGCGAGTCGCTCGCCCTCGCAAACATCGGACCTCGTGGACATTCGAAAAACGGCCCGGGAAGCCGCGTCGGAACGTGACCAGCTGGTCGCCATCAGCGACTTGATCAATGCCTTTCCGAAAGCCGACGGCCGGCTGACCTATGGGTCTGGTGATGGTTCCAAGGCCGTTGCCTTGATGGAACGGATCGAGCAAGGCCTCGTGCCCCGCGTAGCCAACGCCATGATGCGCATTGAGGCGGAGGTTCAGGAGGTGACGCGTCGCTACCAATCCGTTCAGTCGATGTTGGAGGACCTAAACTCCAGGCAATCCGCGGTGGCCGAGCAGCGGCAAGTCGAATTGATGGATCAGATTCGGCGACAGGTGCGGGAAGCGGCCGACATCCAGCTCGGTGGGATGCTGAGGGAATTTGGCGAGAGGCTGGACGCGAAACTCGCTGAGCTGACGCCGCCAAAGCCCGTCGAGGTTGAGCCAGAGCGAGAGCCATACGTCCCGCCCGTGCCAGCCCCGAAGCAGAGGTCAGGCTACTGGAGCTGGCTTGTCCTCTGAGCCCGTTGTTTGGGACTCTCGCGCGGCGAGAACCTACTCGCCGCGCTCCACCATCTGCCGCTTCAGCGAGGCGATGGCCGCAGCAGGGTTCAGTCCCTTTGGGCAGGCCTTGGTGCAGTTGAGGATGGTGTGGCAGCGATAGAGCCTGAAGGGATCTTCGAGCTCGTCGAGCCGCTCGCCGGTCCGCTCATCGCGGCTGTCCTCGACCCAGCGGTCAGCCTGCAGCAGAACGGCGGGGCCAAGATAGCGCTCGCCGTTCCACCAATAAGACGGGCAGGCGGTGGAGCAGCAGGCGCACAGGATGCACTCATAAAGCCCGTCGAGCTTGGCGCGGTCCTCCCGGCTCTGCCGCCATTCCTTCTGCGGTGTCGGCGTGTCGGTCTTGAGCCAAGGCTCGATCGAGCGGTGCTGGGCGTAGAAATGGGTCATGTCGGGGACGAGGTCCTTGATCACCGGAAGGTGCGGCAAGGGATAGATCGAGATGCGCTCGGGTGCGTCGTCGGCGTGAAGCGTGCAGGCGAGCGTGTTGGTGCCGCCGATATTCATCGAGCACGAGCCGCACACCCCTTCGCGGCAGGAGCGGCGGAAGGTGAGGGTCGGGTCGACGTTGTTCTTGATCCAGATGAGCGCGTCGAGGACCATCGGCCCGCACTCCTTCATGTCAACCCAATAGGTGTCGAGGCGCGGGTTCTCAGCCTTGTCTGGATCGAAGCGGTAAACGCGGTATTCGCGCCAGCGCCCAGCCTCCGCGCCCTCTGGCGGCGGGTTCCAGGCCTTGCCGGGCTGGACCTTGGAGTTCTTCGGCAGCGTGAATTGAACCATGCTCTTCTATCTCCTCATGCTGAGGAGGCGCGCAAGCGCCGTCTCGAAGCATGTGGCCCGGTCCTTCGAGACGCGGCCTGGCGGCCGCTCCTCAGGATGAGGGTTGTCATCAATACACCCGCTCTTTCGGCTCGATATAGGCGATCTCGTTGGAGAGCGTGTAGGTGTGCACCGGCCGATAGTCGAGGCGCAGGCGGCGCGTTCCATAGTCCGCCCAGGACAGCGTGTGCTTCATCCAGTTGAGGTCGTCGCGCTTGGGGAAGTCCTCCCGCGCGTGCGCCCCGCGGCTCTCCTGCCGCGCCAAAGCTCCGGCCACGGTCACCGCGGCCTGCGAGATCAGATTGTCGAATTCGAGCGTCTCGATCAGGTCGGTGTTCCAGATCAGCGAGCGGTCGGTGACGTGGATGTCGTCGCTCTCCTTCCACACGTCGTGGATCTTGCGCACCCCTTGCTGCATCACCTCGGCGGTGCGGAACACGGCGCAGTCGGTCTGCATGGTCTTCTGCATCTTCAGGCGCAGCGCCGCCGTCGGCGTGCCGCCATTGGCGTAGCGGAAGCGGTCGAGCCGCGCGATCGCCTCTTCCCCCGCGCCTCTCGGCAGCTCAGGCATGGCGCTGTCGCGCTTGATGGTCTCGGCCGAACGTTGTGCCGCGGCGCGCCCGAACACCACGAGATCGATCAGCGAGTTTGAACCAAGCCGGTTCGCCCCGTGCACCGAGGCGCAGGCCGCTTCCCCAACGGCGAAAAGCCCGGGCACAATGGCATCGGGGTCGCCGTCGCGCGGGCACACCACCTCGCCATGCAGATTGGTTGGGATGCCGCCCATGTTGTAATGGACCGTCGGCAGCACCGGGATCGGCGCGCGGGTGAGATCGACGCCGGCGAAGATGCGCGCCGATTCGGTGATGCCAGGCAGCCGCTCGGCGAGCAGAGCCTCGTCGAGATGGCTCAAATGCAGATGCATGTGGTCCTTGTCGGGGCCGGTGCCGCGACCTTCCCTGATCTCGATAGTGATGGCGCGGGACACCACGTCGCGCGAGGCAAGATCCTTGGCATGCGGCGCGTAACGCTCCATGAAGCGCTCGCCTTCCGAGTTGGTGAGGAAGCCGCCTTCGCCGCGCGCGCCCTCGGTGATCAGCACGCCGGCGCCATAGACTCCGGTCGGATGGAACTGCACGAACTCCATGTCCTGGAGCGGAAGTCCGGCGCGCAGCACCATGGCGTTGCCGTCGCCAGTGCAGATATGCGCGCTCGTGCAGGAGAAATAGGCGCGGCCGTAGCCGCCGGTGGCGAGGATCACCTGATGGGCGCGGAAGCGGTGCAGCGTGCCGTCCTGCATGGAAAGCGCGATCACGCCGCGGCAGCGCCGCTCATCGTCTATGATCAGGTCGATAGCGAAATATTCGATGAAGAACTCGGCCGAATGGCGCAGCGCCTGGCCGTACATGGTGTGAAGCATGGCGTGGCCAGTGCGGTCGGCGGCGGCGCAGGTGCGCAAGGCCTGGCCCTTGCCGAAATCGGTGGTCATGCCGCCGAAGGCCCGCTGCAGGATCTTGCCCTCGTCGGTGCGCGAGAAGGGCACGCCCCAATGCTCGAGCTCGTAGACGGCTTCCGGCGCGCTCTTGCAGAGATATTCGATGGCGTCCTGGTCGCCGAGCCAATCGGATCCCTTCACCGTGTCGTACATGTGCCAGCGCCAATCGTCGGGGCCCATATTGCCGAGGGCCGCGGCGATGCCGCCTTGCGCCGCCACGGTATGCGAGCGGGTGGGGAACACCTTGGTGATGCAGGCGGTGCGCAGGCCCGCTTCGCTCGCGCCGACCACGGCGCGAAGGCCCGCCCCGCCGGCACCGATCACCACCACGTCGTAGCTGTGGTCAATGATCGGATAGGCGCGGCCGTTGATGTTCGGGGCCTGATCTGGCGTGGCGTCTTGCGGCATTGAGCTAGCTTCCGAGACTGATCTTCACGAGCGCGAATGTGCAGGCAAGGCCGACGGCGGCGGCGAAGAAGGTCGTGAGCAAGATCGCCGCGACCCTGGCGCCCTCGCCTTGCACGTAGTCCTCGATGATCTCTTTCAGCCCGATGCGCATATGGATCGAGGCCGAGATTACGAGCGCAAGCATGGCGATTGCCACGACCGGGCGGGCAAGATAGGCCCGAATTGTCTGATAATCGGCGCCGATATGGGTGACGATGGAGAGGATGAGGAAGATGACGAGAGGCACGTTGGCGACCGCCGTCATCCTTTGACGCCAGAAGGTCTCCGTCCCGCGATGGGCGGCGCCGAGCCCGCGTGCCTTGGCAAGTGGCGTGGCCATGGTTATGCCCCTCCCCTCAGCCAATAGCCGGCGATCCACAGGGCCAAGGTCAGCACGGTCGAGCCGATGATGGTTCCCCAGGCGAAGATCTCGATGCTCACCTTGTCGAGACCGCGCCCCGTATCCCAGATCAGATGGCGGATGCCGCCGAGCATGTGATGGATCAGGCCCCAACTGAACATGAACAGCAGGAAGCGGCCGACGATGCTGCCGAAGAAATCGTTGACCGTGGCGTAGGCCTCGGGTCCCGAGCTGATCGCCACCAGCCACCAGGCGAGCAGGATGAAGCCGATGGCGTTGCCGACGCCTGAGAGGCGATGGGCGATCGACATCATCATGGTCAGCATCGGCCGGTAAATCTGCAGATGCGGCGAAAGCGGCCGCCGCGCTTGCGTATTGCTATTGCCCATGAGGATGCCTTGCCGGCCAGGAAATCGAAGGTCTCTGTCCACTCATAGACCACCGACCCCGTCGGGGGCAATCAAACCGGCAGCGGCCTTCTGTTCTGCTCAATAACCCCTCAGCCTTCCCGCCATGCGACTTGCGCAGAGCTTCGCTGGCGCAAGATCGCGGCGGAAAGCCCTCTCCCACAAGGGGCGAGGGGACTCTGTGGCGGTGCCTTTGACCCCTCTCCCCCCGTGGGAGAGGGTGGCGCGACGCCGGACCTGTCCGGAGTCGCGACGGGTGAGGGGGACCTGTCGGCTGACTAGGGCAGATCTATTCCGTGACCACGCCGCAGGCGATGCGGTCACCGGCATTGCCGGCAGGATCGGTCTGATAGTCGTCGGCGCCGGTGTGAATCACGAGTGCCGAGCCGTCTTGATCGAGCAGCGCGGGCTCGGCGTCGAGCGTCACCATCTCGTCCAGCATCTCGACGGTAAGCTTGCCACTGTCGGGCACGTGCAGGTTCGGCATATCGCCGGCGTGCGGCCCTTCCGCATTCATCAGCCCGTGCTTGGTCTCGTCGGGATTGAAATGTGGGCCGGCTGACTTGAAATCGGGCGGCTCGCATTTGCCGACCGCGTGCACATGGAAGGCATGGTCGCCTGGCGGGACGCCGTCGAGCGTGAGCCGCATCAGGACGCCGGTCGGCGTATCGGTGAGCTCGACCTTGCCCACCTCCTTGCCGTCTCTGTCCTTGAGCAGGGCCTCGGCCTTGTCGACGGCGCGCGCGGGCCAGGCAGTGGCGAGCGTCATCGCCAGCAGCGCGGCGACGGCGAATTTGCGGTCCATGGAGCCCTCCTGGCATTCGGGCAGGACAATTCATCAGAAGCAGTTGCGTTCCGTCATACCGGCGCATGCCGAAACTTAGAAGCCCTCATGCTGAGGAGCGCCCGAAGGGCGCGTCTCGAAGCATGTCACCCTTCGAGACGGGCCTGACGGCCCCCCTCAGGGTGAGGTCTTCCCCCTACCGCGGCAGCGCCACCCAGCAATCGAGATCGAGCACCACGCCGTCCTCGTAGCTGCCGTCGGCCTTGTGCCCGGGGAAGTCGGCGCAATTCCGGTCCTTCACCGCAAACAGGCGTAAGCGCAACGCGCCCATGTCGGTTCGGCCGGGAAGCTCGGCTTTGTCGATGACCTCGCTCCAGGCATAGATGGTGTCGCCGGCAAAGGACGGCGCCACGTGCCGCCCGCCATTGATGGCGGCGAGATGGAAGGCGTTGGCGAGCCCGTTGAAGCTCAAAGCGCGCGCAATGGAAATGACGTGTCCGCCATAGACGATGCGGCGCTTGAACCTGCCTTGCGCCTCGATGTGCTGGTTGAAATGCACCCGCGCCGTGTTCTGGAACAGGCGCGTGGCAAGCTGGTGCTCCGCCTCCTCAATGGTCTGGCCGTCGACATGATCGATCTTGTCGCCGACTTTGTAGTCGCCCCAGCGCTTGGCCGACCCGGCGAGCGCATAGTCGTAGGCGCCAAGCTTCAGGCTCGGCAGCGCCTCGCCGAGCCGCGACGGCTCGACCTCGGCGATCAGCTCCGGCACATGCGGTTCAGGCGCGGGCGCGCGCTCGTCACGCTTGTTCACCATCACCCAGCGCGAGAAGGCGAGCACAGGCTCAGCCCTCTGATTGCGTCCGGTTGAGCGCACATAGACCGTGCCGTTCTTGCGGTTTGAGTTCTCTTTCAGGCCGATGATCTCGGTCGTGGTCGAGAGCGTGTCCCCGGGATAGACCGCCTTGAGGAAACGCATATCGGCGTAGCCGAGATTGGCGATGGCGTTCCGCGAAATGTCCGGCACCGTCTTGCCGAGCACGATGTGGAAGGTGAGCATGTCGTCGATCGGCGCCGTCGGGTAGCCGATCGCTTGCGCAAACGCGTCGGACGACTGCACGGCGAAGCGCGAGCCGTAGAGCGCGGTGAACAGGCTCACATCGCCGACCGTCACGGTGCGCGGCGTGGCGTGCACGATCTCCTGGCCGAGCTTGAAATCCTCGAAGAAATTGCCGGCGCTTTCTTTGGACATAGGGGGCGTCTTCGCGTCGTTCATAGGGGCCCTAGACGATAAGTTTGAGGCAAATGATGGGGGCGCACCATAAAGTCGCGGGCAAAGTCTGTCATCTCGCGCGTTCGCACTCTGTTTTGTGCGGGCCACCCGAATTCCTTGTCATTGCCCGGCTTGACCGGGCAATCCAGTAACCCAGGCCCTCACAAAAATAACTAAGGTTTGCGGTTACTGGATGCCCGCCTTCGCGGGCATGACAATCGGATGGATGCGCCGCGCTTGGGCGTCTAACCACGCGCGAAAGAAGACCTGTTGAGGGACGCCGAAAGCAGTGACGGCCCCCGCTTGCGCGGAGGCCGTCACTTAGCAAACTCTAATAGATCGACGCTTGGAATTAAGCGCGGTCCAGCTCGGCCGGGAGGTAGCTCGTCACTTCCATGCCAGCCTCGGACTCGGTGATCTCGGGTTTCAGCCACTCTTTCATGGTCGTCTCCTTCGGTGAACTTACGAGCTTGAATATGAGGGGAGGCCATGAGTACCGCATGACGCGTCCATGAAAACCGTCTGAATGCCACATTAAGAAATTCTGAACAGGAAGACTCGGCAATCTTTCCGCCGGAGCTATGGGAGCGCTCTGCCTTGAGCCACAAGCCATAGTAGCTTCTGCCCGAGAGGCCACTATGGGGACATTTTTCAGGACTGTGCGAAGGCCGGTCTACCCTATCTAAAGAGCGCCAGAGCCTTCTCCAAGGTGATCCAGATGCCCCAGGCGAGCGGGATACCGACCGCGGCCCAAGCGAGCAGTGCCCTGATGTCGAAGCCGCCACTACCGACGGCCGACGTCACGGCCGCGACCCTGCTTTTCAGCTTGGCTTGGAGGGCGGCCACCTCTTCCTCGCTCATGAACCACTTCTTGTCCAAGGGCCTGATCAGCAGATTGGCAATGAAGCCTGCCACCAGCAGGCCAGCAAGCACGTAGAAGATCGGGTGATAAATCTGGTCGTAGGGGACGCCTGCGGCTTTGCGGGTGTCGTGCATGTAGTTCACGATCACCGGGCCGACGATGCCCGCCGTCGACCAGGCGGTGAGCAGACGCCCGTGAATGGCGCCAACATATTGCGTACCGAAGATGTCGGCGAGGTAGGCCGGGATGGTGGCGAATCCGCCGCCATACATCGAGGCAATCAGGCAGAAGGCTGCGGCAAACACGCCGAGCATTCCGAGCGTGGCGAACGTGGGCGCCGCCGCGTAGCAGAGGAAGCCGAGCGTGAAGAAGGTGAAGTAGGTGAGCTTCCGCCCGATCTTGTCCGACAGCGACGCCCAGAAGAAGCGCCCGGCGATGTTGAACAGAGAGAACAGGCCGACAAAGGCCGCGCCGACGAGCGCCGCTTGTGCCTTTTGCGCGTCGCTGAATTGTCCAAAGCCCACAGAAGGATCGCCGAACAGCCTGCCCCCAAAGGTTTCCTGGAGCATGGGCGAGGCGGCGCCAATGATGCCGATGCCGGCCGAGACGTTGAGGCAGAGCACCGCCCAGATCAGCCAGAATTGGAGGGTCTTGTGCGCGTCCTTGAGGTCGACGTTCCCGGTGGTGATCATGGCGTTGGAATTGACCGGGGGCGTCCAGTCATGTGGCTTCCACCCTGCCGGCGGTAACCGATAGCCGAACGCGCCTCCCATCATAAACACGAAATAGATGATGCCCAGGGTGATGAAGGTCTCCCACACACCGGGCGAGGTTGGCGTGGCGTAGTGGTTCATCAGCATGGTGGCGAGGGGTGAGCCGATCATGGCACCGCCGCCGAAGCCCATGATGGCCATGCCGGTCGCCATGCCGCGGCGGTCAGGGAACCATTTGATCAGGGTCGAGACCGGAGAGATGTAGCCGAGGCCGAGACCGCAGCCGCCGATGATGCCCGAGCCAAGCCACATCAGCCAAAGCTGGTGGATATAGACGCCGAGTGCCGAAATCAGAAAGCCACCGCTCCAGCAGAAGGCGGCGACCACGCCGGCTCTGCGTGGCCCAACCCGCTCGAGCCAGCCGCCCCAGATGGCGGCAGAGGTGCCGAGCAACACGAAGAACAGAGTGTACATCCAGCCGAGATCGAACTGGCTCCAGTTGCAGCTCGTGGTGAAGAGCGCCTGAATCGTGCCCGCCGCCTTTTCGCCGAAGGTGGTCGCGGCGGCCGAGCATTCGGGAACCGCCTTGCCGTCGGCGCCCAAGAGCGCGCCTTGCAGCGGCTTCCAGAACACGCTGAAGCCATAGGCCATGCCGATGCAGAGATGGATGGCAAGCGCGGCCGGCGGGACAAGCCAGCGGTTGTAATTCGCCGGGGCGATAATCCGCTCCTTGTCCAGGAGCCCGACATGATTGTCAGCAACCGCCGCCTGACCCGTGCTCGCCATAGCGCGTCTCTCCCTCGGGGCTCTTCGGCATACCCCGTTGTCGCGGTAATCTGGACGGGCTTGCAGATGATCGCAAGGCCCTAGCGGGCAGCCCCGCCTCTGCCTCGGCATAGAACCAGCAGAAGGCCGGAGCCTCGCGATTGGACAGATTTGCGAAACTTGCGTGACAGCGCGGGTGTTGCGAGTCCGGCGCCGCTCAGCTCCGCTGCTTGGCCTTCTCCACCAGCACCGAGGCGATGAGCGCGGCAAAGCCCATGAGCTGGGAGAGGCCGTTGGCAGCCTGGCCCCATTCCCATAACGACCGCCACTCCGCCCAGTTGTCGGGCACCGGCCCATTCACCCATTTGGCGAGCTCGACATTCACCGGATAGACAAGGACCCACCAGATCAGGAGGCCGATGGCGAACATCGCCGCCGCGGCGACGGTGAAGGCGAAACCGCCCGCGCCGTGGCGGCGCAGCAGCAGCGCGAGCACGATCAGCGCGATGATGGTGGTCAGCTGAATGAGCACGCCGAGCGGGCCCGACAGAGCGTAGGCCCCGCCCTGCACCGTCGACCCCACCCAGAGATACTGATCCCAACCCATGCGCGCCGGGAGCTGCATAAGATGGCCGATGCCGACGCCGAGCGAGAGCGCCGCGAGCATGATGACCACGAAGCGTGCATTCCTGAGTTCCATTGCTTCCCCCCTCGCGCCGGAGCCTAGAACTCCGCGCTGTTCGGCTCTCCGGCCGTTTCTTCAATGACCTTGAGATGGCGCACCGTGAGGCTGTCGATCTCGACCTCTCGCAAGCGCGCTTTGCGGATTTCCAGCCTGCCGATGGCGAGCGCCCCGATAGCAAGAGCAC
>NZ_JBOHJB010000027.1:0-35500 GCF_050728395.1 Methyloceanibacter sp.
GCCTGAGCACGCGCGCGCCATCAAGAAGCACGGCGTGTGCACCCATCACCGCCGCTCTTTCAGCCCGATCGAGCTTGCGCTTCAGCTGCTCAATCAGCCTGCCGAAATCAGCGCGCCGAGCCCGTAGGCTCATCTGCGTAGCCGAGCGCTTGCATGCGCTGGAGGAAGCCGCCAAGAGCGTCGGCGCTTTGCCTCGGCGCCTCAGCATCGGCGGTGGCGAGCCCGGTTTCCGGCGGGGTGCGGTCGGCGTAACTGTCCGGCACGTAGAAGCTTGCCGCGGCCTGCACCGTTGGGTTCTCGCCATTGGCGCCCGCCGATGAATCGATGGCGAAGCGTTCTCCGTTGTCGGTCTCCCTGATCACCGCCGCCCAATGGGTCCAGTGCGTCAGGCTGTCCTTGGCGAAAGGCCTCTCCACCGCGTGATGCTTGATGAGCCCGTGGCGGTCGAGCACGAGGAGGTAGCTCGTGGTGTTGGTAGCTTCGTCGACGCAATCCTGCTGGGTGGAATCGCCTGAGCCGCCGAGATCCATGCTCGGGCGGTCGCTTGTTGTGCCCACGCTCGGCGCCACGCGCCGCTCCATCCAGGCAATGGCGTAAGCGATGGCCCTGCGCTCCTCGGCCGGGCTGTCGTTGCGCGGCACCCTCGCCATCAAGGCTGAGATCTCGGCGATATCGGCTTGCGTGAAGGCGAACTTCGTCTGCTCCTTGCAGCCATAGGCATGGCAGACCGTCACGGTGTCGAGCTTCGGCGGCTTTGCCGCGAATTTCTCGAAGTGGAGGTCAGGCGGCCCTTCCTGCTCATAGGTGCAGCCGCCAAGCGAGACGAGCACAAGGCTCACGAGCAGCATTGTGGGCGCAGAAAACGGGCGCCGACGAGACGGCATATACGCTAACCGATCCTGTTTACGCAGGCCTTCGCCAAGGGGGCGAGGGGCTTGGTCCGCAGGATCACAGGCAGAGGTTTAAGATTCGTTAGGCCTGTTCCCCCTCAACCGGGGAGGGAAGTCACCACAAACCTGCCACGCCGGCGATCTAGCCTCGGCCTTCAAGGTTGCCAGGGGAGGGGTTGACACCGAGACAGGGTGAAGCATGGTGACCTAGACGCGAGGGGATAAGCGGGACGAGGGCTTACGCGTGGTTGCGATCTATCTGCAGAAGACCGTGCATGAGGGGCTGTGGGCGCGCCGCATGGCGTTCTTCTTCCTGCAGCTGCTCATCCTGACCGTACTCCTGCACCGCTTTGGCACGCTCGCCACGCCGGCAGCGATGAACCTGATGGCGGTGTCGATCGGCGGGCTGTTCCTCGCCATCGTCGTCGCCGTCGTCGGGCTCGTGCGCATCTGGTTTGGCGGCCAGATCGGCGCGGCGCAGGCCTTCACCGGCATCGCCATCGCGCTTGTCGGGCTCGCGGTGCCGCTCTTCTATCTCTCGCATTACGTCTTGCTGCCACAGCTCAACGACATTCAGACGACCAGGCAGCCGATGCCATTCAAGCAACTTGCCGCCATGCGCCCCGCCGACGCCAATCGCATCGTCGAGCCCGATCTCGCCGCAGCCGAACAGCGGGAGGCGGCCTATCCCGACATTCGCCCGATGGAGCTCGAGCGCTCGGTGGTCGAGACTTTCGACATCGTGCACGAGGCGGTGAAGCGGTTGGGGTGGACCATCGTATCGAACGAGGCTCCAGACGGGGATCAGCCAGGCCTCATCGAGGCCAGCAATCGCACCATGATCATGGGTTACACCGACGATGCGCTGGTCCGCGTCACCGGCGACGATGCCCATGCCTTCATCGATGTCCGCTCCGCGTCGCGCTACGGAATGCACGATCTCGGCGCCAATGCCGGGCACGTCCGCGAGCTGTTTGCGGAAGTGAAGGCCGCTCTGGAGAAGGGCGAGAAGACCGGGCTGGAGCAGGCCGAGCCGGCGCCGAAGGCCACGGCACCGCAGATCAAGAAGCCGGTGAAGAAGCGCCGGGCGAAACGGAATAGACGCTCGCAAGACCAGCCTCAGTCCCAGCCTCCGGCTCAGCGCCGTGGCCCCCCTGGCCGGTTTCCGCTACTAAGCCCCGACTGATCATATGCTCCAGATGGGCGAGCACGGAGAGCGCCGCGGCCGCCTTTAGATCGGCGTCGAGATCGCCATAGATCTTGGCGACGATGCGCGGGATGGTCGAGACGCCGTCCTCGAGGCAGGTGAGGATGGTCTGCTCGCGCCATTGCCGATGCATGATGTAGGCCCTGACCACGCGCTGCGGCGTCTGCACGCGGCCGCCATGGGCGGGCAGGAACACCTTGTCGTGCCGCGGCAAGAGCTTTTCCAGCGAGGCGAGAAACTTGGCCATGCTGCCCTCCGGCGGAGCGATGACGGTGGTGTTCCATCCCATCACGTGGTCGCCGGTGAACACCGTGCGCTGGCCGACCAGCGCAAAGCAGAGATGGTCCGGCGCGTGGCCTGGCGTGTGCAGAACATCGAGGGCGACGCCGCCGGCCTTCACCACGTCGCCGTCGGCAAGCGCGCGGTCTGGCCGGAAGGCGGGATCGACGAACGCCTCGCCGAGGCCGTGGGCGCCCGCGCCGCGCTCGGTTCCGGTCGGGCCGAAGCTCAAGATCTCGCCGCCGACCAGCGCCTGCAAGCCGCGCGCCCCGTCGCAATGATCGCGGTGGCTGTGGGTGATCAGGATGTGGGTGACGCGCTCGCCGCGGGTCGCGGCTACGATGGCGGCGAGGTGCTGCTCGCAGGCCGGCCCCGGATCGATGACGGCCACGCGGCCGCGGCCCACGAGGTAAGTATTGGTGCCGAGGAAGGTGTATGGCGAAGGATTGTTGGCGACGATGCGGCGCACCTGCGGGGCGACCTCCTCGGCCACGCCGTAGTCGACATCAACGCTTCGATTGAAGGCAAGCTCTGCCGACATGGTCTCGATTTAGGCTTCTGGCCAATTCGCGCGATCCTAGCGGAGCGCGACAGTGACGGCAGCGCCGCCCGCAACTCAACCTTAATCTGCAAGGCCAATGAGCGCAAAATGTGGCCTTTGCAAGCAAAGACTTAAGTCTAAGGGGTGTGGAAATCGTTGCTCAAAAAAACTGGTCGGAACGGCAGGACTTTCAGGGCCTCCGGCCTCTCACATCCATAAAGCCGGGAAGACTGGTCGGAGTGGGGAGATTCGAACTCCCGACCCCCTGCTCCCGAAGCAGGTGCGCTACCAGGCTGCGCTACACTCCGTCTCATTGAAGGTGACGTATATAGACAAGCGCCTCCGCCCCCGCAACCGAGGGCTGGCCATGCGGGCGCCAAGGGGGGGAAGCGATCTGGAAATCGCCTCCGGCGCGGGCGATATCATGAGTGCCGGTGCGGCTCCCAGCATTGCGGCCAAGGAGGCGAGCGGCTATGGTCCGCCGCGCTTCGTCGCACGGATTGCGCCCGGCCGAGAGCCGGCACCTGCGCGCGTTCTCCAGCGAAGACGACTTTGCATTGGGGCGTGGCCAAGCGGTAAGGCAACGGGCTTTGGTCCCGTGATCCCAGGTTCGAATCCTGGCGCCCCAGCCACACTAGTCGAGGGTTTTCCGGCTCTCTCCCGACATTCACCAAAGCGTCGCGAACAACCCCGGAATTGCGCGACCAATTGCCGGTACTTCTCTCTGACCTGACGCCAGAGAGAGCGCTCCAGCGGAAGAACGCCGCGTTTTTGTCGGTTTATCTCTACTGGGCATTTTCGGGGGTCACACTTGCAAATGAGTCGATGGTCCCTGCGATCACCTAGCATCACGATGTGCGTCGAAGTTCGAATCGTCTGATCAGCCTAGCATCATGATGTGTGTCGAACTTCGAATCCGATGCTCTCAGCCAACAAGTCGCGGGCTTTCCGGTTCTCTCCCCGACTTCTGAAAACAGCCGGGAAGAGGGGGAAAATCAGCCACCGAATGGCTATGCCGCGGCGGGAGGAGAGTCGAGAGAGACCGTCTCAGGGGCGAGCGCACGCAATTTCTCGCCCATTCTCTCCGGAGGCCAGTTTGGGGGTCACACCAGCCGAGCACTCACTAAGCTCCAATGTGAAGATCACGAGGTCAGGGTCCCCCAGACCCGTGTTGCTGAAGAGCGCGCTCACTGCAGTATACGATTCAACTTCTACGATAAGAGCCTTACTGTCCGGTGCAGCGCAGCATTGAAAATCTAATTGGGTGCGATCTGGCGCACTCGCAGGTCCCTCTCTGTGGCGAAACACAGCTTCAAAACGTCCGGGATCGCCCGAAGCGGCTTTGAATACCAGGACCTGGTTGGTATCGAGGTATTACTGAAATTTTATCGTGACCCTAACCTGTATCACTGGGTCGAATTGGAATCCGAGGACAAGAAGGCCAGAAAGCTCGATGACGTTGTGGCTGCACGCCGGGACGGTTCCTTCGAACTCCTTCAAGTCAAGTTTACGGCCGATCCAACACGGTACTTTTTGGGCTGGGATTGGCTTCTGGCGAAAAAGGATAAGGGCACGTCATTACTCAAAAAGTGGTCTGCAGCGCTTTCGACAGTGAAGGCACTCGGGCGCGTACATTCGGCAAGGCTTCGGACAAATCGGCACCCCGATCCCGAATTTGCTGGAGCCTTGAAGGACGCACTCATTGATTTCGATATGATTCCCGCCGCGCGGCGAAAGGCTGTTTCTACGGAACTAGGAGGCGATGCAGCGGCTCGCACCTTCTTCTTGAAGTTTGAATTCGGTCATTCGGAACTGCTGATCGACGACCTCGAAACGAAACTGAAAGGGGAGATTGTCCCCACAGACACGGACAATACCGGCTGGCTATTGCTCCGCGAACAAGCGCGCAAATGGGCCATCAGGAAGCAGTACCCCGAGCCCGATGGCAAAGTTCGGCACGGGCATCTCGTCCAACTCATCTCGAAGCGCCGCCCCAAGCCTATTCCTCAGGACTTTGAGATACCCTCCCTCTATCAGGTGCCTGCTAAGACGTTCCATGAGGGGTTTACCGCGCGCATAAAGACGAGCGCTCGGCCAATCACTGTCCTTTGGGGCAGTCCGGGCCGTGGAAAGAGCACCTACCTGAGCTACTTGGTTGATCTTCTGAGGAAAGAGGAACTTCCAGTTATTCGCCATCACTACTTTTTGTCGCTCGATGACAGCACGATAGACCGCATTTCATTCTCGGAGATTTGCAGCTCACTCATGGATCAAATGGCGGGCCGCTATCCCGACGCCGTACGTGGCTTAGAGGATGCGCAAAACCAACTCAGAAATTGGCTGGAGGCCAGCGGGGATTACTTTGCTAAGGAGGGCAAGCGCTTCTTTGTCGTAATCGACGGACTCGATCACGTCTGGCGCGACCAGCGCAACACCACCCAAATGGAGCACTTGTTCAACTATCTATTGCCGTGCCCACCGAACGTTGTCTTGCTCATTGGGACACAGAAAGTTGCGCAAGAGCAGTTGCCTCTGCGGCTGATCCAACATGCGGAAGCGGAGGATTGGATTGAAGTGCCGCCGATGGATGAAACCGCGGTCCATGCTTGGCTCGAAGGACAGAAAGATGCTGGCCGTCTGCTCCTGCGCGATGCCACCCACTTCGGCGTTACCGAACTCGCAGAGGTTGCCCATGCGTTTTATGAGATATGCCAGGGTAATCCGCTCCATCTGATTTACTCGTTTGAAGCGCTCGTGCGGCGGGGCGTCGTTATGACTGCCGATGAGGTCAGGCTTCTACCCTCATGCCCGGACGGGGACATCCGCAAATACTACGCAGGCCTTTGGGGACGGTTGCCTGCGGATGCCAAGAAAGTCGTGCACCTTGTGGCCGGCTCAGATTTCCATTGGCCTGCTGATGGTCTTCGAAAATGTGCGGGGGCACTGGACCAAGTCGACCATCTGCTTGAGCACCGCCGGACGGGGGTCATTCCATTTCACGGAAGTATACTTGCCTACGCGCGAGACCAAAGCGATCACGCGGACACATTCAAGGCGGTCCTCCCCGCGGTGGTTAGGTGGCTTGAGCGCGAGGCTCCGGAGTATTGGCGCTGGGCATGGCTATGGATCATGCGCGCACTCCTAGGCGAACCAAGTGATCTTCTAACTCATACGACGCGGAACTGGGTTATCGCTTCACTTGTGAAAGGCTGGCCATCTGAGCAAATCGTTAACATTCTCGATCATGCTGAAGAGGAAGCCTTTGCGCAGGGAGACTACGGCAAAACGATCGAACTGCGCTCGATAAAAACACGTGTGCAGAATGGACCGGAGTTCCAAGTAAACCGCTTTCACGATTTCTCGGAATGCGCCATCCGCATAGCTGGAAATGAACAGCAAATACTCAACATGGCCGACGCCATCCCGTCAGCCACAGATGATGACATCGTAACTTTACTGCGTTGCCTAAATGCGAAGGAAAGAGACGCGATTGGTCGCGAGTGCTACGAGGAATTGCGCCGCCAAGTGAATTTATGGATCAACTTGCGGCACAGGCCGGATGAAGAATTCTTTTCGCTAGCCGAAAATTTCTTAGAGGGCTTGGTGGACTTCGGAAAGCCCGATACGGAAAATCTCCTGCGCTTCATCAGCCAGTTCCACGCCCGTGATCGCATCTATCAAACATTTCTTCGGCATGTTGTCCGTCTGCGAGACTTTGAGATGGCCAATGAAATGTTGGGCCTTATGCAGAACGAAAAACACGCCGCGTGGCGCAACGCGACGCAAGATGCGATGGCACGAATTGCTGCTGCGGAAGGCATCGTCCTCACCGCACGATTGGCCCCGCAGGCAAGCCTCAGCCCACTACTCATGTGTTGGTATCGGCGGAAGGGCCTGACCCCGCCTGCTGCTTGTAATCTCGACGCCCTATCTCCAACGGCGGTCCGTGCGGACTATGACTATGGACCTAATGTTGACGTTGAGCAGTTCTTTCACGCGTTTTTCTTTTCGTCTCTGGATACGGCATTGAGCGCTGTGGGCGATTGTGAGCCTGCGCTTATCGGCATCGATCGTACTAAGCTTGGCTGGATGGCGGATGGAATCCGATGTCTATGGGAAGCAGCTTTGGAGATGGCAAAGAAGCCATCCGATATCAGCTTTGGCAGTATCTTTTTCAGTCTTGCCGACCTGGAGCCGATCGATATTCCGCATCGGCCTTCAGAGCCTTCCACGGCACAGTACCGCGCCTTCCGTAGTGCAGTGCGACAAATCTCGACCGACCTCCATGCGCTTAAGTGCGCGGTCGAAGGCCCAAGTTTGGTTGCGAGCGAGCAGTTTGAGATCGCGCGCGCGTCAACGCATTGGGTCGTCGAAAGCTGGATTAGCGAAGAGCTCGAAGCGCGCACTCTAGTCTTCGAGCCCCAAGGCATAAAGGAGCTGATCGATGAGCTGGAGGAAACCGAATCAGAGCATGTCACACAGTTTAGTGAGCGCGCAGAGAGATGGATCGATCTTGCCCAGCTCTCGGTCCTCTATGGCCTAGAAGGAGGGGAAAGATTCGTGTCCAGGGCAGCCGACTGCATCGTCGGCTACGGTTGGAGAAAGGACGTTTGGGTATTTGACGTATTGTCCGCGATTGAGAGTATTCACGAATCCAAGGCGGCTGATGTGTTGCCCTGGGTTGAGCTGTTAGCGCCGATTATTGACCAGATTACGGTGTTCACGGACGGGGATGAGACGAACCATGCACCGGAAGAGTTCATTGACCTCATCGCCCTCGTTAAGCCGGAGTGGTTGCCAAACCTCTACAGCTATTACATGGCGAATGAGGAGTGGCGGCTGGCAGAGATGACGCATTGCGCGATTTTGCGCCACGTGGATTTCACAAGCCCCTCGGGAATTGCGCTCGGCAAGTCGATACTGGAACGGGCAGACCTCTACGAGCTTGAGAAACTGCGCAAGCAAGGAAGGGCAGGCGTCTCAAAGCTCTTGTCGGCGCAACGAATGTTTATTGGTGCCGCCAAGGATAAGGACGCCAGTAAGGCCAAGACGAGGATCACGCACAAAGTGAAAGGCGACGATCTAGGGCGAAAAGGCAGGCCTCCCGACGTAAAAAAATATGACCCGGACAAGCTGGATGCGCTGCTAAAGCGAGTGGCGAGCCCGAAGCTTGGCTATCTGCATCGTGAGGACTCACTTCTGGCTTGGCTCAGGTATTGGGACCGCAAAGGCAAAGGGCTCGAAGCAGTAAGATCGATCGACGCGTATTTCAAGAATCACGAGAACCCGCACGAGATTGAGCCGCTTCTCGATGAGGCGTTTGACGTGAGCCTCAAGTACGAGGGGAAAGCAAGGGCGTACATATGGTTGGTGCGGGCTCAGATCGAGCGCCACGGATGGAATTACTACTGGGATAGAAGTGAGCGCGTCCAGCGGCGGCTCGAACGCGTTGCCAAGCACTACAAGAGCAAATGGGCGCAATTCATCAAAGACACGTCAAAACAGCCGCGTTACTGGGAGAAGCGCCGCAACGGATTGACGATTGGCACTCGCTGGCTGGTAAAGTTCTTATTGTTGGTTGGGCAGAGCAAGCTTGCAGCCGACTATGCGGGCACAATGGTCCGCATCACGAAAGACGAGGTCAGTGACCAACCACTTCCGCGTGCGGAGTGGACGCAATGACCTTAAGCCCCGAGCACACAATGCGCGTTTTACTGGACCGGCTCAATTGGCCGGTGCGTTTTGTTCGGTGGCGTGCAGCGAAAGAATATGCGGGCTTGCTTTCGTCATCTCAGCGAACAATGGCGGCCAAGGTCTATTTGGATTGGCTTAAGAGCCGCAAGCTTGAAACCGAGGTTTTATCGGGCCTGAGCATCCTGCTCGCTGTAGAATCCAGCAGCTTGCCGCCTGCGGACGAGGTGAAGGCCAGCATTCAAAAATCATCAGTCCTCGCCGACTTTCTGTTCCAGCGCGTGTACCGCAAAGTCTTGGGCCGCTGGATCACGGCAAATTCAGGCGCCGCGCCTCCGGATTATGAGCCCGACAAATACTTCGAAGAGCATAAGGGTGCAGTTGTCCCCTTGCTGCTCTACGACGATTTCCACCGCTTAGAAGAAGAGCATGGACTGCCATTCATTCAACAGTGGGCCTACGAGTGGCGCAAGGTGATGGATGAGACGGGTAGCTCATACTCGTCCTTTCCGTATCATTTCCTGAATGCAGCTAGATCGCGGTCGGGGGTTGGCGGCCAGTTTAGCCAGGCTCAATGCCACGTGTATCGCTCTGCCTATCTTCGCACGCTCTCATTCGCCGTGCAGGAATGGGAAATGCCCAGAGACGTGGCGCTCATGATTGCAAGCAATTGCCTTCCACTCAACCGGGGCCTCGAAGGGCTCAAGCCTATCCGTCGACCGACGTGGCTGTCTAACGTGCCGGAAAAGTGCTGCAAGTCCGACGCTCCACTTGAAAAGCTCGTCAGGCGCATCATAAAGTCGAATATTGCGACGAAGGGCATGCGGCCAGTTTCGCTGCGTATTCCGATTAACGCGAGGATAGCCGAGTTCGGTGAGCTGTCCGTCGAGGCATGCTATGCGAGCAGCGATTTCATTCCCAAGGAGGGTGAAGACGAATTTGAGCGAATGATGGTCTGGGGGCTTTCAGATCTTCTTTCTTATGAAGGGCAACTTTCGAAGCGGGATGCCGAAACGTACCGCTCGGCAGGAGTCGCCGGCTCCATGATCCCAGTTTGTTTGAACGTGTGGCCCGTTCCTTTGGGATTTTGGCTCAATGAGTACGCGCATCTTGGGATCGTCCTACCCGCGCCGTACAATTTTTCATCGCCTGCTGAAGTCGACTGCAAAGGCGGGATTGTGAATCTCAAAAACGAAGGGCGATCAGTTGGCCAGTGGCGAGTATGGCATGATGATTGGTCGCCGCTTCAACCCTCTCAAGGCCACACGCGCTGTGGCGGGCTCGCGGAAATGGAGGTGGAACGATTGAAGGCCGCGTCAGGTTCGCTTGGCATGGGGCTCTCTTGGCATGTCGAATTGAGAGTGTGGGAACGCCCGACCGACTTCGGCGAATTGTCGCTAAAGAGACACACCGCATTTTTCAGAGACTAGCTCTGCAATTATGTCGGACATCAGGACACAAGCGCGAACTAGCCAATCTGGCAGAGCGTCAAGGGTTGATCGGACCAGGGGAGCGGCATTCTAAGTGATGAGCTGATGAGCCGCTTGGCGGTCAACTCCGTCGGCTGTCGTCCTTCCAGCATCGCCTTGGTGACTTCGGGTGCGAGAAACGCCAAGCAAAGCACGCGTGCAACATAGCTTCTGTCGAGGCGCTCGGCCTGTGCAATATCGCCGATGCCAGTCGCCTCGCCACGGAGGATCCTGCCGAACCATTGATGAGCGCGTGTGAGTGCCTTGACGAGATTGGCGTCTGGCCCAGCGGTTGGTTGTTGCTGATCCAAAACAACGAGCTTGGCTTCGACGCCTCGCCGCCGAAACCTGACCGGCACCTCAATTAGGATCGGTCGACGGTCCTTCGCTTTCGATTGAGACGTAGCCTTTTGATCCGTTACACGCTCGATCAAGCCGGCGTGGTCGATTTCAATCGTCACCCTTTCTTGCGCAATCGTAACACGGCGTACGAGAGCGGTAACGATCTCCAGACTGCTCGCAACCGATCCCGACTCGCAGCCTTCGGCCAGCGTGGATGCGCGGGCGAAGACGGCAGATACCAGATCCGGCGATTGCCGTTTGAAACCGAGGGCATCAAGGACGGCTCCGCGATCCCTCAGGAAACTGGCAACCTGCTTCAACACAAGTTTCTCGATTTGATGCGCGGGAAGGCGCCAGCCTTTGGTCTGGACGCCATTGCCACCGCCGTTCGGCTGAGACGCGTCTGACTTTCCTAGTTCCGCGCCGGCCGTCAGCAGCGAGCGCTCGACATAGTAGCGATAGCGGCGGCCGTGGTTGACGGCATGAGAGGGCGTGAACGGGACGCCGTCGGCCGTGAACAGCAGCCCGGCAAGCAAGCTCGGATGCTTGGAGCTGGTTCGGCCCCTCTTGCGGCCGGCGTTCATTGCGAGCTGCGCCTGGACCTTGTCCCAGGTCTCGGCATCAATGATGCCTTCATGCTCGCCTTCGTAGCTGCGGCCCTTATGTGGAATGCGGCCGAAATAGATTGGACTGGAAAGAATGCGGTAGAGGTGTCCGCGGCTGAATGCCGTTCCTCCAGATTGCCTTCCATCGAGCATCGCGCGCAGCTTGGTCCTAAGCCCTAGTCGCAGACACTCATCCTGCAGTTTTCGGACACTGCCGAGCTTGAGGTAGAGGTCAAAGAGCAGTCGGACGGTTTTGGCTTCTTTTTCATTCATGCGGAGTTTGCGATTGATGGCGTCGTAGCCTAGCGGCACGGCACCTCCCATCCACATGCCTTTTTGCTTTGAGGCGGCAATCTTGTCGCGGATTCTCTCGCTCGTTACCTCCCGCTCGAACTGCGCGAAGGAAAGCAGTACGTTCAGGGTCAGTCGGCCCATTGAGGTGGTGGTATTGAATTGCTGCGTGACCGAGACAAAGGAGACTCCTCGAGCGTCGAAGGCCTCCACGATCTTAGCGAAGTCGAACAGCGAGCGCGTTAGCCGGTCGATTTTGTAGACAACCACGGCATCGACTTTGCCTGCGGCGATGTCGCCTAGAAGCTGCTGCAGGGCAGGGCGGTTCATCGTCCCCCCAGAGAGCCCGCCGTCGTCATAATGTGCCGAAAGCACATGCCAGCCTTCATGTCGCTGGCTCAAGATATAGGCCTCGCAAGCTTCGCGCTGGGCATGCAGCGAGTTGAACTCTTGCTCGAGGCCCTCGTCGGAGGACTTGCGAGTATAGATGGCGCAGCGAAGTCGCTTGGCTCTCTGGCCACTTGTCTCAGCCATTCGCCGGCGCCTCCTTTGGGTGGCGCTTGAGACCAAAGAAGGCCCAGCCGTTCCAATGCGCGCCTGTGATGGCGCGGGCGATGGCGCTCAGGCTCGGGTAGGTTTCGCCGCGCCAGGCGAAACCCTTGTCGAGCACGAGCACTTCGTGAGTTTCACCGTGCCATTCTCTGAAGAGCCTCGAGCCATTGCTGAGCCGGGTGGCTCGTGCCTTCGGTCGGGCGCCGTTGGCCTGGCTGGCCTTTCGCAGAAGCTGCAGCGTCTTGGCGTCGAGGCCACCGAAGGCCTGTGCCTGAATTCCATAGGCGACGGCGCGGATGAGGAACTCGCGGCTTCCGTGGCGAGGCGGGTCACTGCCCCACAGCGCGCGCCATTGCTCTTCCAGCTCGCCTCGCGAGCATTTGGGGAGGGCGAGAACCCGCGCCGCGATAGAGGCTTTCAGTTCTTGCTCAGATTGGGCCGACGATTGCCCGCGCCGCCTCAGGCGACGCGGGCGAGGGGCCAAAGGCGATGACATGGGCTGTGCCTAGCAAGAAGAGCGCGGCGCAATGTGGTAGCGGCGCATGCCGTCCTTGCCGACATCGGAGACGAGGGGAAGTTTGAGCTTCTTCCTAACGAGCCCGCTGAAGAACCCCCGCACCGAATGTGCCTGCCAACCAGTCTTGGCGATGATGTCCTTGATGGTGACGCCGGACTGCCGCCGAAGCATCTGGAGCACGAGATCCTGCTTGCTCTGCGAAGGCGCTGCTCGTCCCTTAGGCTTGGCGGCTGAAGCCTTCTGGGGCTTGCTGCGCGGTTTTGCGGCTGACGTCTTGCGCTGGCGAGGTTTGCTTGCCGCCACGTTGGAGGGTTTGGTCTCCTCCGTCTCATTGATACCAAGGGCAAGAAGCCCACTTTTGGTGATGAACAGACCAAGAGCACCGCGCTCTTCATCACGACGCCATTCGGGCGTGCCATTGAGAGTTTGCTTCTCCTCGACCAGCTTTCGCTTACTCAAGTTCTCAACGACCTTGGTGAGGGCGGCGCCCTTGGCTGTCAGGGTTTCCGGAAAGGGAAGGAGCGATCCATCGTCGCGTTTGGCCGCGGTGCTGAGGATCACAAGCTGAGTATCGCTAAGTTTGGCTGTTGTCGGTTGGGCCCTAGACATGACTGCCTCCATCGTGGTGCACCGGCCCACTGCCGGTGCTTCCACCGCCCAGAGCCCGGCTAGGAGGCCAGGCGAGGGCGACGACGGAGGTTTTTGCCGTCACTAGTGACAAGCATGCACGCTCTCCTCGGCGCTGAAGTCCAGTTGAATTCGTGAGAGTGTCGCTGAGCTTTGCTGCTTGGGTCTTGGACATGACTGCCTCCGTTGCACCGGCCCTTTGCCGGCGCTTGCACCGCCCAGAGCCCGGCTAAAAAGCCAGGCGGGGGCGATGACGGAGGCTGTCGCCCTGTCAGTTGTAACCGCATCCACGCTCGCTTCCTGCAAGAAGTCCAGTGGTTTCGCGAGGTAGCGGTGCCACCGCTTCTGGTCCTCGGTGATGCTCACCAGCGGTCGCTACAAGGGCAATCCCGTCGCGGTCCATCTACGATTGAAGGCGATCAAGCTGCAGCATTTCGAACGCTGGCTAGCCATGTTCGACGACACCTACCAAGAGCTTTTGGACGCGAGCGTGGCGGACGGGTTTCGCGTGAAGGCGGTCCGCATCGCGGAAAGCCTCAAGCTCGCCTCGTTTTACCGGCTAGACCGGGCATGGCACGCGAATCCACAATGACGTTCGTCGTCACCGACAACTGCATCAAGTGCAAATACGTGGATTGTGTGGAGGTCTGTCCTGTCGATCGCTTCTATGAAGGCGAGAACATACTCGTCATCCATCCAGACGAGTGCGTCGATTGCGGCGCGTGCGAGCCGGAATGTCCGGCAAAGGCCATAGTCTCTGACACCGAGCCGGGTCTCGACAACTGGCTCAAGCTCAACGCGGAATACGCGTCGATTTGGCCGAACATTTCGGCGAAGGGTGAGCATCTCGCTGACGCCGGTGAGTTCGACGGCGTCCCCAACAAACTGGAGAGCTACTTCTCGCCAAATCCCGGGCCCGGTGATGTGGCTGATGCACAGGGTCGTGATCAGCGGCGGACGGTTGAACTGGATGCGTCACAAGGCAGCTGAGCAGGCGGTGCGGAATAGGTCGCTACTAGGGTCTCGGAAACTCTACTCACTCACCACGACGGCATTCTCGGCTCTTTCAGATGAACGCTCGGCAACAGCCCAATAGCCGAGCGCCATGAAGACGGTGCCACCTATCGCATTGCCGATTGAGGCCCAAAGCAGGTTGTACGCGGCTCCGGATATGGTGATGGCTTCGCTATTGGCCGACAGGAGCGCAACTGAAAAAATGGTCATGTTCGCGACGCTGTGCTCGAAACCGCTAGCAATGAAGGCGAACAGGCACCAGAAGAACAGGATGCATTTTGCCGTGTCGTCCTTCGTTCTCGCGCCAGTCCAGAGTGCGAGACAAACGAGCCAATTGCACAGCGCACCACGGCACACAAGGGCAACAGGGCCCGACGCGATCTTGTAGGCCGCTACATGGAACAGAAGGTCCGCGCCCTCTTTCAGGACTTGTCCGCCGCCTCCCATGACGAAAAGGGCAGCAAGTAACGCGGAGCCAAAAAGGTTTCCTAGCCAGGTCGCGAGCCAAGTTTTCGTGAGCTCCGGCAGCGTTGTCGTTCCGCATAGACGACCGAGCGCCATATACATGGTGTAGCCTGTAAACAGCTCCGATCCAGCGAACACAACGAGCGTCAAGGCGATGCCGAAACTTGCTCCCATGACAAGACTTCGGACCGATGGGTCGAGCGGTTGCCCAATGCTGAAAATCAAGAGAATGCCCGCGCCAACGTAGGCGCCGGCCATCATCGAGGAGATGAAAAAGGCGAGCGGGCGTCGGGCAAGCATGTCCGATTTGACGCGCGCCTGGGCTGCGAAATAGGCCACCGTCTGGTCGATTGTCATGGCTGATGTCCCGCGGCGAGCGACGGCGCTCGTCGAGCACTCCACGATGGCGTCGGGACGCCGAGGAGAGGCGCGATCCAGAGGACGCTGATCACGCCGGCGACCCAGAGAAAACCTACGCCCAGTTGCTCCTGTTGCCCCGTTAGATAGCTGATGCAGAGGCGCACGGGAGCATAGCTGTAGATCCACGCTAGCGTGAGCGCCATGGAGATAGCGTTGGCCTTCAGAAATCCGCGAACCAAGAACGGTGCACGGCGCCAGCTGAGGGCAAGGGGAATTCCGACGAGCAGCGGCAGGCTGATAAACTTGGCAACGTCTCCGAGCGGCTCGCTGAGCGACCAGTCGAGCGAACGCGGCAGCATCCAGAAAGCGCCGGCGAACAGCGCGGTCAGAAGACCTGTTGCGCCGACGGCGTTCCAATCGCTCGACATGAGGCCGGGCCAGCGACTTGCGATGGCGCGGCCCGCAAGCCAACCCGCAACCGCAAGTGCAGGCAGCAGCAGCAGGACGTGGGTGACCATCTGGCCTTCAAGCGGCACTCGGAACACAACGCAGACTGCGAAGAGTGCGGCGGCAATGACGAGCGACGGTTGAGTCATGTCCTGCCCTGGCGAACGGCCTCAAGGCGTTTCACGACGCCCTCGATGTCCTCGAGATCGAAAATCCCGACCAGGCGCCCATCGCTGACCATGTGAATGGCCGCGTTGTGTTCGAACCCGAAGATCGGATCCCGAAGCACCAACACTCCGAACGCTTGCAGCAAGGACTCTAGATCCTGCGGCAAAGGCCTTACGATCCGCCATTGGCGGCCATCCGCCTGATGCCGTTGTTCATAGACTTCCAGCTCGGCGGGTCCATCGCGATCGAGATCGAAGGTCACACTCAGTAACTGGACGTCGGTCTTAAGGTCCGCCGCCTGCAGGAGCCCTTGCAGCCGCAGAAAGGCCGCGCCGGCAGACTGGCAGAGTACGGGGCAGGTTGTGTAGATGAACTCGAGCAGAGTAATCGAGCCGTCGTGGCGTCGCAGGCTTACCTGCTGATTGTGCCGGTCAGTCAATACGACGTCGGGAACCAGAGTCGGCGCCTCGAGAGCCGCGAGACGTCTCGAGCCCTCAGTCGTCAGGGCACGCCCACCATCCGTGGTTTCCCAAAGGACGGCCGCACCGAGGCAACCAACGGCGAGGCATGCCGCGATTGTCCTAAGCCACTGCGTCATCGCGCGCCATTCGCCGTCACAAGCCGAATGGCGTAGCGCACGACGAAATAGGTCGCGCCGAGGACGATCACGAACGCGAAAAGACTGGAGATGCGGTCCTGTGCAATCCATTCCGGCGCATGAACTGCCCACCTGCGTGGAACGCTCATGGCGCCAGCCGTTAGGAGGACCAAAATGAAGCCCAGGGACCCAGCGACATAAGCCCAGAAGGCAGTGCGATCCAGGCCGTTGAACGTCGCCTGCTCCCGATTACGTACGAGCCACGCCATGACGCCGAACGACATGGCCACCTCGCCGAGGAGGAGGTAGGTGTGAAAATGACCTGGCACCCACTGAGTGTTGTGCATCAGCTTGTTGGCGGAGATGACACCGTCGACGACAGCCGGCACGACGCCGATCGACCATCCAAACACGCCGATGAACAACAGAGAGGAGGCCAAGTCCCAACGCATGCCTGAGCCGCGCACGTTGCCTAGGAGGCCGAAAGCCGTGACCGCGAGCACCGGAATGGCACTGAGGTAGGACACCACCTGACCCAAGATGAGGGCCCAACCCGGCATCACGGTATCCTGCATGAGATGGTGCGGGTAGACAGACAGGACGAAGAGGAGGATGGCAGTCCACGCGATGGCGAACGCGCGCGAGGACTTCCAAGGACGACCGGTATATTCGGGGATGACCTCGTAGACGCCGATCACCGCCATGTAGATCGACGCGTTGATGAACACATGGCCAAAGAAATAGATCATATTCTTGGCGAGCAGCGCGTCGACGGCGAATGTTGGTACCAACAGATTGATGAGACTGATGACGAGCACCGCGGCGCCGACGACGATGCCCAGAGAATTGAAAATGATCACGGCAGTCGAGGCGATGACGGTCGGAGGAGGCACGTCATCCATCTTGCCGGTGAAGGCGAGCGGCCACGCCATCGCCTTCGGCAGGCTGCCATATCGCGCCAGGATCGCCCGGCCAGCTTCGAGATAGAAGAGTAGAAAACCTACACCGATTGATACAAGTCCGCAGAGGAATGCGACCGCGGCGTTGTCGCTCCAGGCGCCACCTGAATGGGCCGGTAATGGGTATAGAAACGTCCAGGCTGCGGCGAAGCCGCCGACGAATATCGCTCCAAGGATGAGGACGACGCCAAGGAGGAACAGCCCGAGAAATATCGCAAAAACTGTCGTGCTCAACGGGACGTGGCGTCCAAGAAAGTACCACATGACTGCTGCGCCCGAGAGCCCGGCGGCACCAACCATCCCAACGCCATGCGCAGTCATGAGTTGATAGAACAACACCGGATCGACGACGACGAGATTGCCCTGCGCGCTGCGCATCAGTAACCCGACGAGCATCATCAGGAGAAACACGGCGCCCGCCAGCAGCAGAGCTATCGGAGCGAGGCCGGCTCCCCAGCGCTCGGATGTCGTTTGGTTTAAGGCCTGGTTTGTCATTGTGAAGCACCTTTGTCCTGATCGGCGGCGGTAACAGTGAGCTCCGTGATCATGAGGTGGTGCGCGATACCGCAGAACTCCATGCACAGGATCTGGTAGGCGCCGGGCTTGTCGAAGGTGTACTCGACGCGATTGAGGTAGCCGGGCATGGCCTGAACCTGAAACAGAAGTCTCTTGTCGGGGCCGTAGACGCCCATACCGTGATTCACGTCACCGGAGTGCACGTTGAAGATGACGGGCGACCCCGCCCGTACGGTCTTCGGGTCAAACTCCCAGGACCATTGACGACCCGTCACATTGACGGTTTGCGTCGAGGCGCCCGCGATAACCCGGTGCGGCCACACCCAAAGCGTTGCAACCGTGACAACGACGCCGAGGGTTATGAGAATCCAGATCAGCCGCTGTCTCGCCGGCGCTTCGAGCAATGGTGTCGGCGCTACGGTGCTGGAGGATGAACGAGCAGTAAGAAAGAAGGGCAAGGCTACGAACAGCATTCCTAACAGCGTCACAACCAGGATCATCTGTTGCTGCATGGGACCTCCGAAATAGCAAATGTGCCAGCGTTTAGGCTGCGCGCTGGCCAGACTTACGCAACAACAAGGATGCGATGCAGATACGTTCGGCCGGAGATTGTGTCCTTGCTCGACGGAATGCCCCCAACCAAGCGACGAACGACGTTCAAAAGGTTGACCCCCACCCGCCAAACGACGTTGGCATCTGCGGACGAATGCGGACGTCGTTGCCCTTCGCCCGCCACCCCTTTGCCACGGCGCCGAAATACTATATGACATATTAACCTGTCAAAAGCTACTTTAGTCGAATGATGATATTTGGAGTGTGTCGGGCAATGGTGCGCACCGTAGGCTTGTTCAGTGCGCTCGCGTGCGGATTAGGGCTTGATTATAAAGCGAAAGCGGCCGAGGCCGCCGAAGTTGGCGGCGACAACTACCTAGATGAGGCGGTGGCAAAGCTCGGAGCCACGGCCGCCGACAAGGCCAATCGCAAGGTCTCCGTCACAGTGTCGGGCTACGTCACCAAACAGGTCATGGCCTGGAACGACGGTGCCGAGAGCAACGTCTATGTCGCCGATATCGGTCCAACTCAGGCGACAAATCTCAGGTTCTTGGGCAGCGCGAAGATCTCGGCCGACTGGTCGGCCGGCTTTCTCCTGCGCATTCAGGACCTCAACAACAATCCCATGGGACTCAATCAGTTCAACGACAACGCTGACCTCGGCCTCAGCGTGCAGATGTCCTATTGGTATTTGCAGAGCGCGAAATTGGGCAAAGCGAGTCTGGGCAAAAACGCGCTCGCCTCAAAGAGCGCTGCGATGTTCACCGACCTCTCCGGAACGCAGCTAATCGCCAACTATGTTCTGTTCGACGGCAATGCCTTCTTCTTGCGTCAGCGCGAGACGCTACTGCGCCTAAGATGGGGCGACTTCGCTTATTGCTACTCACAGCAGCGGCCATGGGGCGGCGACTGTGACGGCATCGTCATGGACGGCGTGCGCTATGACAGCCCTACCTTCGGCGGCTTCTCCGTCTCCGCGAGCTTCGGTATGGACGACGATTTTGAAGCGGCAGCCCGGTATCAGGACGACATCGGCGGCTTCAAGATCGCGCTTGGGGTAGGCTATTCGCGCAACATCGATCAGCAGATCCAGCCGCCACCCATCTCGTTCGCCAAGAATTCCGACTACTTCCAGGCCGGCGGATACGCTCAACATCTCGCCTCTGGCCTGTTCCTGCACGCTGCTTATGGCAGCGAGGACAACAACCGCGAGACGATCTTCTCAGGCCTCGCGGAGCCCGACACCCATCATTGGTACCTCAAGGGCGGCATCCGCAGGCAGTGGAACGCGATCGGCCACACGATCCTCTATGGCGAATATGCCAAATACACCGATCAGCTTTCGCCCGCCGCGCTCAACGACGGTGCCACGGGGAGTGAATTGTTTCGCTGGGGCTTCGGCGCCGCGCAAGAGATCGATGCCGCGGCGATGACCATATGGGTCAAATACCGCCAGCAGGGGGTGAGTATCACCGGGCCAGGTCTTAATGATGTCGACGACTTCCGTTACGTGACTGCGGGCGGATTGATCAGCTTCTAACCGACCCGCCAGTCTGGCGGGCGCTACCTCGCATTGAAAGCGGCAACAGACAGGCATCCGATCGTGACCGCCCTAAGCCAGACCCGCTATCATCCGGCGCTGTCTCCGATCGAGGAGGTCATAGAGGACGCCCGCAACGGCCGCATGTTCATTTTGGTCGACGCCGAGCAACGTGAGAATGAGGGCGACCTCGTCATCCCGGCGCAGATGGCTACGCCCGATGCCATCAATTTCATGGCCAAGCATGGCCGCGGGCTGATCTGCCTCGCGCTGACCGCGGAGCGGGCCAAGCAGCTCCATCTCGAGATGATGCCGCGCTCCAACCGCGCACGTCACTCCACAGCCTTCACCGTGTCGATCGAGGCGCACGAAGGCGTAAGCACCGGCATCTCCGCCCATGACCGCGCGCGCACCGTGTCGGTCGCCATCGATCCGACCAAGGATTTCCGCGACATCACCACGCCGGGTCACGTCTTCCCCCTGGTTGCCAAGGATGGCGGCGTTTTGGTGCGCGCAGGCCATACCGAGGCCGCCGTGGATATGGCGCGGCTTGCCGGCCTCTATCCAGCCGGCGTCATCTGCGAGATCATGAACGACGACGGCACCATGGCGCGGCTGCCTGATCTCATCGCGTTCGCTCACCACCACAACATCAAGATCGGCACCATCGCCGATCTAATTTCCTACCGGCTTGGCTATGATCATCTGGTCAAGGTCATCGCCGAGACCAAGATCGACAGCGCCCAAGGCGGGATTTTTGATCTTAAAGTCTATGCCACGACGATCGATTCGGCCGAGCATGTCGCGCTCGTCAAGGGCGAGGTGGGGAATGAGGGTCCAGTGCTCGTGCGCGTTCATGCGATGAATACGCTCGAAGATGTGCTTTCCGCCGGAGGTCACCGCGAGACATTGGTGCACAAAGCCATGCGCATCATCGGCGAGGCAGGCCGCGGCGTCATCGTGCTGATTCGTGAGAGCCGACCGGACGCCGTCTCCTCTCGACTCAAGCGTGAGCCGGCTTCCGACCGCATCGGGCAGCAGCGCCTGATCGAATATGGCATCGGCGCCCAGATATTGCTCGATCTCGGCGTGCGCGAGATGGTGCTGATGAGCAACGCGCCGGCCCGGAAGATCGTGGGCCTTGAGGGTTATGGTCTCAACGTTGCGGGCCACCGAGCGCTAGAGTAGCGGTCCATGAACGGCAAGCACCCGCGTTCAGTTTTGATCATCGAGGCGCGCTTCTACGCGGACATTGCCGATGAGCTCGCCAGCGGCGCCATCGAGGAGCTCAATTCGCAAGGGACGGACTTCGAGCGGCTTTCTGTCCCTGGCGCGCTCGAGATCCCTTTGGCGCTGAGATTGGCCCTGATAAGTGGCCTCGTCGGGCGGGGCGCCCGACACCGCGGCTGCATCGCGCTTGGCTGCGTCATCCGCGGCGAAACATCACATTACGATATCGTCGCGCGGGAATCAGCGGCGGGTCTGTATCAGCTCGCGATCGAACATGCGGTTCCTATCGGCAATGGTGTCCTCACCTGCGAGAATCGTGAGCAGGCCTGGGTGCGTTCGAGCGTCGATGGGCGCAACAAGGGACGCGATGCGGCGAGGGCCTTTTGCGCACTGGCGGAGTTAGACCGAACCCTTTCCTCGGCAAGCCCGCGCTGACCACTACTCGGCGGCTTCGAGTCGCGTCTTCTCCTGTCCTGCGACCGACAAGGCCAAATCCTTCGCAGCTTTCCTGATCTCATGGGCAAGGTTTACATCGTCTACGGCGCGCGCGACGGCCATGCCGCCGATGCAAAGAGCCGCGAGCGCCATGGCGCGCCCCCGCATCTCTGTGCGGCCCTCAAGCCCGTCCTCCAAAACCCCAACCATGACCTCCAAGACCCGACGATACGCGCACTTTACGGACGTGCCGCCCCGCGCCACATCGGAAGGAAACGCCATCAAGGGGCAGCAATTTTCGCGGTCGTCGAAATGCGCTTCGGAGAGATAAGCGGCGATGAGATCGCGTGCGGTGTTGCCTTCCATCATCTCATGGGTAGACCAGCGTTTGGCCTCCTCGTTTACGACCTCCGCGTAAAGCTCTTCCTTGGCATTGAAATGATTATAGAAGCCGCCGCGGGTGAGCCCTGCCTCGGCCATGATCTCGTCGATTGAGACGCCGGCAAAGCCTTCGCGATTGAACAGGCGTCGCGCGCTCTCGACGATCCGTTCTCGCGTTCGTGCTTTATGCGCCTGTGAATATGGCATCGAATGCTCCTCCCACGGCCGCTTGCTTGCTGTTTGCAGTCAAGCATAGACCGGGCTCATCTTATGTTCTTGAACATATTTAGTCCTCACCAAGAATGGCGATCGATCTGGCTCGGGTGCCGGACGAGGATGAGGAGATTTGTGTATGGCAAAACTGGAAATCATCGGCTTTGACGTCTCCAATTGGGTGCGAGCCGCCCGCATCGCGTGCGAGGAAAAGGGCGTCGCCTACGAACTCACTACCAACGGCATGACCGGGCTCGGCGACCTCAAATCGGACAAGCATCTCAAGCTGCACCCCTTCGGTCGCATTCCGGCCATGCGGCACGGCGATGTCGTGCTGTTCGAGACAGCCGCCATTGCCCGCTATGTCGACGGCATGTTCGACGGACCGGCGCTCGTGCCTGACGACGCCCTCGAAGCTGCGCGCATGGAGCAATGGGTGTGCGCCTTGATGGATTACGCCACGCGTTCCGTCATGGGGCGCTGCGTCAATCAATACGTGATCCCGCAACTCACCGGCAGCGGAAAGGTCGACCGCGCTACCATCGATGCATCCATTCCCGATATCCGCGATCATCTTGCGATTCTGAACAAGGCGCTCAGCAAGGGACCGTTCTTGCACGGGAAGGTGCCGTATATCGACGACTTCATCCTGATGCCCATGATCGATGGGCTGGTCGTGGTCGCGCCGGAGGGGCCGGGCCTACTGGAAGGGGCGCCGAACGTCGCGCGTCACCGCAAGGCGTTCCAGGATCGGCCTAGCTACGCGGCCACCATCCCGCAAATGTTTCGCAAGGCTGCCTGATCCCCAAAGGGTTCCTTGTCATCAGAGGCCCGGCGGCTCCGCCCCCGGGCCTCAACTTTTTTGGCGCAAGCTTGCTGCAAGGGTGGCTGCCACGACAAACGGGCAATGCTTCGCCCTCGAGATGTCTCGTCTCGGCGTGCAGCGACAACTATCGTGGGCTGCCCGGGAATTAGGCCAGCGGCTTGAGGCGGAAGCGACATGCCTGGCCGCCGCGCTGCATGCATTCTTGAAGCTCGACCTCGCTGCCCATGAGGCCGCTGATGAAGCCGATGTCGAACCGGCAGACCTCGACATACTCCTTGGACAGATCGTGATAGACGCAGTTCTTGCACTCAATTCGTGGCAGGGCTTCACCTTCTTCCGCGGTAATTGTGCGCGCGACAAAACCGGTCTCGTTCATAATCTTTACGATCTCCGCGACGCGCTCTAGACGCGTCCGGCCTACCAGCCGTGGAATCGCCGCCGCGGACATCTCGACACCAAGGTCAAACATGTATTGCGCGAATTCGTCGGCACCGATCTTCGCGCGCAAGCTCTCGAACAGGACGCGCGAAAACCAGGAATATTTCTTGGGAAAGTTGTCTATACCAGCGTTGGTCAGCACATAGACGCGGCTCGGTCGGCCCCCCGTCTTGCGCGACGCGTTGCAAGCCACATAGCCGCTTCTCTCGAGTGCCGCTATATGCTGCTTCACTGCGGTACGGCTGATGTCGAGGCGATCTGCCAATTCATCGACAGTCAGGCCAGTTTTGCAGTCCAGAAGTTGAGAAAGCAAACGCTGCTGCGTGTCCTCAGTTCCGGCTAGCGCTAAATCCATGGCTCCCATCCAATTTCGTATACGGCAAGGGGCCGAGTCGAGGCAATGAAAACCGCGTGATTCGCAGGTTATCACGTGGTTTTGTTGCTCCGGCGTCACGACCGGAAGTCCACGACCAACATGCCTCAAAAAACTTTTGACATATTTTTATGCCGAAACTATATTCGAAGAGGGTATCTCCTTACCCGCTTTCCTTCCCCTCACGCCGAATGGCTCAGCCATTCGGCGTCTCTTTTTCAACCGCCTTTCGTCAGAGCCCCGGCGGCGACAGCGCCCCCGCGACCGCGATACCGCGGCTATCAACCAAGAAGGGCAATGGTAACGTCAGCACGCATCGAGCTATTGGACACCCGGTGCGGCGCTCGTCGACAGCCAGTAGCATGTCTTGTCGCAGCTTGGCGTGGTGGCAATCCGTCGCTTAAGACGAGCGGGTATGCTTGATGCCCCTGCCGCATCATACTGCGATGCCGAGAAATTCTTGACGAATCAATATATTATCACGAAAACAGCCCAGCATGTGGCTCGTGACCAAATCTGTATTAGGTTTGCTTACGCCGCGCGCGGTCATGCAGCGATGCGATGCCTTGATGATGACTCCGACCCCCATCGGCTTGAGAACATCGTTGATAGTATTGGCGATTTGCGCGGTCAACTTTTCTTGGGTTTGCAGACGTTTTGCATAAACCTCGACGACCCGGGCAAGTTTGCTGATACCGACGACGCGATCCGCGGGAACGTAAGCTACCCACGCCCTGCCGGTGATCGGTTGCATGTGATGCTCACAATGGCTCTCGACGCAGATCCCCCGCAATACGATCATGCCGTCATAATCCCCGGCTTGCCGGAAGGCCTTCAGTAGGATCTCGACCGGGTCTTGCGCGTAACCCACGTAAAACTCTTCTAGCGCACGCACTACGCGGCCAGGGGTCTCGATCAAGCCGTCACGTTCCGGATCATCGCCTGTCCACCGAATAATCGTTCGAATCGCCGCTTCGACTTCGGCGCGGCTTGGCCGATTGACATCCGTGACGAGGGGCACGCGCTCGACGGCTTGCAAAGTGGCACTCATAAAGACGTCTCCTGACCGATGCCGGCGCAGTCTAGAGCTAGCTGCCGAGTTGGGTGGAACGATGGGAATCCCAAAAATTCCTTGGGAACAGCCGCTGTCGATCGTGGTGGGGAACCTGGTGTCGCCTACGGGGATCGAGCGGGAGAATTCGCGAAATCCGATGGCAGGCGCTGCTTGTTTGGTGTATCCAGATCATTTCAAACCTTTTTGCATATTTCTATGTCATAAGTTATTATCAATGCGAGCGTTCCTCAAGAGCTTTCCGTGATGGCGGCGCCGGTCCGCGAGTTAACCGCCGCAAGCGAACTGTGCGAGCTGTTAAGTGGCAATTGATTTCACCTTGACTACGCCGCAACGGCGCCTGCAGCGCGTCGCTCGGGAGTTCGCGAATGACATCCTGGGTCCGGTGGTTCGCGCTGCAGACGATGCGCAGGATACTCAGAAAGCGTTCGCGCTGATGAAGGGTGCCTACGTTGAAGCCTATAAGTTGGGCTTCGCCACCGGCTTCCTGCCGAAGGCCTATGGCGGCGCCGGCGTGAGCAACATGGACCTTCAGGTGATCGCGGAAGAGATCACCGCCGTGGATCCCGGCTTCGCCACTATTCTTCTCGTCAATGGCCTCGCCTTGATGCCGTTGGTGTGGTTCGGGTCAGAGGCGCAGAAGCGCAAATGGCTGGTGCGCGCGACCAGCGATCCGCGCGGCGAATACCTTGCCGGCTGGACGGTGAGTGAAGCCGCTGGTGTCCCCGGCGGCACCGCCAATTTTGATCACCCCGGTCCCGCGCCGGTAGGCATCAGCCTCATTGCGATTCACGATCGTGCCAACGGGGAATATGTCCTGAACGGCAGAAAGAAATGGCCCTGCAATTCCGGCGGGTGGGATCTCAAGGGGGCAAATGTAAACATCTGTGTGGTCCGTACGGCGCCCGAAGCCGGTGGTGACACTGGCCTAAGCTGCGCCATAGTGCCGCGGGGGACGAAGGGTGTCGCCTACGGCCGCCCAGTCTCCAAATTCGGCCACCGGACCTGCCAGAATAATTGCATTGCCTTCACGGATTGCCGCATCCCCGAGGAGAACATGTTCGCCCTGGGGCACGGGGACCTTGTCATCAATAAGGCCTTCACCTGGTCCGCCCCGGTGGCGGCGATTGCATCGGTTGGGGTGGCGCGATCGGCATATGAATACGTACTTGACTGGGCCAAGACCTACACGGCCGGCGGCGACAAGCCGATCATCAACCACCAGGCAGTAGGTTATGCGCTGGCGGAGGTCGCCATGAAGATCGAGGCATGCCGTGCGTTCTCCTGGAAGGCGGCACACTACAACGATCTACATGATTCAAACGGTCATGCGGTCGGCCCCATGGCTAAGATATTCTGTAGCGAGATCCTGTTTGGCGCGGTGTTCCAGGCCATGAAAGTCATGGGCGTCAACGCTTTGGACAAGACCCTGCCACTTGAACGCTATCTGCGGGAAGCCACCGTCTTTCCACTCTATGACGCGGGCAATATGGGAATGCAGATGCGCAAGCTTTGGGGCGTGATGAAGGATGCCGCGTTCGATCCCAGGGCGATCATGAATAACGAGCTCACGCCGTTTGGGAAGACGTGGCCTCCGGCCGTCCCCGAAAGGGCGAGCCGAACCAAGGGCGCCCAGTAGTCGCCGACCCTTGCCGCGATATCGCCGACTCGCGGCGGTTGCAGCGGAAAAATCTGAACTCGGGACGCCGGGCTGCCGTCGCGCCAACAACTCCGATTCGTTCGGATGACAGACGAAGGCTCGAACGCAAAAAGACTTTTGACTATTTATACTGCTTAAAGTATTGAATCTCACGCTGACTGAGCCCGTCGTTCGCCTTCGGTCAACGTCTGACGCTAGGGGCACAGCAAGCCTCGGGATACAACAGTTTGGGAGAGAAACGCCATGGCTATCGACTTCTCATTAACGCCGGAACAGAAGACCTTGCAGAAGGTCGCCCGCGAGTTTTCGGAGGACATCCTCAAGCCGGTCGTTCGAGCGGCTGACGCCGAGCCGGACCCGCAAAAAGGCTTCCAGATGATCAAACCCGTCTATCAGAAGGCCTACGAAATGGGCTTCGCGACGGGATTCTTGCCGAAGGAATACGGCGGCGGAGGGCTTACCAATGTCGACGTGCTGATCGCCGTCGAGGAAATCGGCGCGATCGATCCGGGCTTCGGCTGCGTGTTGCTCGTCAATGGCTTGGCCCTGATGCCGTTGGTCTGGTACGGCAGCGCTGCGCAAAAGAAGAAGTGGCTCACCGAGGCGTGCAATAGCCCGAGCAAGGACTATCTGGCTGCCTGGGTGGTTTCGGAGCCGGCCGGCACCCCCGGCGGAACCGCCAACTTCGATCATCCCAATCCGAAGGCTGGTATCCAAGTGACGGCGGACCTCAAGAACGGGGAGTACGTCCTCAACGGCCGCAAATACTGGCCCTCGAACGGCGCGGGTTGGGACATGAAGGGCCCCGACGTCAGCACCGTCCTTGTCCGAACCGATCGCAACAAGGGCGGCAAAGACGGATTGGGCGCCGTCCTCGTTCCCCGGGGTACGCCTGGCGTCACCTACGAGCCGTGCATCGACAAGATGGGGCAGCGCCTTAACCAAAACGCCGACATCCGCTTCAAGGACGTGCGCGTGCCCGCAGAAAACGCCTTCGCCGTCGGCAATGGCGATCTCATCATCAGCAAGGACTTCACCTGGTCCGGCCCGGTGGCCGGCATCGCCGCCGTGGGCACCGCCAGAGCGGCCTACGAGTACACCCTGAAATGGTGCAAGGAATACACGGCCGGCGGCATGGATCCGATCATCTATCATCAGAATGTCGGTTACATGCTGACCAACATCGCGATGAAGATCGAGGCCATGCGCTATTTCTGCTACAAGGCCGGCTACTATGCCGACCTCTACGACTGCGAAAACCATTCGCTCGGCGCCATGACGAAGATCTATTGCGGCGAGGTCGGAATGGAGGTCGTGTATGACTGCATGCGTGTCATGGGCGTCAACAGCTACGACCGCCGCAGCCATCCGCTCGATAAGTACCTGCGCGACATGATGTGTTTCCCGATCTACGACGCGGGCAACATGGGCATGCAACGTCGGAAGATCTGGGGCGTTATGGCGGATCCGGACTTCAATCCTCGCGCTTTCATGGACAATGAGGAGATTCCATTCAGTAAGTCCATGGAGGGGCTCGGTACGGTCACGACCATCCCGACCGCTAGGTAGGCAAACACGTCCGAGCGAGGACACAACGTTCGGCCCCGACTGATCAGTCGGGGCCGAGCTTTTCAACCAGCCTATCGGTAGCTCGCCATGCCCGTGCGTGACACGTTCGGCCTCGTCCCCCCGTGGGCGGAAGTAGGCCTCTATGTACTTTTCGCGCCGTTCGCCGTGGTCTTCGTGGTCGGGCTGTGGCGGCGATTGAGCTGGGCTGGGCTCAGGCGGATAGTCACGCATAGTTCCGGCGGCATTGCCGCGGCCATTGGCCGCTTCGGGCGCTTTGGCTTGCTCCAACGCCGCGTAGCTCAGCGGCCGCGCGGCTGGCCGCATCTTGGGATTTTCCTTGGATTCCTCGTGCTCCTGGCCGCGACCACCATCGTGGCCATTGATTGGGACATCACGCGCCCTCTCGGCTTCCGCGTCCTGATCGGTCAGCGCTATCTGTTTTTCGAGAGTTTCGCTGACGCATTCGGCGTCGTGTTTGTCGTCGGTCTGCTTGCCGCGCTTATCTGGCGATTGGTGAGGCTTCGCAGCACCGGGCCCGATCAGCGGCGCATTCAATACCAATTCCTCGTCCTCATTTGTGGACTGCTCTATCTCGGTCTCACCGGCTTCGTGCTCGAGGCCCTCCGCTTCATCATCCATCCGGTTACTTGGGCCGGCTGGTCCTTCGTCGGCGTACGGCTCGCCTCGCTGTTGTCATCTGCGGGCGTCGGGCCCATCGCGCAAACGACCTATGAAGCGCTGTGGTGGACGCACGCCTTCGTCGCCTTTTCGCTGATCGCCTCGCTGCCGTACACCACGTTCCTGCATTCCGTGGCCGCGCCCCTCAATCTCATGGCGCAACCAGGAAGGCCCCAAAAAGAGCTGAGCACTCCGTTCGATCTCAGACAACTCATGGAGACCGGGGAATTCGACGTGAAGGTCGGCGCCACGAGCCTGTCCGATCTTGACTCGGGTTTGCGCTTCGCGCTGCAGGCTTGCACAAATTGCGGGCGATGCGACGAGGTCTGTCCGGCGATGGCGATGGGTACGGCTTTGTCCCCGCGGCGATTGGTGCAGGCGCTGCGGGCCAGATTGCTCGCCGGCCTTACAAGCGAGGATGTGCTGGCCAGGAACGTCGTGAAGCACGCGGATCTCTGGGCCTGCACGACCTGCGCCGCCTGTGTCGAAGCCTGTCCGGTGTTCATCCGGCCGGTCGACTACATCATCCCGTTCCGGCGCCAGCTGGTTGCCGGACAGCAGATCGACAAGCGCCAGACAGAGTTTCTCGCAAACCTCAGCCGTAGCAGCAATGCCTATGGCCTGCCGGCCGAACAACGAAACCAGCTCGCAGCGGAATTGCGCTCCGCTGCCGGCTCTTCAGACGAATAGGCAAAACGATGGACGATGGCGAAGACACCGACTGGGTCTACTGGATGGGTTGCGCTGCAAGTTACGACCCTCGCGTCGCCGCGATCGCGCAGGCCACGGCGAAGGTGCTGCGCGCCGCCGGCATCCGGCTCCGCTTCCTCGGGGCGGAGGAAGCCTGCAGCGGCGACGCCGCGCGCCGGCTCGGCGAGGAAGGCCTGTTTCAGCAGCTGGCATTGCAGAACATCGACACGCTTCAGCGCCATGGCGCGCAGCGGATCGTGACGCATTGCGCGCACTGCTTCCACGTTTTCAAGAACGAGTATCCTCGCTTCGGGGGCAAGTTCGAAGTGATGCACCACTCCGAACTCATCGCCAGCCTGCTCGAGCAGGGGCGGATCCGGTTGCGTCGCGATGAGTCCGTGCCGGCGACACTGCACGATTCCTGCTACGTCGGCCGCTACAACAGGATCTTCGACGCGCCCCGCGCGGTGCTCAAGGCGGTGTACGGCGATGCGCTCGTGGAAATGCCGCGGCATGCCGAGCGCAGCTTCTGTTGCGGCGGCGGTGGCGCCAATTATTGGTATGACGTCGCCAAGAAAGAGTCCGCCAGCACGTTGCGCATCAAGGAGGCAGTCGGAACGGGCGCGCGCGTCGTCGTGGCCGAATGCCCGTTCTGCATAAAGATGCTGTCGCAGGGCGCGCAGACCGCGGCGGATAGCAGTCTCCAGATCAAGGACATCGCGGAGATCGTCGCCGATGCCCTCGAGCACGACGGGGCACGCGAGACCGGCAGCAATTCCGCGAAGCCGTGTCCACCGAACGAGGGGGGGCCGATATGAGCGACGCCATCGGCGGCCGACCACTAAACGTCCTCGTCTTGATGAAATTCGTCCGCGATCCCAATCAGTTGCAGGCCGATGCAGACGGCCATCCGGATCTGGCGCGGGCGCCGTTTCGCATCAGCACGTTCGACGACAATGCAATCGAGGCCGGTCTTCAACTCTGCGCCAAGCACGGTGGCCGTGTCTTTGGCGTCAGCGTCACACCCGGTGAGCTGCCGCCGCGCGACGTTCTGCTGCGGGCGATGGCCATGGGCATCGAGGCGCTATACGTCATCAAGGACGAGACCAAAGCTGCCGCCGACCCGTACCGATTGGCGGTGGCGCTCGCGGCGGCGGCGCGCGCGGTTCAGGCCGCTGAGAAGATCGCGTCATGGGACCTGTTGATTGCGGGTGAAGCGTCTGCGGACCAATTCAATGCCCAGATTGGGCCGCGCGTTGCCGTGGCGCTCGATGTTCCGGCGATTGCCTATGCGACCAAACTCGAGATCCAACAGGGTCGCCTCATCGTCAATCGTGTCACCGAGGACCGTTCCGAAACGCTGGAGACGGATCTCCCCGCCCTTGTGACCGTCGGGACGGAGATCAATCAGGCTCGAATCCCGACGGTCCTGCAGGTTATGGGCGCGCGCAACAAGCCGATCCGGGAGATGGCGCTCAGTGACGTTCCTGGATTCGAACCTGATGCCCTAGGGCACGGTGCCTCGCTGCGGACCACCGATGTCACAGCACCGCCGAGCTCGCGCAAGCGGATCATCATCGTCGGCAAGACTCCGGCGGAAATGGCCACCAATCTTCTTTCCCTGCTGGGCGCCGATGGTGAGGTGAAATTGTGACGGACACTGCGAAGATACTGATCTTTGCCGAGGGCGCCGATACGCTCGCCGAACTGTTGACAGCCGGCCGCGCGCTTGGCGGGGCGGCGGGCGGTCGCGTGACTGCTGTCGCTATCGGACCGAATGCAGCCGCGTTGGCGCAGGATTGCCTGACGCGGGGTGCCGACGAGGCCATGGTGATGCAAACTGCCGACGCGGCGCCGCCCGGGGCGGAAGAGTTCGCCCTCGCGCTGCGTGAGGCAGTGCAAGTTAAGGATCCGGACACAATTCTGATCGGCGCCACGCGCATGGGCAACGACGTCGTGGCGCGTTTGGCCCAAGCCCTGGAGGTTCCCTGCGCGAGCAACTGCATGACATTGCGCCGGGTTCAGGACGGCGATCTCGAAATCGAAAGGCGCGTCTTTGGCGGCCGCTTCACGGCCACGCAGCTTCTCTCGGGACGCCCGCAGGTGGCATCAGTCCCGCCGAGTCGCTTTCCGAAGGCGGAGCCGGTGCAGGAAGTGCGTGGCTCGATCAGGGAGCTTGCGGTCACGCTGCCACCGCCCCGCGTCCGAATCCAGGCGACTTCGCCGCGCGTCAGGAGCGCCGTCGATGTGACCAAGGCTGAGGTCATCGTTGCTGCTGGGCGCGGTGTGAAGAAGGTTGAGGATCTCGCCCTGCTCGACGCGCTGGCTGGCGCTCTCGGTGGTGTTCTTGCCGGTTCGCGACCTCTGACGGGCGATGTCGACTGGCTGCCTACGGACCGCCGCGTCGGATTGTCGGGTCAGACGGTGAAGCCCAACCTTTACATTGCATGCGGAATATCCGGACAAATCGAGCACATTGTTGGCATGAAAGGTGCGCGCACTGTCGTCACAATCAACAACGACCCCAAGGCGCCAATCCACGCGGAGACCGACTACAGTGTTATCGGCGATCTCTATGAGGTCGTGCCGGCCTTTCTCCAGGCGTTGGAACGCGCGAAGCGTGCCTAAGAAGTGAGGGGCGAGGGCCGCACGAAACGACAGTTCGCAGCCCACCAACTGTTGCGACGCGATCAAAGGAGAGCTGCCGTGACCTTCGAACTGATGACCCTCCCTTATGCCTACGAAGCGCTCGAGCCGTATATGTCGGCGGAAACGCTTCATTATCACCATGACAAACATCACCAGGCCTATGTCGACATGCTGAACAAGCTGCTGCCAGGCTCCGGTTTCGAGGGCATGAGTCTCGAGGAGATCGTCAAGGCGAGCTACGGCAAGAACCAGGGCGTGTTCAACAACGCCGGGCAAGACTTCAACCACAACAATTTCTGGCCCTGGATGAAGAAGGGCGGCGGCGGCAAGAAAGTGCCGGGCTCGGTGCTTGCCCTGATCGACCGCGACCTCGGCGGCTTCGACAAGTTCCGCGATGCCTTCATCGAGGCCGGCAAGACCCAATTCGGCTCAGGCTGGTGCTGGCTTACGCTGAAGGACGGCAAGCTCGAGGTCACCAAGACCCCGAATGGCGAGAACCCGCTCGTTCATGGCGGCTGGCCTTTGCTTGGCTGCGACGTGTGGGAGCACGCTTATTACATCGACTATCGCAATCTCCGGCCGAAATATCTCGAGGCGTGGTTCGACAATCTCATCAACTGGGACCACGTAGAAGAAATGTTCGCACGCGCTCCCAAATAGCACACCTGGCGGCGAATCGACACGATTGGGCGGCCCGATGGTGCGCGTCTGATCCGCTGCGGCATTCCTGTCACTGAAGTCAAAAATGTCCCCGAAAATGGCCTCTTCCAGCTATTAAAACTTTTGACATATAAATACGCCATATATAACGTATCCCCCATTGAGTGTGTTGTCGATTGACGGGAAGGCTGCAACTCGACGGGGGGAATACCAAATGGTTGGGGGACTAACAAAGACGCCATGCCGCGCCGCCGTAGCGGCTGCGCTTGGCATGATGCTTGGCGGCTTGGCCGTGAGCGCCGGCCCGGTGAAGGCTGCGGATCTTGGGGGTGACTGCTGCGTGGACCTCGAGGATCGGGTAGCTGAGTTAGAGGCGACCACCGTCCGCAAGGGCAACAAGAAGGTCTCAGTGACCATCTCTGGGTGGGTGACCAAGCGCGGGTCGTGGTGGGACGACGGTC
Organism: Methyloceanibacter sp.; assembly: GCF_050728395.1. GTDB lineage: Bacteria > Pseudomonadota > Alphaproteobacteria > Rhizobiales > Methyloligellaceae > Methyloceanibacter. The sequence continues at coordinate 32,966 of NZ_JBOHJB010000027.1, forward strand.
ACGAGCAAAACTTTTACGTCGGCGATCGGGACAACACGCTGTCGAGCCACATCAACATTTCGGGTAGCGCGCACATCGCTCCCGGCTGGTCCGGCGGTTACACGATGCAGGTCGAGGTGCCCGGCACTAGCGCCACGGTCGGCTTTTGCGAGAACCAGCTCAATGACAATTGCGTCCTCTTCGGCAGCATCAACACGCTGTTGTCCTATATGTGGGTCAAGAGCGACAATTGGGGCACGCTGAACTGGGGTCAATCCCGCCAGCCGACGGACAATCTGCTCGTGCTGCGTGACCTGTCCGGCACCGCAATCGAGTCGAACGCGGTGCTGTACGATGGCGTCGGCATGCTCATTCGGCCGAAGGGCGTTAGAAATTCCAACGATCTCGCAAGCGATTTCACTTGGTTCAGCGTCATGACCTGCTTGACTGGTGGCGGCGGTATTGGCGCCGACTGCAACGGTTATCCCAACAACAATGTCCGCTACGACAGCCCGACGTGGGCCGGCTTTAGCGTATCGACGTCCTATGGCGAAGACGACATGTGGGACGTCGCCCTGAAATACGATCTCGACACGGAGATCTGGAAGAGTCAGGCGGCGATCGCCTGGACCTCAGAGACCGATGAAGGTTGCTCTGCCCCTGGCAAGAGCGGTTGCACCAATGTTGGGTTCTTGGGTGGCGGCGGCACGCCGTTCCAAGGCTATCGCAAGGATACCGGCCTCTTCCAGGTCGGAGGCTCGATCATGCATGTTCCCACTGGCCTGTTTTTCTATGGCCTGTATCAGAACGAGCAGAACGACGGGACCCAGTACAAGACCATCAATTTGAAGAGCGGCAAAATCGGCGACAACGACGTCAACGACAATAATGTCTGGTACACAAAATTCGGGGTCCGGAAGAAATACATGCCGGTTGGCACCACCGTTATCTTCGGTGAGTGGGCCCAGTATGACGACATGTACCAGGGCATCTGCGGACTGCCAGGTGGCGACAACTTCTTTACCTCCGCCGGTAACACCTTTTGCGAAGCCTTCATTCCGACTGGTGTGGCTACCAGGGGATCCTCAAAGGGCGTCGCCCTCGTCACCGATTCGATCGTGACTGGCTCTGAGGTACGGCGCTATGGCGTGGGCGTGGTGCAGGAAATCGACTCCGCGTCCATGCACGTCTTCGCTCGGTGGCAGCGTCTCGACCTCAACCTCAATGGTATTAATCTTGGCACCACTTGCGTCGGCAGCTCAAGCGGCCCCTGCTACGCCAACGGCAAGTTCGGCAAGAGCCTGCAAACCAGTTGGGATGCTCTCGATATTTTCCAGCTTGGCGGCGTGATCTTCTTCTAGCCTGTCCCAAAGGTCCATCTCGGAGAGGATTGACGATGCCAACGGTTGAGGGGATCAGCTTCGAGCCGATCCCCTTTTCCTTTTCTGATGCCACTACCCCATCCAAAAGGAAAGCTAAAGCTAATGAATAGGATCAAGCCGCTATTCACCGCAACTGCGACCGCCACGGGCGGCCGCAACGGTTACTTCAAGGCTAGCGATGGTTTGGTCGGGACCAATTTGTCGGTGCCGAAGGAGATGGGCGGCCCGGTAAGCCGGGAACAACCACGCCCGAGCACCTCTTTGCCGCGGGATACGCCGCCTATTTCGGTGGCGCGCTTGACCTTGTGGCAAAGCAGCACGAACAGGACGCGAGCACGGCCAAAGTCACCTGCGCGGTTTCCATCGGTCCACGTGACGGTGGTGGATTTGGGCTCGCCGTCAAGATGCGCATCGAAGACAGAAGCCTGCCGCAGGCCAAAAGCGCCCGTGAGCTAAGAACACCGCTCTTGTTCCACCACCCAAGCAAATCTAAGAGGAGAAACGTCCATGTCGGAATTGCTCGCACTTTCAGTCAGTGTCGCCGTACTCGGTGGCATTTGGGCGCTGATGGCGCTCGGCCCCATAGCCGGATACGCTCTGGTCTGGGCCGGCTTTATCGCGGCTGGCTGCTTTTTTGCTACCGGCGGCGATACCAAGGCGCTGACGAAGACAATTGTCGGCATGATCTATGGCGCGATGATCGCCTGGGTCGCGCTCTTGATCATTGCCAAAGTCCCGGTGCCGAGCTTAGGCGCGGTTTGGCCCGCGATCGTTGTCGGTGTGACGGCCTTTTTTCTTGTCATCGTGGCGTCGGTCGATCTGCTCTCCGCAGTCCCGGCCAATGTCTTCGGCTATGCCGCGCTGGTCGGCTATACGCTGTCAGCGGGCAAATTGGATGCACTAACCGCCCCTGACAACTCGAACCCACTCTTCCTCATAGTTGTTTCCAGCATTTTGGGCGCTGTGCTTGGCTATCTTATGGGCCAATTGGCAGGTGTGCTGAAGTCTAAGCAAGCCGCCAAATTGTCCTGAGAATCCTGGGAGGATTGACGATGCCAACGGTTAAGGGGATCAGCTTCGAGCCGATCCCCTTTTCCTTTTCTGATGCCACTACCCCATCCAAAAGGAAAGCTAAAGCTAATGAATAGGATCAAGCCGCTATTCACCGCAACTG
>NZ_JBOHJB010000028.1:0-35212 GCF_050728395.1 Methyloceanibacter sp.
GCGCTAAAGCGCGCCGACCTCCCCGCGAGGGGGAGGTAAAATACTTGCCGAGCGATCGGTGTCCGAGCGCTCAAGCAGCCCAAGGATCGTAGGTGCCGAAGGTCCAGACATGGCCTTCGATGTCTCTGGCCGTGTAGTCGCGGCCGCCATAGTCCTGCGTCTTGATGTCGATCACGATCTCGGCTCCTGCTTCTTTCGCCCGTGCATAATGCGCATCGGCGTCATCGACCACCACATAGATGCCTTGCGTCACCGGCTCGCCCTTCGTGGGCGCTGCGACCAAACGTCCGTACTCGGTCTCGACATCGCCGAGCATGATCATGCCGTTGCCGAGGTTCAGCTCGGCATGGGCGATTTTTCCGCCCTCCGCCGGCACGACCATCTTCCGCGCAAAGCCGAACGCCGCGCAGAGCCAATCGATGGCTGCCGCCGCATCGCGATAGCGCAAAGCCGGAATGATTCGGCCGCCCAAGTCTGTCGCCTGCTCAACCATGATCTCGTTCCTCTAGCCAAAATTTCTACCGCATCTAGGGTGCTTCACAGAGCTGACACGTCCCTATAGTATCCCCGCGCGTGACCCGAGTGCGACGGGCAAGCTTGAAGGAATAGCTGCCTTGAACGTCGCCACCGCCTCCGCCTCGCCGGGTTCGTTTCCCGCCCTCGTGCTCAACGCCGACTACCGGCCCTTGAGCTACTACCCTCTCTCCCTCTGGGGCTGGCAGGACACGGTGAAGGCGGTGTTCCTGGACCGCGTCAATATCGTCTCCGAATATGACCGGTGTGTACGCTCCCCCTCCTTCGAGATGAAGCTGCCGAGCGTGGTGTCGCTCAAGACCTATATCAGGCCGGCGCTCTATCCCGCCTTCACCCGATTCAACGTGTTCCTGCGCGACCGCTTCATCTGCCAATATTGCGGCGACGACGAGGATCTCACCTTCGATCATCTGGTGCCGCGCTCGCGTGGCGGCATGACCCGCTGGGACAATGTGGTCGCCGCCTGCGCCCCGTGCAATCTCCAGAAGGGCGGCAAGCTGCCGAACGAAGCCAAGATGTTTCCCTCGCAGAAGCCCTACCGGCCGACGGTGTTCGAGCTGCACCGCAACGGGAGGCTGTTCCCGCCGAACTATCTGCACGAGAGCTGGCTCGACTATCTCTACTGGGATACCGAGCTCGAGCCGTAAGCCGCCTAGCGGTTGCTCGTCATGCCCGGACTTGATCCGGGCATCCATGCCGTTACCTCTCCGCGCGTGGAGACACATCGGAATGGATTGCCGGGTCAAGCCCGGCAATGACGAAGCATGAGGGTCTAGCGCCGAAGACTCACACCCCACCCGGCTCGGCCCTTGGCCGAGCCACCCTCCCCGTCAAGGGGAGGGATGGAGATTGTTGGCGCTCCACCAGATACCCATACCTCCCACTCGTGGGGAGGTCGGCGCGCTTGCGCGCCGGGTGGGGGAAGAGTGTCGACGATCTGACATTGGAGCCCCCTCGCCCCAACCCTCTCCCCGCTGGGGAGAGGGGGCTTTAGCGCCGCAAGCTTGCGCCATAGGCAGTGATGCCGGCGAGAAGTGCCGAGATCGCCGCGTTCCAGCCGGCGAAGGAGAGGCCAAGCATGCGCCACGACGCCTCGCTGCAGCTCACCACTTGCGCATGCTCGATGGCGCCGGCAACGCCGGCCTGGCCCCATTCCACTGCAGTCCCGCCGGCGCAAGTCGTCGGCCCGGCCCACCACTTCCACTCCACGCCTGCGTGATAGACGCCGACGCCGGCATTGACGAGGAAGGCGAGGCCGGCCAGCACGAGCAGGGCGCGAGCGAGCGTGAACGACTCGGCGCGCGCGGCGAAGAAGGCAACGACTGTCGCCGGCACGCCGAAATAATAGGCGTAGCGCTCTTGCAGGCAGAGCGGGCAAGGCGCGTAGCCGAAGCGCTCGAAGATGTGAGCGAGCAAGATGGTCGCAAATGCGATCGAGAAGGCGAGCGCGCTCACCAGCATCAGCTGGCCGGCGAGCCTGTCGGCTGATGCGGCCCTAGAAGGCATATTTGGCGATGAGGAAGCCGCCGACGATCGCCGCCAGGAAGCCGGTGGTGACAAGGGTCAGGCGCTTCTCGATAAACCCGCGGATCGGCTCGCCATAGATGCGCAACAGTTCGGCCTCGAGGAAGAAGCGCGCGCCGCGGGTGATGAACGACAGCACGATGAACATGAAGAAATCATAGCCGGCAAAGCCCGAAGCGATGGTCACGATCTTGAACGGGATGGGCGTGAGCCCTTTGATCAGGATCACCCACGCACCCCATTTGGCATAGGCCTCGCGGAACGCCTCGATCCCCTGGCCGTAGCCGTAGAGCGAGATCAGCCAATGGCCGAGCGTGTCATAGAGCAGCGCGCCGATGGCGTAGCCGAGCATGCCGCCAAGCACCGAAGCGATGGTGCAGACGAGCGCATAGAGCCTCGCCTTCGCAGGATTAGCGAGCGCCATGGGCACGAGGATGACGTCGGGCGGGATGGGGAAGAACGAGCTTTCGGCAAAGGACACGGCGGCCAGAGCCGGCAGCGCATAACGCCCTTTGGAGAGCTCGACCACTCTGTCGTAGAGGCCCCGTAGCATTCCGCCTGCTTAGCCTTGCAAGCGCTACTTGTCCATCCGGGCAAGCCAAGCCCGCGCACGCCTTGGCTTCCGCAGGTGGAACACGCTTGGCGCCTAGTGTATCAAGTGTCTCAACAACTATCGGTGAGGCCCAGCGGGAGCCGTACGATGCGGTTGACTGCAACAGTCTGCGTCGCGTTGGCAGCCTCGCTCTGTGTGACCTTCGAACACGCCTCCGCTCAGAGTTGCCCCGATGATGGCAACAAGCTTCTGAGCAGTTTCTCGGAGGCGAAGGACGCCCTTAAGACAAAAGGGTGCTCCGAGCTCGACCAGTTCATCTCGGCTCGAACGCTCTATGCAGATTTTCTCGATACCGCCTTGGCCAAGGGATGCTCTGAGTTCTACGTGGCATTGAACCGCATACTGCTCTCGGAAACCTACAAGAATCCCCCGGCGGATTGCGGGGCCGCCTGGCAGGCGAAAGGCGACAATCGCCAGCTTCAGTATGATGCCATCGCGGTGCTCAATCGCGACATCGGCCCCGGTGTCTTCGACGGCGACGCGATCGTCCTAAAGCAACAATTCTGGCACGAAGACAATCACACGGTTGGGCTTGCAATTCGTAAGTGCCGGAAAAAGGGCGCCAATGCGGCCTTCGCCATACAATGCGCGGAGGGGAGTGAGCCCAGTGAATCCAGCGACTACAGGTTCGATGTGACCCTCATCGACCCGCAACGAATCGACGTGATGGAGAGATCGGCTCTGACCGTCGAGACGATTAATAGCGCGAACACCCCCGAAGAGTACGTCAGGACCTTGACGAGAAGAGGCACAACCTGGGACGCAACGCGCATCGTCCTGCACTGCCTTCCGGACGCAGTGCATCAAGGCGGCTGGCGGCGAGGTGAACATGAACCTTGTCCAGCGCTATTGCGATCCCGAGGTCAATTGCAACGATGTGCTCTCGCATATCGGAGACGTGCTCGCGATGATGCGGCGCGCGCCGCACTGATACTACCGAACCGGAGAGAGACATGCGCCCTGAGCGGGGGTCGTTTCCCATCCGCTATTTCAACGTCCTGTCTGCCGACTAAGGCTTGCCGGCACTGGCGGCGGAGCGAACGAGCGTGCGGTTGACCCCGGCTTTTGCTTGCCCCATGTATCGCTTCGTGCCCCAGTGGCGGAATGGTAGACGCGGCAGACTCAAAATCTGTTGCCTGCAAGGGCGTGCTGGTTCGAGTCCGGCCTGGGGCACCATTCCCTCGAATCAGGACAGCACGGCTCGGGGCCGATGTGGATCGCTGCTCCTTCACTGCAAGCGACTTGCACCTCTACTTCTTGCCGGGGTCGCTGGCGCACTCCGCGCCGTACAAGGGTGGGGTCGCGGGCCAGATCGCCCCGAACACCGGCCTCAATCTCACCGCGGTTGAGCCCAATGTCCTTCAGCTCGCAGTTGGACATATGCCCGAGCTGCGCGATGGCCATCCGCTGCAGGCGCCAATCCATGTAAGTGCGCCACCAGCGCCCAGGGCTCCGGCCCGCAGCGTGAAGAATGGCGGTCGCGACACGATCGCGGCAGCGAGTTGCGCTTAAGCTGCTCGCGATCGTCTTCGTGAGTTCGCCTGTCGTCTTCTTGTCGTGAAATGCGAGGTCGGCTGGTTCCGACGGTGCCGCTCGTCTGCTTTGCCAGCGCTCGGCTGCGGGGACATTTTGCGAGCCGTACCGCACATCACTCGGCCGGCGGATGACATCGAGGTCCATTTCTGTCTCTCCTTCGAGGTTTCTCGTTGCCCGGGGCGTTTTCCGATAACCTTGACCGCGAGGCAGACCGAGATTGACAGGAAGGGACGGCCGGGTGTCCTTACCCCGGCCTTATGTTCTTCTGATCGTTTGCTTAGTGCCGCTGCAAGGAGGCACTGCCCATGGCGGTCCATTGTTTCGGTGGGTTCGAGCTGAACGAGGACTCTCGCAGCCTCCGTCTCGCCGGGAACGAGATCGAGGTGCAGCCCCTGGTCTTCGATTTCCTCGCCCTTCTCTTGCGGCATCAGGACCGGGCATTGAGCAAGGCAGAACTGCTCGACGCGCTGTGGCCTGGCGTCACGGTGACCGAGGCCTCGTTGCAGCGCGCGGCAAGCCTCGCTCGCGGTATCCTTCGCCAGGGAGGCATGGAAGCGGCGCTCCGCACCCTGCCTAGGTTCGGCTATCGGCTTTACCTCGATTCACCGGCCGCTTCGGAGCAAGGGTCGAGTCCTGCGGAATCAACTGACCCGGTCCCGGCGGCGGCCACGACCGCAACAGCGGACAGCACACCGAAGCCGGCACTGCGGCAGGAGATTCGTTTCTGTACCGCGTCGGATGGCATCCGCATCGCCTACGCCGAGGTCGGCGCGGGGCCGCCGCTGCTCAAGACAGCCAACTGGCTCAATCATCTGGAATCCGACTGGCAGAGCCCGATCTGGAGTCATCTGCTGCACGCGCTGGCCGCGGACCATCGTTTGATCCGCTACGATGCGCGCGGCAACGGGCTGTCGGACTGGCACGTTGATGACATCTCTTTCGATGCCTTCGTGCGCGATCTGGAAAGTGTGGTCGAAGCCGCCGGCCTCGAACGGTTTCCTTTGCTCGGCATTTCGCAGGGCTGCGCCGTCTCGGTGGCCTATGCTGTGCGGCATCCCGAGCGCGTCAGCCATCTGGTGCTCTACGGCGGATTTGCCCGCGGCCGCCGCAAACGCGGCTCACCCGGCGAAATCGAGCAGGCCGATGCGGTGCTTACGCTGATGCGTCATGGTTGGGGACGGGAAAACCCGGCGTTTCGCCAGATCTTCACGACGCGCTTCCTGCCCAGTGGCACGCCCGAGCAGATGCGCTGGTTCAACGACCTGCAGAAGAACACTGCTTCGCCCGAGAACGCCATCCGCATCAGGCTGGCCTCCGAGAACATCGACGTCGTCGATCTGCTGCCGCGCGTTCGCGTCCCCACCCTGGTGCTGCATTGCCGCGACGATGCGGCGCAGCCATTCGAAGAAGGACGCCGGCTTGCCGCCGGCATTCCGGGCGCGCACTTCGTGGCGCTCGAAGGGCGCAATCATCTGATGCTGGAAAATGACCCCGGCGTGAGCCGATTTCTCGATGAAGTGAGGCACTTTCTCAAGAGCGATCAAGACCGATTCGATCGCACGAGCGCGCCTGCAACGACAGGAACGGCTTCAGGCGTCAGCCGGTAGGGATCGAAGGTGGCAACATGAACCGGCCGAGAAAGAAATTCCGGGCCTGTTGTACCAAGGTGACAGCGGGTTTTCCGAAACAGTGCTTAGGATTTGCTTGAGGCGTTGGGTCTAGCCCTGGAACAACCATGAACAAGCCTGCTCGATGGAGTCTTTACCTCGCCGGCTTGGCCATTTTGGCACTCCCGACGGCCGCCGATGCTATCCCCTTCTCGTGGACGGGGTTCTACATCGGCGGCAATGCAGGCGCAGGATTCGGTGGTGACTCTACGTCCGTCGATCTCGAGGGCTTCAATTATTTCGTGGCCAACCCTGTGCCAGGTGAAGTCACCAAAGTCGGGACCGATTCCGCTTTCATTGGCGGGGGTCAGATTGGGTACAACTACGGATTCAATAATCTCGTCGCAGGTATCGAAGCCGATTTTTCGGGGTTCGATTTCCAGGCAGCTAAAATCCCGAACAGTTCAAGGGCAGACTGGGGGTCCGACACCCGCGTCAGTGTGGAGATGAACTGGCTGTCGACGGTGCGGGGCCGCTTGGGCCTCGCCATGGATCGATGGCTCATATATGGCACCGGCGGCGTAGCCTTCAGCGACGGTGAATATCGCAATCATGACTTTTGCAGTACCGTCCCCCGCTGCGGCGGCGGCCTGATCGACGCCAAAGGCGACATGGATACTGGATGGACGGTCGGCGGCGGCGCGGAATTTGCCTGGATGGCAAATTGGACTGCCAAGGCGGAGTACATGTTCGTACGCTTCGATGGCGAGGTCTATTCGGGAACCGCCACTTACCCCGCGCCCAGAGACCCCGTTAGCTACCGATTCTCTGCGAGCCCGGCAGAGTTCAACATCGTCCGGGTTGGCCTCAACTACAAATTCGGCGGGCGCTATGAGGCGCCCCTGAGCGAGACGCCCCTGAAATAGCAACTGTGTTGGTTGAGCCTTGCGGCCCACTGCAAGTCGGTTCGAGTCCGGCCTGGGGCACCATTCCCAAAACCTCAGCCCACACTCAATGCGTCGGGAAAGGCGTGTCGTAGGGTCCGTACAGATTGGCCCAACCTTGCTCGGACCAGAATTTGCACTTGTGCACATCCCTGAAAGTCGAATCCGCAGCCACGCGGTCAGTCCTCAACGTCATGTATTGCGGGCTTGAAGAGGTGAATTTTGGCCACGCCGGCAATCCCTCGCCATTTGGATCGCCGTGTGCAGCAAAATTCGTCCAATACTTGATCATGGTCGTAGACAGGCGTTGCTGGGCGTCGGTCAAGGTGACGTCCATCTTCCACAGATAGGGAAGCTCCGATGTGTGGCCGGCCCCTTTCATTCCGCCGGTAGAGAGCGGAAACAGCGGAATGGGCCAAGGGGCGTTTTTATCGGCAAACTCGAAGGCGTAAACAGGCACCCAAGGCGCGAGCAGCTGGTTCGCCAGCTCGGTGTTACACGCTCCAAGTCTGTTCCTGGTCGCCGCCCCGTTCTCGGCGGAGTCCGTCTCGACGGCCACCAAGGCGTAGCTCGGCGTGGGGTAATTTGCCGTCGGGTACTTTTCCAAAATCGCCTGAGTTCGCGACTCTCCAAAGAGGGTCGTGATGATTTGCGGATACTGCGCCTCAGTCACCAGCTTGCCCACGCCGTCGTAAGCTGGTGCCACGAAGAACAACGCTTCGTCTTTGGTCGAGCCCTCCATGACGGGCACCTTGTTGAACCGACCGAATGCGATCGCGTGGCGTATGGGCAACGGAAAGGCCCCTGCTCCCGTCGCTGGTTGCCCTATCGGAGCAATGCCGGTTTGCTTGGCGAGGATGGCCGCAGCCGGCAGCTTGCGCAGGCAGGCAACGTCGCTGCAGCCAAGCTCGGAGGCAATCTTCGCGCCTGCTTCTTCCGACGCAGTCAGCGTCGGGTAATATTGGTCCTGACAGGGCGCACTTTCCGTGATGGCCCTTTGGAACAGGCCGGCGGCCTGAGGCGACACGAGCAGGATGCAGACGGCCTGCCCGCCACCTGACTCGCCGGCGATCGTGACGTTGTCAGGATCGCCACCAAAGTCGGCGATATTCCTTTTCACCCACTGAAGCGCAAACTGCTGGTCGAGGGTCGCATAGTTGCCTGACCCCATCGCAGCGTCTTCAGCCGTGAGCTGGGCATGCGCGAAGAATGCGAAGATGTTCAGTCGATAGTTGATCGTAACCGCGATGACGGGCGTCCCTCGCGTCACGAGCCAGCGTCCGTCATATTCGGATCCGGTCGTGACGATCTGTGTGCCTCCATGGATCCAAACGATGACCGGCAATTTATTGTGCGAAGATTTGTGGGGTGCCCAAACGTTTAGGTAAAGACAGTCCTCGTTGACGCCGGCGAGCCTGCCTGTTTGCGGGCATGGACTCCCGGGCTCAAATGCATCTCTGGTTCCTGACCAATGGGCAGGAGGCTGTGGCGGAGCCCATCGCAAATTCGCGACCGGGGGCGCCGCGTACGGAATGCCCTGATAGACTTCGACCTCCCCATCCTCGGAGACCTTCCCGCGCACGGAGCCTGAGTCGGTAAGGGCAGTCACGTAGCCCCCGCTTGGCGGGACCGCAGGCGTCTCGGCGTGAGCCAACGATGCGATCATTAGCGTCGCCGTGGCCAATCTGAGTAACCGGCCGGTATGTTTTTCCGGATAGTTTTCTCCCGACGCTCTCAATCTAACCTCCCATTTCGCGAGGTAGGCGGTGATGGGCCTCATTCGATCTAGCACAATCGCAGTCCTTCTAATCGCCGGCCTAGCCTCTGCCGAACCCATCAAGGTCGGCGACACCATCGAGAGCGTGCGCAACACCCGCTATTGCGAGATCATCCCCATCGTCCGCGACGGGCTTCATCTCACCGCCACGGTGTACAATACGCTCAGCCACAACGACTGCCCGCCGAAGATCTGGGACGGTATCACCGAGGACGCCATGAAGCAGCGCTTCGGCGCGCTCATGGTGCTGATGAACGGCCCGCGTTATTTCATCATGGACGAGATCAGCGCGTCCGGTGCGAGCGCCTCAGGCAAGACCATCGACGTCGACGGCATGGAGCTGACGATGCGGGCCTCGATCGATCTTGGCCTGTTCGACCTTCTGCACCGGCCCTATCGCGAAACCACCATCGACCGCGACACGGTCTATCGCTTCAAGGCCGGGAGCCCGGTGTTCCTGCTCGGAGGACCGGACGGCAGCCGCTATGTCATGCAGGCCTATGCGCAGATCGTCGACAAGACGCTGACATACGACGATTTGCCCACGCTCGGCACCAAGCTGAAATTGCCTTCAGGCTGGCGTTATTCCACCATGGTCCCGCAACAGGACATCGTCGCCGGCGCCAAGGGGACGGCGACCGTGGTGCAGGACGATCTCGACAACACCTATCAGAAGCTGGATTGATCCTGGAACTGGTGTCAGTCTCAGCCTCACAAGCGTTGCTCTCGCATTGATGGGATGGATTGTATGTCTCCGATTGTCGTCTCTTTTATTGCATTTGCCCTGGCGCTGGTCGGCATATGGCTCGGCAGCGTCATGCAAAGACTGTTGCCAGAGGGTCATCTCAGCTCTGACTCCAAGGAAGTCGTAAAGCTGACCATGGGGGTGGTAGCGACGCTGGCGGCTCTTGTGCTTGGGCTATTGGTCGCGAGCGCGAAGGGTACCTATGACGCACGCGAGAGTGAAATCAATCAGATCACCGCTTACGTGATCCTGCTCGATAACTTGCTTGCGAAATATGGAGATGAGGCTCAAACCGCGCGAGCATCGCTGCGCCAAGCAATTCCACGCATGGTTGACCGGATTTGGAGAGAAGGGCAATCCGTGCCACTTGAGTCAACTCCCTTCAAGGCATCGGCTGAGGGCGAAGCCTTCTATCAACGGGTCCAGGAGCTTCAACCAAGCAACGACACCCAACGCGGACTTAAGGAGCGGGTAGTTCAGGTCACCACAGATCTGGCACAAGCGCGATTCCTGCTCTTTTCGCATCTTGGTAGTTCGATACCGGTTCCTTTTCTGGCAGTCCTGCTGCTCTGGATGATCGTTTTGTTCGCCGGCTTCTCACTCATGGCGCCTGCCAACGCGACGACTTTGGCGTCGCTTGTCATCTGCGCACTGTCGGTCTCGGGGGCGATCTTCCTTATTCTGGAACTCGACCAACCGTTCTCCGGCATCATGGTGATCCGAAGCGAACCTCTGTTAAATGCATTGCCCGCTCTCGGCCACTAGATGTCACCCAGGACGTCGGCTCGAGTTAAGCCTCAGCCGCTCGCCGCTAGTGGCTGGCGGTGCTCGCCGCGCGCGCCCGGCGCAAGGCTCTGCCGGGGAGACCCGCCTCGCGCGGCCTGGCGACGATCAGGTCGGCAAGCGTGTGCTTGTCCAGAACCTCGATGAACGCTTCTACCGCCTCGCCGAGCATGCGGTTGATCGGCGCCGCGCGCTTGATGCCGCAAGGAAGGGTCGTGCCGCCCACGCATTCGGCCTCGACATGGGTCGCTTCGGTGACGCGGATCACGTCGCCGATGCCGATCTCCTCAGGCCTCCGCGCCAGCTTCAGCCCCCCGGTGCGGCCTCGGCTCGTGGTGATGAAGCCGCCGCGCACGAGGATCGGCACGATCTTCGCCACGTTGAATTCGGTGATGCCGTGTTCGGCGGCGATATCCGCCGCCTTGACGTGCTTGCCGCCGGAAAGCGCACAATGGATCAGAATCCTGAGCGCGTAGCTGGTTTGCTTGGTCAGTCGCATTGGTCGATATCCACGGGGCCCGGGAGGCCGGACTATACCAGATCGCGAGCATGCCAATAGCCGCAATCTCGGCGGTTGCACAAGGCCACGGCTTTGAAACGGAAAGCCCCTCAGCCTCGCCACCCAGAGGCCAATGTCCCTGACTCTTCTGGCCCAATTCACTCCCTGGCGCCGAAAGCGACTTGCTTGCTGCTGTCGACGACGGCGAGCGTGCTTGCCTCGTCGCCGCATCTGAGATCGAGCGACTGGTTCTTGTCGCCGTCGATGCGGATCATCTGCTGCGGCTTCAGGCTGACCTGGACGCGCTCGGCCGAGCGTGGCTCGCCGGAGGGATCGTTCGAAGCCTCCCAGACCACCGCTTGCAGGCCGCAGTTTCCGTTGTCCGGCACATAGAACGCGACAATGCGCCGGCTGCCGACCGAAGCGAGAATGGGCTCGTTGGGTCCGACCGGGCCCATTTTGGTCAAGGGCTCCTCCGCACCGGCGGGGAGATTGGCCGTGAGCGCGACCAAGGCGCCGGCTGCGGCCAAGGTCAAGAAGCGGCTATGAATGAGCGCAGTCATCGATTCCATCTCCTTCGGTTTCGCTCGGCAAGACCATCTCGGGCGCGAAGCGTTGGCGGGAGATTGATGCGTCCCTCGGGGGCACGCTGTGGCAATTGCCACAGGCGAAGGACGGCAAGTGACCGGCAGTGTTTTTGGCCAAGTTCTCCGGCCCGGACTGGAGTATGTTGCGGCGCGCGCCGCAATGAGAGGCGCGGGAGCCTGCGGCAATGGTCAAGTCGGCGAACAGGCAGCTTGGGCGGCTTCAACAGTCTCTCGAAGGCATCGCCATCCTTGCCGGGCTCAGCCCCGAGGCTCGCGAGCGCCTGCACAAGCGTTGCACCTGGCGCCGCTGCCGGCCTGGAGATCCGATCGTCGGCTATCTCGATGCTTCAGATGACGTGTTCTTCATCGTCGACGGGGAGGTTCGCGTCACCATCTATTCGGTGGCCGGCAGGGCGGTGAGCTTTCGCAATCTCGGTCCAGGCGAGGTGTTCGGTGAATATCCTGCCATCGACGGCGGTCCCCGCTCGGCAAGCGTCGAAGCGGCAAGAAGCAGCCTTATCGCTTCACTGTCGGCTTCAGCCTTCCAAGAGCTGTTGCAAACCGAGCCGAAGGTGGCGCAGGCACTGCTGCCGCAACTCGTGACCAAGATCCGCGCGCTCACGACGCGCGTCTATGAGTTCAGCACGCTTGCCGTCAACAATCGCATCCAAGCCGAGCTGTTGCGGCTCGCCAGCCTTGGCACCCGCCAAGGCAAGGCCGCGCACATCGTCCCGGCGCCGACCCATGTAGAGATCGCAAGCCGCGTCAGCACCCACCGTGAGGCCGTGACCAGAGAGCTCAACCGGCTGTCGCGCATCGGCATCATCGAGAGCAAGAGGGGCGCGCTTCTGGTCAAGGACGTCGACCGCCTGGCCGGGATGGTTCACGAGGCGACCGGCGAATAGGCGGAACCTCGTGGCGCGGGACTAAAGGGTAATCCGGTAGATGCACTCATACCGGCCTTCCTCGCCGAGTTCCTTGAGCTCGCCCTCGACCTTGCATTTGACGCCGATCTCTTCGGCGACCCCTTCGAAAAAGGGCAAAAGTTCGGGCCAGCTCAGATAGCGCTCGATGTCGAGTTTCTTGGCGATGCGGCCGTATCTCGAGACGCCGAAGACCCTGATCACCGTCTCGCCGGGAAGATACTCGAAGACTTCGAAGTTGTATTCCGGCGAGGCCGAGTGCACCGCGGTGATGAACACGAGCGCCGGCGCCCTTGAATCCTTCGGCACATCGACGCCGAGCTCGAGCGCTTCTCTCGTCTTCAGTTGGCCGAGCTTCCTGAACACGGCCTTGGAAATGGTGTCGGCCTCGCGCCAGCCGAATCGATCGCCGATATGGGCGAGCATCAATCCGTAGAATGCAGCGGAAACGTTGGAGAGCTTGAGCGTCATCTCCTCGGCTGATTTGGGGAAGGTCTTTTCCACGAGATACGCTTTTACTTCTTCATCGGGATAGGTGTCCTTGGCGCGGATGCCCTGCATCTCGGCATAGATCCGCCGCGCGGTGATGGCCATGATGTGCGCGCTGAACTCGTAAACGCGCGTCGACAGCCGGCGAATCGTCGCCACCAGCTGCTTGAGCAGGGCCTGCGCCACCGCCGGCTCGGTTTCCGCGAGGTCGCGAAAAGCGGCGGCCGGCATCAAAGCGACCAGGCAGCTCGTTCGCGCCTCGACGCTCGCCGAGCGCGGACGGCCGTCGATGGCTGGGTACTCGCCGAACATGTCGCCGGGGGCAAGATCGTGAAAGCTCACCACCTTGCCGGTCAGCGAATAGATGATGACGCGAGCTTCGCCTTCGACGAGGAAGAATACGTCGTCGGAACGGTCGAGATACTCGACGATCGGCTCGCCGGGCTCATAACGCCGCCAGCTGCAGCGCTGCTCGATGTCCTTGAGGCCGGCCGGGGAAAGGCCCGCCAATACCGGAATCGCCGCCAAAGAGCGTTGAGACTGTGCGGTTTGGGACTCTGCCATCGCCGGGGCCCTGGACCCCCCAACTCGAACCGGGCAACAATACCCCACCTAGCGCTCAGTTTGTATCCGAAACCGGCGCACAAAGGTCGCGGACCGACGGCGTGACAGTTCGATGAACGGTCAGAGAAAGCGCTGCTCGATCGACGTCGACGACTCCTTGCCGATCTTGTCGAAATGCTCCGAGAGAAAGATGTCGGCACGCTGGCGGCCGAGCTCGAACAGCCATTTGAGAAAGTCGCGCCCGACATTGATCTTGCTCGACACGCCGAGAGGGCTCATCTTGTCTTCCGCCTCGATGCAGTGGATCAGCATCTTCTTGAGCTGGCCGTCCTTGTCGAAACCGCTTTCGACCAGACGGTTCACGAAATTGATGGCGCGCATTTCGCGCATCAGGCTGGAATTGAAGCTGAGCGTATTGATGCGATCGAGGATGGCTTGCGCCGTCTGCGGCACCTGCTCGATGTGGATGGGGTTGACCATGATGAGCAGTACATCGGTCGAGGCGCAGTTGTAGATGAGCGGAAAGATCGGCGGATTGCCCATATAGCCGCCGTCCCAGAAATACTCGCCGTCGATCTCGATCGCCTGAAACACCGATGGAATGCAGGCCGAGGCGAGCACGGCCTCGACCGTGATGTCGCCATGTTCGAACACGCGCAGCCTGTTGGTGATGACATTGCTCGCACAAACGAAGAGTTTGACCTTGTCGGATCGGCTCAACGCCTCGAAGTCGATCTGCTCGCGCAAGATGTCGCGCAATGGATGGTAATTCCCGGGGTTCATCTGGTATGGCGAGAGCACCCGCGACAAGGTGTCCAGCACGATCCAGCCCGGCGAATAGTCGAGGCTTCCCCGGCTGCGCAACTGATCGATCCATGACGGCTGCATGATCGACCAGGCGCCGTTCTCGGCCACCGCCTCCCAGAATCTGCGCAAAGCCTGGCGGGCGCTCTCGTTGCCGCCGAGCGTCAGCCCATAGGCCGCGACCGTCGCATTCATGGCCCCGGCGCTGGTCCCCACGATTCCTTCGATGGCGATGCGTCCATCTTCCAGGATGCGATCGAGAGCGCCCCAGGCAAAGGCGCCATGCGACCCCCCGCCTTGCAAAGCGAGGTTGATCTGCTTGCGATTGGCGCCTGAATGTCCCGCCGCGTGCGTCAGACTGACCTCCACTCAAAACTGTGCAGTTTGCAGCCCCTTGGCGGCCACTCGTGCGGTTATGGGATACATGCTAAGATTACAGCAAGGACAGGGAAAGTTGGCGCAGCTGCGTATGAACTATGGCGGTAAACAGTTTACCAGACGAGCGGGTATTCGTATTGATTTGAGCTGAATAAGCCTGCGCTCTGGGCGCCAAGCAGATCGACTCTCAAGAGCGGTGTGTCCGGCGGTCGAGATCCTCCTTGGAGGAGACATTGGCTATGTATGAAGCCGAAGGTCGGACGGGTAGGCCCAAACAGGACGTTCCGCTGCCGGCCGCAGCCGTTGCCGAAGACGACAAGAAGACCAAGAAGCAGCTGGTCGACGAGATCTCCAGCCTGCGCCAGCGAATCCAGGATCTCGAGGCCTTCGAATCCGAGCGCAAGGCGATCGCCAAAGAACTGAAGGGCACGCGCCAGCGGCTGCAGTACCTCCTCGCCGTCAGTCCCGCCATTATCTACACCACCAAGGCCTCGGGCGACTACGCCTGCACCTTCGTCAGCGAGAACCTGCGCGCCATCATGGGATATGGGCCACAGGAGATGACCACCGACCCGAAGGGCTGGCCCGATCATCTCCACCCCGATGACGCTCCGCGTGCGTTCGGCGAAATGCTTCCTATGATCGGGCGCGGAGGCGGATCCGTCGAATATCGCTTTCGGCATCGTGACGGTCACTACATTTGGATCCAGGACACCTTCAAGGTCGTTTATGACGATTCCGGCCATCCTCTGGAGCTCGTCGGCGCCTGGGCCGAAATTACCGAGCGCAAGGAAGCAGAGCGACATGCTCTCGAGGCGAACGCCGAGATCCAGGAGACCAAGCGTTACCTGACGAGGCTGATCGAGAGCTCTCCCGACGCCATCATCGCCACCGACAAGCTGGGCAATGTCGTGCTGTTCAACGAGGGCGCCGAAACCTTGCTGGGCTATCGCGCCAGCGAGGTCGTTGGCCGCCCGACCACGCAGCTCTACGAGAATGAGGACCGATCGAGGGAGCTCGTGCTCGAGATGCGCAAGCGCGGCGGCATGGCTTCCGGTTACGAGAGCGTGCTGAGGGCGAAGGACGGTCACAGCGTTCCGGTGCTGATCGCGGCTTCGGTGCTCCTCGATAAGGACGGCCAGGAGGCCGGCATGGTCGGCTTTGCCACCGACCTCAGAACCCGCAAGAAGGAGGAGGAGGAGCTTCGCCGGGCGCATGACGAGTTGGAAAAGCACGTGGAAGAGCGCACCACCGAACTGAAAGCGGCGCGCGAGCGGCTCCGCTACCTGATGACGGTCACGCCGGCGATCGTCTACACCAATCAGGCGAGCGACTACACCTGCACCTTCGTCAGCGAGAACGTGTCCCGCATCATGGGATTTTCCGCCTGGGAGATGCTTGAGGACAAGGATTTCTGGACCGTGCGTCTGCATCCCGAAGATGCCAAGCGCGTTTTCGGGGAAATGGGGCCGCTGATCGAACAAGGCAGCGGCACCATCGAATATCGCTTCCGCCATCGCGACGGGCATTACATCTGGATCCAGGACACTTTCAGGGTGATGCGGGACGATCAGGGCAATCCTTTGGAGATCGTCGGGTCCTGGGCCGACATCTCCGGGCGCAAACAGGCGGAAAATGCGCTCGGCGAACGCATGGCGGTGATGAACGACCTGGAAACTCTGGTCGGTGCCAGCCCCGCCATCATCTACACCACGCAGGTAACCGGCGATTACGCCTGTACCTTCGTCAGCGACAATCTCGATTCGATCATGGGGTACGCGCCGTGGGAGATGCGCGACGACAAGAAGTTCTGGGTCAAACGCCTTCATCCCGACGATGCCAACCGCGTGTTCAGCGAGATGGATGGGCTGATCGGCCAGGGCGGCGGCGCCTTGGAGTACCGCTTCCGCCACCGCGACGGCCACTATATCTGGATCCAAGACACCTTGACGGTGATGCGTGACGATGCGGGCAATCCGAGCGAGATCGTCGGATCCTGGGCCGACGTGTCCGACCGCAAACGCGTCGAGGCCGAGCTGCAGAAACTGGCCGAGCAGGTCGAGCTGCGCAACAAGTTCATTCGCGAGACCTTCGGCAAATATCTGACCGACGAGGTGGTTTCCACGGTGCTCGAATCTCCCGCCGGACTTCAGACCGGGGGAGAGAAGCGCAAGATCACCATGATGATGACCGACCTGCGCGGCTTCACCTCGCTGTCCGAGCGACTGCCTCCGGAACGCGTGGTGGCCCTGCTCAATCGCTATCTCACCACCATGGTCTCGGTCATCAAGCAGTACCAGGGCACCATCGACGAGTTCATCGGCGACGCGATCTTCGTCCTGTTCGGAGCGCCGGTCTGGCAGGAGGACGATGCCGAGCGCGCGGTGGCCTGCGCCGTGGCGATGCAGCTCGCCATGTCCTCGATCAACGAGCAGAACCAGCAAGAAGATCTGCCCGAGCTCGAGATGGGCATCGGGATTCATACCGGTCAGGTGGTGGTGGGGAATATTGGCTCGGCCGAGCGGATGAAATATGGCGTGGTCGGCAGTCAGGTCAACCTCACCTCCCGCATCCAATCCTGCACCATAGGCGGCCAGATCCTTATCTCTGAGACTACCCGGCTCGAGGCCGGGCGCGGTCTCAAGATCGGACAGCAGATCGAGGTGAAGGCAAAGGGAGTCGAGCACCCCATCACCCTCTCCGAGGTCCTGGGAATTGGCGGGAAGTACAAGCTGCTGTTGACCGAGACGAGCGAGGCGCTCACCGAGCTTCCCGAGGAAATTCCTCTCCGCTACGAGGTCGTCGAATCGAGTCAGGTCGGCGGAGAGACCCGCAGGGGAGCCCTCACCAAGCTCGCCCGCAAATGGGCCGAGGCGCGGCTCGAGGCTCCGGTCCCCCCGCTGAGCAACCTGAAAATGCGGCTGATCGGCTCCGACGACCAAGAGTTGCCTGGGACGCTCTACGGCAAGGTGGTGGCGAGCGTGCCCGGGAGCAGCTCCCGATTTTCGGTCCGCTTCACTTCCGTGCCGCCTGAGATCGATGCCGTATTGCGCAAGCTGACTGCGCCCCCGGCCACCGCGACTGGGGTCGCCTCGGGCGCGGCGGCCGGCTGAAGGCTGCCTCAAGCAAATTCGAGGGGCCAGCCGGAACGCCAGCCCCTCGAAATTGCCGGTCGCGACACTTCGTGTTTAGCGGCGCCCAAGTTCGCGCCAGCTGCTCTCTTTCACGTCGACGCCGTAATACTGCGCCGCCTTCTTGATGTTGGCGAAGGCGAGCTCGCGGTCGGCGTCGGAAACACCCTCGACCTGATCGAAGCGCGCCAGCGCGTTCTTCACGTGACCGGCGTCGGTCAGTGGCTCTTTGCGTTGCCGCGGAAAGGCGAACACGCTTTCCGGCAGCTCGGCCCGATTGTGAATTTCGCCATATTCGGTGCTCGGCATCCAAGTGGCTTGAGCAGCCATTGTCATTTCCTCCTTAATTGGTTTCGGGGTCCACGCGGGCTCCCTCAATCCCCCCAAAGCCGAAATCAGCGCTTCCGCTTGGTCGCCCCGGTCGCCTTCAAGCGGCTCACGTCCGGCACATCCTCGCCGAGCGCGGTGGCGAGATCGATCTGGTGATCCTGCTCCTGCACGAGAATTTCCCGGATTTGTTCGGCCATGGCAAACTCGCCGAGCGCCTCGCACTGCCTAATTCGCTCGCGGTAGTTAACGATGGTTTCATTCTCGTTATCCAAATCGAATTTCAGCATGTCGCGCGGTTTCTCCGAGACCTTGACCGGCTTCGGCGTGACGGTCGGCATCTTGCCGAGATAATCGATCTGCCGCGAGAGGATCAGGGCATGCTGCAGCTCTTGATGGGCATGCTGCTCGAGCTGATCGGCGATGTTCATATATTCGGCGCCCTTCAGCACCTGCGAATAGACCACGTAGGCGATGATCGCCTGATATTCGCGGGAAAGGTCCTCGTTCAAAAGCTTTGCCAGCTGGTCTCTGGTAATTGCCTGGTCCGCCATCATGTTCCTCCAGATTGCTGCGACTGATTGTCGTGACCTGAAGGGTCAGGCCACTTCCTAAGTGAGTATCCAGCACGGTTATAGCTGCACCGGCTGCATCTGGCCAAGATCATGCAGCGCAGAGCTGGCTCGATGAGCCGAGAGGGTCAAAGCGGTAAACAGACCGCTAAGCGCGCAAGCCCGTCACTGCTGCTTCCCTTGCGCCCCAGGGCGCAGCGTCTCGATCAAACTTCTGAGCTCGGTGTTATCAGGCTCAATCTTCGCAAGCTCTTCCGCATAGATGAGCGCGGCCGCGATATCCCCGGCATCGCGGTTGAAGCTGACGAGCGCGGAGAGCGTGTCGCGATCCCCCTTGTGCCGGGCGAGATTATCCTTGAGAGCCTGGATTGCATCGCCGCGGCGGCCGCTCGCCTCGAGCGCCACGGCATAGACATAGGCATAGCGTGTGCGGGTTGGCTCGAGCGCGGCGGCACTGGCAAGCTCGGCAAGCGCCCCGTCCTGGCGCTTCAGCCGCACCAAGGCGAGGCCGAGCGCGTGATGCAGCCCGGCGTCCTTGGGCGAGGCTTCGATTGCGCGGCGCAGCACGCTCTCGGCATCGGCGTCACGCCCAAGCTGGCGGTAGAGGTCGGCGAGATTGGCCGCGGCCGGGCCAAAGGCCGGACTTAGCCGCAGCGCCGCCTTGTATTCCTCCTCCGCCTCGCTCGCCTGCCCCTGCCTTGCGTAGAAGCCGCCGAGCGTCGCCCGCGCTTCCGGCCGATCGGCATTCAACGCCTGCGCCGCCAGAAACTCCTGCGTCGCGCGCTTCAGCCGCTCGCCGTCAACCCCCGAGAGTCGATCGCCCGAGACGCCCGCGAGCAGGGACGCAGCTTTGATGCGCACGCCAAGCACGGGATCGGACAGAAGCGGCGAAACCACCGGCCAGAGCTGGTTCGGCGGCACATTGTCCAGCATGTCGAGCGCGGCGATGCGCACCATTGGATCGGGATCTGACAGTCCCGCTCGCGCCAGACCGAGATTGGCCGGAGAAACATGGCCGGCAAGCTCGGCGAGCGCGCCGGCGCGGGCGAAGGCAGGGGCCTTGGCATCGGCAGCGACGGCGGCAAGCAGGGTGGCAGCGCCTGGCTCGTCGTGCCACGCCGCATGGAAGGCGTGCGCGTAATTTTGCAGACCTTCGCGCTCAGGTCCGAACCAGCCTTCGATTGCCGTGGCAGCCCATGAGGCCGGCTTGTCCTTATGGCAATCGTTGCAGGCGTTGCTCGTCTCGAACTGATCCGACAGGTCAGGGCGGGGAACGCGGAAGCTGTGATCGTGCCGCTGGTCGATCACCATGAAGGTGCGCTCTGGCATATGACAGGACACGCAGGTCAGCGCCGGGTTGACCCCCTGGTGATGGGTATGCGCGGGCTTGGCGTAAGCGCCGGTGTGGCATTGCAGGCAGACCGGGTCGCCTGAGAATTTCAGCTTGGCGCTGTGCGGATCGTGGCAGTCGCTGCAGGTCACGCCTGCCGCATACATCCTGCTCTGCTTGAAGGAGCCGTAGTTATAGACCTCGTCCAGCATCTGCCCGTCAGCCTGGTAGAGCCCTTGGGAGAGCACCGCCACGAGATGCGTGTCGGAGAGCGGCCGCCCCGGCACCCAGTCTTCGGACAGTTGCCCACGCCGCGCATGGCAGAGCCCACAAGTCTCGACCTCCTTGCGCAGATCCGTAGGCGAAGCGCTCCGCACCGGATTGCCGGTCTTCGCGTCGTGTGCCCAGGTCACCCCGGTTCGTTCGTCGAAGCGCACGACGAGGCCCTTGTCGGGGTCGTTCTCCTTGCCGCCTTGCCCCTTGGCCCAGGCCACATGCGCCGAGCCCTGG
The DNA here is from genome assembly GCF_050728395.1 of Methyloceanibacter sp. Classification (GTDB taxonomy): domain Bacteria; phylum Pseudomonadota; class Alphaproteobacteria; order Rhizobiales; family Methyloligellaceae; genus Methyloceanibacter. The sequence continues at coordinate 20,178 of NZ_JBOHJB010000028.1, forward strand.
CCGTGGCAAGTTTCGCAGCCGACGCTGATCTCGGCCCACGTCGTGGCGAAGCGGTCCTTCGCAGCGTCGTAATTCTTGCGCACGCCTGTCGAGTGGCACTCGGCGCACATGAAGTTCCAATTCTGATTGAGCTTGGTCCAGTGCAGCACGTCGTCGTGGCGGATCTCCTCATGCGGATAGAGGTGGAACCAGCGCTGCCCTCCTTCGCTCTTGGGGCGCGAGTCCCAGGCAAGCGAGAGCGCCTGGATCCGCCCGTCGGGAAACTCGACGAGATATTGCTGCAAGGGATAAAGCCCGAAAGTGTATTTCACCTCGAAAGGTGCGAGCTTGCCGTCCGGGCCGTCGGTCTCGACGAAGAACTTGCCGTCCTTGCGGAAGAAGCGCGAGCGCAGGCCGAAGTAGTCGAAGCTCGCATCGTTGAAATCGCCGAGCACGCTCTGCTCGGTGGCATGCGCCATGGCGTGCGCGTGTTGCGATCCGTGCCACAGCTTCGCCTCCCCGCCATGGCATGAGGCGCAGGTGTCGCTGCCGACGAAGCTCAGGGCTTGTGCCGAACGACCGCCCTCATCCGGCGGCTTGGTCGGCGACCCGTAGAGCGCAAAGAGCACTCCGGTGCCAAGCACGATGGCGGCGGCGGCGCCGGCCGCAATGAAAAGCGCGCGCTTTGGAGCGCCGCCCGCGCGCGGCTCCTCACTTGCCTCCTGCGCGGGGGCCGATTGCTCCGGGCCCGGCTTCTGCCGCGTTCTTTTGTGTGGAGGTTTGTGCCGGTTGCGAGCCAAGGTCTTGTCCGTTCGGGTGGGGCTCAGCTTCTCATGCCCCAGTCCGCCGCCGTCAATGACCGATTGGGCGGGCTTTAGCGAGACCGATCCCGCCCCCTCTTTGAGATAGGTCAAGGAGCGCTGGGCTTCGAGCCTTAAGACTTCTCCGAACGAACGAGGCCGAATCTTCGTTTTGCTTACGTTCAGAAAAGCCCAGCTATAGGACTTGCCGACACTCTTTCAGGCCGAGGCGTTGAACATGGGCGATTTGTTGGGATTTTGGGCAATTTCACCAAAACGCGCGACGCTTTGGCAGGCAAAGAAGGAAGCCGAGCCACTATATTTCCGTGGCCGGGTGTGGTTCAAAAGAGCCGGGTCGCCGAAGAGTTCAGGTTGAGGATGATGGACTACGACACTTATTTTCGCGAGCACCTCGAAGCGCTTCACCGCGAAGGCCGCTACCGGGTCTTCGCCGACCTGAAGCGCCGCTGCGGGGCCTATCCTGCCGCCGATCAGTTCACCGGCAAGGGCACTCGCGATGTGACGGTGTGGTGCTCGAACGACTATCTCGGCATGAGCCAGCACCCGGCGGTGCGCGCCGCCATGCATGAGGCGATCGATACGGTCGGCGCCGGCTCCGGCGGCACCCGCAACATCTCCGGCACCACGCATTATCATGTCGAGCTTGAGGCCGAGCTTGCCGATCTGCACGGCAAGGAGGCAGCCCTCCTCTTCACCTCGGCCTATATCGCCAACGATGCCACGCTCTCCACCCTCCAGCGTCTCGTACCCGGTCTCGTGATCTTCTCCGACGAGAAGAACCACGCCTCGATGATCCAGGGCATCCGCCACGGCGGCGGCGAAAAGCATATCTTCCGCCACAACGACGTCGAGCACCTCGAGGAGAAGCTCAAGAAGTACCCGCGCGGCACGCCGAAGATCATCGTGTTCGAGAGCGTCTATTCGATGGACGGTCACATCGCTCCCATCGAAGCCATCGCCGACCTCGCCGCCAAGTACAATGCCCTGACCTACCTCGATGAAGTCCACGCCGTCGGGCTCTACGGCCCGCGCGGCGGCGGTATCGCCGAGCGCGATAACGTGATGCACCGCATCGACATCATCAACGGCACGCTGGCCAAGGGCTTCGGCGTCATGGGCGGATATATCGCCGCAAGCAAGGCCTGCTGCGACGCCATCCGCTCTTATGCGCCCGGCTTCATCTTCACCACCTCGCTCGCGCCTGCCATCGTCGCCGGCGCGCTTGCCAGCATCCGTCATCTGAAGGTAAGCAATGTCGAGCGGGTGCGCATGCAGGAGCGCGTGCGCACGCTGAAAACTCAGCTCATCGCCGCCGGCCTTCCGGTGATGGACAATCCGAGCCACATCGTTCCGGTGATGGTCGGCGATCCGGTGCACTGCAAGGCGGTGACCGACACTCTGCTCGAGCATTACGGAATTTACGTGCAGCCGATCAACTATCCGACGGTGCCGCGCGGCACCGAGCGCATGCGGCTGACGCCGTCGCCGGTGCACACCGACGCGCAGATGGCAGCGCTGATCGCTGCCTTGCAGCAGCTGTGGGCGCGCTGCCCGGTAGCCAACGGCCAATATGTGAGGCTCGCCGCAGAGTAGCCGCGCGCCTCTCCTTGCCGCATCCGGCCAAACTCGACATACTCTGAATATCATGTCCCTCGGTGCTCCACATCGAGGGAGTTCGGCTGCGCCCGTCGAAAGCTTTCGGTCCCCAGACGGCATATTGGCGATAAGCAATGGTGCAAAACCTTGTTCGTCGAGGACCCGATGGAGGACCAGGTTCGGCGGCCACCGTCTCTCCCCGCCGCATCAGGCTGGAGGCGTCATCCTTTTGCCAATTGCGCTGCCCTTCGTGCCCGACCACGACTGGTGCAATTCATCCGGCGGTTGGCAGCGGCTTTCTCGAATTTGAGAACTTCCAGCGTCTCCTGGACCTCAACCCAAATCTGGAGCGCATCGAGATTTCCAACTACGGCGAGATATTTCTCAATCCGCATTTGCTCCGGATTCTCGAATACGCCCATCGCCAGGGAGTCCCGATCACGCTGGAGAACGGAGTCAACCTGAACCACGCCAAGGAGGAGGCTCTCGAAGGACTGGTTAGGTATCGAGTGAAGATCATGACGTGCTCGATCGACGGCGCGAGCCCGGAGACCTACAGCATCTATCGCGTGCGTGGCGATTTCGACGCGGTGATCGCCAATATTGAAAGGATCAACGCCCATAAGCGCGCTTACGCCTCGGACTTGCCCCACCTTGTTTGGCAGTTCGTCGTATTCGGCCACAACGAGCACGAAATCCCCATCGCCCGTGAGATGGCGGAGCGGCTGGGCATGGAGTTCCGCACCAAGCTGACCTGGGATTCCAAATTCTCACCCATTCGCGATCACGCGTTCGTCCGCGCCCAGACAGGCATACCGGCCACGCGTGATGAGTTCGAGGAACTCCATGGCGAGAAATATGCGAGCGGCATCTGTCATCAACTCTGGGATGACCCGCAGATCAATTGGGATGGAAAAGTTCTAGGCTGCTGCAGGAATTTTTGGGGGGATTTTGGCGGCAATGCCTTCAGCGAGGGCTTGATCGAGAGCCTCAATAACGAAAATATGACTTACGCGCGCGAGATGTTGAGCGGGCGGAAACCGCCGCGCGATGACATCCCCTGCACCACGTGCGAAAATTATCATGCCATGCGCGACCGCTCCCGCTTCATCAGCAAGGAATAGAACGATCCATGGGTGAGGTCGCCGATCAAACCGGCAGTGACGTCATGCGGCGAGAGATCGAGGCTCTGCTGGCCGAAATCGACACGGAGCTTGCGGGTCTTGTCAGAGGCGAGAGGGACTTTGAGGCCCGCGCCGAGCGGGTCAAGCGGCGGCTGACCGGTCCAGCCTTCTTGATCGGCCCCGCCAGCCACCCCGATCCTTCCGTGCCACTTGTCAGCGTCGTGCTCCCGACGCGCGATCGCGCCGCCTCCATCGGCGATGCCATCAGAAGCGTCCAGGCCCAGAGTTTTGCCAGTTGGGAGCTGATCATCGTCGACGATGGCAGCCGTGACCGGACCTCCGAGGTGGTCGCGGCATTTCTGCCCGACCGGCGCATCCGGTATGTCGTGCAAGAGGCTTCCGGGCACGCCGCGGCGCGCAACCGCGCGGTCAGCCTGTCGCATGGCGCGCTGATCGCCTATATCGACAGCGACAATTTGTGGTACCCGCATTTTCTCGATGCCGCGGTTACCGCGCTCGCGGCGCTTGCCGAGATCGATTGCGTCTACGGGGCGCTCGTGACTGAAGCGCATCCCCAGGCTCCGCGCACGATTCTGTTCGAGGCGTTCGATTGGCGCCGGCTGCTCCGCGCCAACTACATCGATCTCAACACCGTCGTGCACCGCCGGTCTCTCATTGAGAGCTACGGTGGATTCGATGAGGGACTGAGCCGCCTGGTGGACTGGGACCTTTTGCTGCGAGTGACACGAGAGAAGCCGGCTTTCCGCGTGCCGGTGCTTGCGGCGCATTATCGCGTGGTCGACGATCAGCGCGTGTCGGTGACCTGTCCGTTCGAGTCCAATTATGATGCGATCCAACGCAAATGGAGCGTTTCGGCCGGGGATAGAGCCAGCGAAGCAGGCGCCGAGAGTCCGGACCTAGGTCTCGCCGCAGAGTAGCCGCGCTCTTAGGCTAGGCTTTCCTCCCAGGTCGGAAAGAGTGCCAGTCTCCTTGCGCACGCTGCTTGCCATCGCCGTGCTCCTATGTTCGGCCGGTCTATGCGCCGCCGAGCGAGGGCCGCTTCCGCCTTGTGCCGGCGTTGAGCCGGTTCCTGCCTATGCGGCGCCCGGCGCCCCACCCAACAGCCATGTGTGGAAGAGCGCCGAGCTCGGCGGCTGGACGCCGCCAGCCTGCGCCGGCTTCACCGCAAAGGGCGATGGCGTCTTGGTTGCCGTCGCCGGCAGCTTTCCATTCACGGGAAGCGCCGATGCGCTGCTTGCGCGCTTCGGCGCCGTCTCGGCGCTGAAGGGCCTGAAATATTGGTCGGTGACCGAGGGCGGCTGGCGAACGTTGATCACCAAGGCGAGCGCGCTCGAAGGCCCCGACGCGAGCCGCCCGCGCTCCGACTTCACCCTCGCCGAGATGCGAAGCGGCGTCGGCCTCTATTTCGCGCAAAGCGAGAACCGCGCCGCCGGCGACGTCGTCTATCGGATGCGGGTGCGGGACTTCGGACCGGAACGCTTCGTCGTCGCCATCGACAATGTGAGCCCGGTCAGCCGCTATCTCGTCACGCTGTTCAATCCCGGCGATCTCACTTCCATCCACTTTCTCGAGCGCAGAAGCCCAGGGGTGTGGGGCTATTACGGCCTCGCCTGGGCTGGCGACGGCCTCGTCTCGCGGCTCGCCGTGCCGGAAGCCTCCTACCTCAATCGCGCGATGGCGCTCTACCGGCATTTCCTCGGCGAAAATCGACCCTAGGCTTAGCGACTTCCGTGCGGATCGAGGGTCACACCCACCCGAGTTTGAGATCAAAGCCCGATGCTTCGATCGACTTCAGGACGAAGTCGTCCTCGAGGCCTGGCCCCCTTCCAACCACCGCGATGTTGAGGCGCCTCGGCGCCCCGTTAATGAAGTAGGTGGGGATCTCAAAGACATGCCGTTCCGTCGGGGAGCCGGACTTATCCGTGAGATATCCGAGAAAAAAGAAATCGATCGTCACGGCATGAGCTTGCCAGTCGGCCAGGGTCTCGATCGCCGACGTAATGATGATCAGCTGATTCTTCTTGCTGGGGTTCGACATGCGCAACGGCAAAGAAACGCTCAAGCCGACATAGGTTGCGTTGGCGAAATCGCCGTCGTGGAAGTCGGCGTTGTCCCCCAGGTGCAAATCTAGTTCAGACATAACTCGCTCCTCGACAAACGATATGGTCGTAACGCAACTATAGATAGCATCGGCGTTTATTGCACACTAGCGCCTTTAACCGTGTCATTTGGCCTGCCTGTCCGGGCGAAAATGCACGGCCAGCCAGACCATCGGCGGCGCGGCGCACGTCCAGGTCACGCGGTGGCGGCAATGGGCCGGCAGCAGGATCCAGTCGCCTTCGCTGAGCGCGCGGTCTTCGCCCTCGCCCTCGATGTGCAGCCGCGCGGCGCCGGCAACGAGCAGCACCCATTCGTCGGTCTCCTGATCGTACCATTCACCCTCAGGTGTCACCTGCCCGCTCGACACGATGCGTTCGATGCGCAAGGCGGGGCTCTCGACAACGAGGTCCACGATTTCCTTAGGGAGTGGGCGCGCTGGCAAATCGTGCTTGAGGCTGCCCGCTTTGATCATGCTCTAGCCTAGCACAGGCCTTGCCGGGGCTTGTTGCCGGGCAAAAGATGCCGCAAAACGAGGATCATGCCAGAGCCCCTCACCCGCGACCGGCCCATCGTCAAGGGGCGCACCGCGCTTCTCATCGTCGACGTGCAGAACGGCACCTACGGTCCGGCGCAAGCCGCGTCCAAGCCGGAGTTCCACGCGGCAGCCTCGGCCCGCGTCATTCCCAACATCCGGAGTTTGCTCGATGCCTTCCGTCGCGCGCGGCTGGAGGTGATCTACACCGTGATCGAGAATTCGACCAAAGACGGGCGCGATCGCAGCCTCGACTACAAGCTCTCAGGCTTCAACATCGCCAAGGGCTCCTGGGAAGCGCGCGTGATCGAGGACATCGCGCCGCAAGACGACGAGATCGTACTGCCCAAGACCTCCTCCTCGGCGTTCAACTCGACCAACCTCGACTACCTCCTGCGTAATATCGGCATCGAGGACGCGTTCGTCGCCGGCTTCCTCACCGACCAGTGCATCGACCATGTGGTCAAAGACGGCGCCGACCGCGGCTACTACATGAATTGCGTGCATGACGCCTGCGCCGCCGAAACGGAGGCGCGCCACGACGCGGCGCTGCAATGCTTTCAAGGCTATTGCCGCATGCTTTCGACCGACGAGGTGCTGAAGCTCGTGGTCAAACCTCAATAGACCTCGGCGTAACGGGCGCAGAGCTCAGGCGGCTCGAGCGCAGCGACATGGGCAAGCTCCGAGCGCTTGTGGCGGAGATAGGCGTCGAGGAAAGTTGGGCCGAACCATTCCTTGATCGCGGCGCTTTTCTCCATGCCGTCGAGCGCTTCCCCAAGCGAATGCGGCAGAGGCGGCGCCTCGCCGGTATATTTTGGCAGAGTGAGCTTGCGCGCGATGCCGTCGGCGCCGGCGAAAATCAGCGCGCCAAGCGCCATGTAGGGGCTCGCCGAACCATCGCTGACGCGGAACTCGAGGTTGAAGGCCTTGGCGATCTTCTTGGGCGTCGTGCCAGCAAACACCGGACAGACGCGGAGCGCAGCGCCGCGGTCCTGCTTGACGATGTCGATCGCGGTCGGTGCCCAGCGGTTCGGCGTGAGCCGCAAATAAGACACCGGCGACGGCGCGGTGATGGCAGTGACGGCCGGCAAATGGTGCAGCACGCCGGCGCAGAATTGTGCCGCCACCTCGCTCAACCCAAGAGGCCCCTTCGCATCGTAGGTGACGGCGGCGCCTCCGGCATCATGCAGGCTGAAATGAATGTGCACGCCGTTGCCGACGCCGTCGGCCGTCGGCATGGGCGAGAAGATGGCGCGGTGGCCGAGGCGGAACGCGGTGGCGCGCGTGAGCTCGCGTGCGATCACCGCCTGATCGGCAGCCTTCAGCGCCGGTTGCGGGGCGATGGTCAGCTCGTATTGGCGCGGGCCATACTCGGGAAGGAACGAGTCGGGCTTGAGCCCGGCTTCGCGGAGCGCGGCGATGACGCTTTCGCCGAACCCGCCCTGACGCCGCCAGGCGCCGAGGCTATAAGCATGGCCGGGCCGGTCCTCCACCCCGGTATAGACGAACTCTTGCTCGAAGGCGGCGATGAGATGGAGCCCGCTTGCCGCATCGAGCGCGGCGATGGCGCGGCGCAGGAACTCGCGCGGGCAGCACTCCCATGGGCTGCCGTCGGTGTTGCGAATGTCGCCGAGGAAGAAATGCTCGACCGCCGAGCCGTCGGCGAAATCGACGCAGACTTCGGCGCTCATATCCGGCACCACCATGAGATCGCCACCGGTGCCGAACGGCGTATCGAGGATCGGCCCGAAGGCCGTCTGCATCAGGTTGGAATGGGTCCAGCCGACGCCCTGCTTCTTGCGGGCGGCAAGCTCTCGCGCCGGGAATCCCTTGCCGCGCACCTGCCCTGCGATGTCGCAGGTCCCAACAAAGATCAGCTCCTCGCGCAGCATAGCGGCAACCCTTACAGACTAGAGCGCCGCCACGCTAGCTCACATCGGTTACCAATCCCTCATGGCCGCCCGGTCGTTTTAAGCCGCGCGATATTCCTTGCGCCCTTCCCGGTCGAGCGCGGCGAAGTCCTGGTCCGACAGCGTGATATTCACCGCAGCCACATTCTCTTCCAGATGCGCGACCTTCGAGGTGCCTGGGATCGGCAGCATGACCGGGCTGCGCTTGAGCACCCAGGCAAGCGCGATCTGGCTCGGGGTCGCATCATGGGCCTTGGCGATGCCGTCGAGGAGCGAGCCGCTCTTGGCGAGATCGCCAGCGGCAAGCGGGAACCAGGGGATGAAGCCGATGCCATGCGTCTCGCAATAGTCGAGAACGTCCTCACTGCCGCGATCGACGAGGTTGTAGCGGTTCTGCACCGTCGCCACCTTGAACACCTTGGAAGCGGCTACGATGTCGGCGACCGACACCTCGCTCAAGCCGGCATGGCGGATGATGCCGTCGTCGAGCAGCGACTTGACCGCGCCGAACTGCTCATCGCGCGGCACCTTGGGGTCGATGCGGTGCAGTTGCCAAAGCCCGACCTGCTCCACCCCGAGCTGCTTGCAGCTCTTGAGCGCTTCCTGGCGCAGCCACTCAGGGCGCCCGTCAGTCTCCCACACGCTGGGGCCCGGGCGCTGGAACCCCGCCTTGGTGGCGATCAGCATGCCGCGATAAGGATAGAGCGCCTCGCGGATCAGCTGCTCGGAGACGTCAGGCCCGTAGGAACTGGCGGTATCGACGAAGTCGATGCCGAGATCAGGCAAGCGCTTCAGCGTGCGGATGGCCTCGGCCTTGTCGGCCGGCGGACCCCAAATGCCTTTTCCGGTGATGCGCATGGTGCCGAAGCCGAGACGATGGATCTTGATCTCGCCGCCGACCTTGAACGACCCTGACTTACTGGCATCGAGCTTGCTCATCGTCCAAATCTCCTGCTTCTTTCGCCTCAATACTAATTCACGAGGACCTCAATTGGCTCCCGCCTCCGATGGCGGTTCGCCGCAATTTCACTCCGTGGCAATTCAACGCATCAAACCGCAAGATTGGCTAGTCCGGCGATGAACCTGGCCCGCGACCCTGACTTCTTCGGCCTGCTTGTCTCGAGCTACCGGCGGACCGTGGGCGCCGAGCCGGCTTTCCTCGAGCCGGGCAAGCACCTTTCCGCCGCATGGCTCTATGAGGAGGCGCGCCACCCCGTGCTCGCCCACAACACCGATCCCGATCCGCGCTTCATCTATGCCAACAAGGCGGCGCAAGCCTGCTTCGAATATGGCTGGGACGAGATCGTCTTGCTTCCCTCTCGCCTCTCCGCCGAGCCGGTCGGCCGCGAGGATCGCCAGAGATTGCTCGACGCCGTCGCCCGCCACGGCTTCGCCACCGGATATTCCGGCTTGCGCATCGCCAAGTCAGGCCGCCGCTTCTTTATCGAGGACGGCGTGGTGTGGCAGCTGATCGATGAGGACGGCGCCGTGCGCGGCCAGGCTGCGACGTTCGCCAAGTGGCGCGACGCCTGAACGCCTTCGTGTGCACACTTAGGTTGATTTGAGGAGGCTCGTGTCGATGGGGAGCTTGCGCAGCCGCACACCGGTCGCGGCAAAAATGGCGTTGGTGACCGCCGGCGGGAGCGCCGAGGTTCCGGGCTCGCCCATTCCTCCCGGGCTCTCGGTGTTCTTGATGAGGTGAACCTCGATGACAGGCGCCTCATTCATGCGCAAGACCTGATAGTCGTTGAAATTATTCTGCTGCACACGGCCGCCCTTCAGGGTGATCTCGCCATAGAGGGCGGCGCTGAGGCCGAAAACGATGGCTCCTTCGACCTGCGCCGTGATGGTATCGGGATTGATGGGAATGCCGCAGTCCACGGCACAGACGACGCGCTGGACTTGGACCGCGCCGTCCTTTGAGACGGCGACCTCGGCGACCTCAGCCAGATAAGTCCCGAACACGGATTGCAATGCCACACCGCGGCCAACGCGTTGCGCCAGCGGTTGCCCCCACCCGGCCTTCTCCGCCGCGAGCTCGAGCACAGCCTTGGCCCGCGGATTCTCGTCCAGCAAAGCTCGACGAAACTCGACGGGATCCTTCTTCGCGGCGGCCGCGAGCTCGTCGATGAAGCTTTCGACCACGAAAATGTTGTGCGACGGGCCGACGCTCCGCCAGAACGCGGTAGGAATGCCGGGCGGTTCCTGCCGGATATAGTCGACCTTGATGTTCGGCAGGGCGTAGGGCGGTTGAGCGGCGCCATCGATCGTGTCGAAGTCGAGTCCGTCCTTGAAGACCGGCGGCGCCCAGCGGGCGAGGATGGAGGAGCCCGCGAACCGGTGACTCCAGGCGACCGGCATCCCTTGCGCGTCCAGGCCCGCGGCCAGGCGGTCGTAAAAATAAGGCCGGTACATGTCGTGCTGGATGTCCTCCTCGCGTGTCCAGATGACCTTTACCGGACCATCGACCTGCTTTGCGATCTCCACGGCGCGGATGACGCCGTCGATTTCGAGCCGCCTGCCGAAGCCGCCACCGATCAGATGATTGTGGACCTGAACCTTGTCCAAGGGCAGCCCAGTGACTTTCGCGGTGGCGTCCTGGGCGCGGGCAACCACTTGCGTTCCGAGCCAGACCTCGCAGCCGTCCTTCCGCACATCCACCGTGCAATTCATCGGCTCCATGGCCGCGTGCGCGAGAAACGGAACTTGATAGACCGCCTCGACCTTGGTGGCAGCGCTTGCGAGGCCCGCGGCCACGTCACCCGTGTTGCGCGCCACCGCGCCCGGCTGTTGCGACGCGGTCTCCAATTGAGTCACGATATCAGCCGTGGTCAGCGTCGCGTTGGGGCCGTCGTCCCAGGTGATGTCGAGCGCCGCGAGCCCCTTCTTGGCCGCTCCCATATGATCGGCGACGACCGCCACGGCATCGGGGAGGCGCACTACCTGGCGGACGCCCTTGACGGCAAGCGCCTTGCTGTCGTCGACGCTGGCGAGCTTGCCGCCAAACACCGGGCACTGCGCCAGCGTCGCCACCTTCATGCCCGGCAGCCTGACGTCGATGCCGTAGACCGTCGTGCCGTTCACCTTGCCCGGCGTGTCGAGCCGCTTGGCCGGCGTGCCGATCAGCTTGAAGTCCTTCGGGTCCTTGAGTGTGACTTGCGCCGGCACCGGCAGGGTCGCCGCTTTGCCGGCCAAAGCTCCGTAAGTGAGCGTCCGCCCGGTCGGCACATGGAGCACCGTGCCCTTCTCGGCGCGGCATGACGCCGGATCGACGTTCCACGTCCCGGCGGCCGCTGCCACCAACATGACGCGAGCGGTGGCACCGGCGCGGCGGAGCGGATCGAAGAAAGCGCGCACCGAGGTCGAGCCGCCGTCCGCCTGATCGCCGCCGAGCAAGGGGTTGCCGTAGAGTTTCCGGTCGGGAGGCGCCGCTTCGACCTGCACTTGGCTCAGCTCCACTTCCAATTCCTCGGCGATGATCATTGGCATCGACGTATAGGTGCCTTGGCCCATCTCGACCGGCGCCATGATCAGCGTCACGCTGCCGTCGGTTGCGATGCGGATGAAGGCGTTCGGCGCGAAGACATCGGCAGGCGCGGCGAGCAGACCGCTGAGTCCGGGCGGAACCTTGAAGCTCAGCAACAGACCACCGCCGAACGCGGCGCCGGCCTGCAAGAACCCCCGGCGGGAGAAACCTTTGGCGGGTGCCGCGCCGGCGGCATCATCAGTTGCGGGATCTGGTTGATCGAAGATCATGGCTAGCCCGACTGTCCAGGAGTGGTTCGCGCCGCCTGCTTGATCGCTTCACGAATGCGACGATAGGTGCCGCAGCGGCAGATATTGCCGGACATCGCCGCATCGATATCGGTGTCGCTCGGCTTGGGGTTGCTCGCGAGCAACGCCGACGCCGACATGATCTGGCCGGACTGACAATAGCCGCACTGCACGACCTCGAGATCGAGCCACGCCTGTTGAATCTTTTTGCCGGCGGGCGTGTCCCCGATCCCTTCGATGGTGGTGACCGTCCCGTCGCCCACGCTCTCGACCGGGGTGATGCAGGAGCGGATGGGGCTGCCGTTCAAATGCACCGTGCAAGCGCCGCACAGCGCCATGCCGCAGCCGAACTTGGTGCCGGTCAGCCCGATGACGTCGCGCAGCACCCAGAGGAGCGGAGTATCGCCGTCGACATCGACGCTGCGATCCGTTCCGTTGACTTTGATGGTGTAGGCCATGGGCGTCTCGCGCCTTGCGCCGACCGGGGGACCATAGATTTCTGCAACTTTAGGGCAATCGCATGACGACTGCATCCAGTGCTGCAAAAGCAGGAAAACCATAGCCGCCGGCTATTGGAAGAACCAGCCGGCGCCGACCACATGTGTTCATGTTCAATCGGACAAACGGCCAGCCGGTTGGAGCCTTCGGTCAACAGGCCGCCCCAAGATCGGAGACCTCTCATGAAGAAGATTTTCCTCGCCGCCGCTTTGATCCTCACCTTCGCCGCCGCCACTGCCCCGGCCATGGCCGAGCAGTTCGGCAACCCCTACAGCCAGCGCTAGACCTTGCGGCGCTAGGCCGTAACCGGGGACGCTGATGACCATCAACCTCTTCCCCCTCCCCTATTGGGCACCCGCCTTCCAGCGGGTGCCCAAATTTCCTTTTTCGCCACCGCTCCCCGTCAAGAAACCCGATGACGGCCAGCCGATCCGCTTCACTTCGGCGATGGCGGCGGCGGCTGCCGCTCGTGATGCGGGAGGTTCGGATCGATGGCCGCCCAGCTTGGGGCCATCGAGGTCCAGATGGTGATGCTGGGCTTGCCGATCTCCGGATCGTCCAGCGTTCCGGCGCGCACAGTGAAAAAATGCGGGCGCCTTTCGCTCTGGATATAGACGTGGGTTCCGCAGACCGGGCAGAAGCGGCAATGCATGACGTTGCCGCTGTCGGCCGTGTTGACGAGGTCGCTGAGCGCGCCCTCGATGCTGACGGCCTCGGTCAGGAAGGTGACGTTGACCGTGGCGCTGCCAGCGCCGAGGAACTGGCAAAATCGGCACCAGCAGATCCGCGCCACCAGCGGTTCGGCTTCGATTCGATACCGCACGGCGCCGCACTGGCACCCGCCGGTTATGGTCATTCGATCCTCTCTTTGCGGTCCTGGTCGATCTAGGTACGGCGCCGCACAAAAGGCGGGCCACAGTGGAGCATGAGGAGGATCGCATCTCCAGCCGAATTCCCTACTACTTTTGGCGGAGGATTTTACCATGCGAGCATAAGGAATGTTTGCCGCGACACGTCTCAGCGCCGCGGTTGTGCTTGAGCTTGGAGCAAGCCTAACGCGTCCTGCTAGCGGGCGGCCCGCTTGCGGCGCTCGACCTCGGCCTGGCTGACCTCGCCGCCCTTGACCAGCGCATTCACGCAGACCTTGGACAGATTGTGCCCATTCCGGTCCATGCACGACCTGAGACCCGAGGTCTCTAGCCCATATTCACTGCAAAATTGCTTGTAGTCGTCCTTGCAGGCCGCTTGCACCGCCTTGGTGATCGGTTGAGCTTGCGCCGCGCAGGCCAAGCAAACGGCCGAGACGACACCGACAAGCAGTCTCGCGCAATAGGAATTCATCAACATAGCCTCCCCGCCCCGTTGAAGCGATCGATTGAGAACGGCGGAGTTTAAAGCGATTCCCTTGGCGATGCGTACCCTCCTCCTAAAGAAAGTGTGCTTGCTTGCATCTGCGCAACAGGTTGGACTATCGCTTCGTCAACCAGGAAGTGAGATGAGCGCAGTTCGCCCTGGCTTGCCTCGACGACCACCCGTCAGCGAACGTCGCACGATTTCGGGTCCGCAAGGGCAGCGTCGGTCATGTTTTCCCAATCCGGCGGGGCGAAGGTGCAAACGGCGACCGACTTGTCCTTCTGCAAGGTCACGAGGACGTGGTTGGTCTTCCCTCTCCCTTCCTCGGCCGGATTTAGGGTCACGGCCTTGATCTCATAGCCGTCGGCAATAAGCTGCGGGAACGGTCGCTGCTTCTCGCTACCTTGGGCAAGGCACATAGACGCGCTCGCAAGCAACTGTATAGAAACAGCACACACCAATGCTTTGCGTATGGCATCTCCTCGCACCACCGGCGTTGCCACCCTCCTGTCAAGCGGATGTGATGAACGCGACCCTGATCCTACTTGCCCAACAGCTTCTTCTGCTGATCGACATATTCCTGCGAAACGTCGCCGGCCGCGACCAGCGCGTCGACGCAAGCCTTGGTCATGTTGCGGGCGTTCTGCTTGAAGCAGATGTCGAGAAGCTCGCTGCCAAGCCCATACTGGTTGCAGAACTTGTCGTATTCCCAGGCGCAAGCGTCCTGCACCGCCTTGGTGACGGTGACCGACTCGGCTTGCGCCGCACCGGCAACGCCAAGCATCGAAGCACAAGCGACGAGCAACAAAACGCGATACGATTTCATGGATATTCCCCCTGTTACTGCATGTATTGGACGGAGGGAGTTTAGAGACTTTTTTCGTCATGAGCCATGCTCCAAGGGATGCTCGGAAGCTATGGTTAACATGCGTGTGGCGCAGGGCCTCGTGTGCTTATCTGTAAGATGTCGAGTCTGGCATTAGAGAATTGAAGCATGATCACCCGCGGATTTACCGGACGGCAGCAGACGCCCGACATCGCCAAGCGGCTGCCGCCTGGGCAATCGCTGACCGCCGACTTCCCCGTTCTGTCCGCCGGCCCCACGCCTCGTATCAGCCTCGAGGACTGGTCCTTCACCCTCAAGGTCGGGCCGAAGCCTGTCGCCAAATGGAACTGGGCAGAGTTCAACGCACTGCCCAAGGCCCACCAGCTCCGTGACATCCACTGCGTCACCAAATGGTCGAAGCTCGACACGCTTTGGGACGGCGTGCTGGTCGACGATGTGTTCAAGGCCGCAGGCATCGGCGAGCCGCCGACCAAGTACATC
>NZ_JBOHJB010000029.1:0-35209 GCF_050728395.1 Methyloceanibacter sp.
GACAGGGTGAGATCCCCGGTCTTGATGTAGCACTTGGCGAGCCCCGCCGCGGCGCGCTCATTCTCCGCGTCCTTTTGCAGAGCCTCGCCGAAAGCTTGCGCGGCGGTATTGACGTCACCGGCGGCAAGTGCGGTTTCCGCACCCTCCATGTCGGCGGCTTCATCGGCCGACTCATCGCCGACCAGCCTCGCGATAAACGCCTTGATGCGGTCCTCGGGCAACGCTCCCATGAAGCCGTCGACCGGCCTTCCATCCTGGAAGGCGAACACCGCCGGGATCGACTGAACCCCCATCTGGCCCGGGATCTGCGGGTGCTCGTCGATGTTGAGCTTGACGAGCTTGACCGCGCCCTTGGCCGCGCGCACGGCCTTCTCCAGAACCGGCGTCAATTGCCGGCAGGGTCCGCACCACGGCGCCCAGAAATCGACCAGCACCGGAACCTGGCGCGAGGCGTCGATCACGTCGCGCATGAAATCCGTGGTGGTCGTGTTCTTGATGAGATCGGCGTCGGCTGTGCCGGCGCCTTCCGAAAGGATCGGGGTATCCATGCTGCTGCTCACTCACCCTGGGGTTCGCGACCCTATACTCGGCAGGCGGCAAGGCCAAGCCGGTCGCGCGCCCTATTTTACCGGGAAGATGGGCCGCGACTGCCGGTTTAGCAACGCCTCCGGCAGCGGTCAGGAGAGCGGGAGAATGAGCGGCTCGTGACCGCAGGCGCGGATGAAGCGGAGGAAATCTTGGGCTGCGAGCCGGGTGGTGGCGGTGTTCTCCAGCGGGTGGAAGTTGACCTCGGCGAAGGCGAGGAGGGCGGCATCGACGCCCACGACGACGCGGGCCTCGGTATCGTTGATCAGGGCAAAGGGCGTGACTGAGCCTGGGGTCACGCCGAGCAGGTCGAAGAGGCGCTCAGGCTTGCCGAAGCTGAGGCGGCCGAGCCCGAGGCGTTTCGCCAGCATCTTCAAATCGACCCGCGTGTCGTCCTTGGCAACGACGAGGGCGGCGCGGCCGTCCTTGTCCATCACGAACAGATTCTTGGTGTGGGCGCCAGGCAGCCGCTCGCGCAAGGATTGGGACTGCTCGACGGTGAACACCGCTTCGTGCTCCACCGTGGTCGAGGCGATGCCGAGCTCTGCGAGGCGCGCGAACAAAGTCTCTCGATCCGCCACCTTCGGTCTCGGATTGGTCATTGGCCGGCCGTCCAACTGCCTGATCCACGTAATATTTCGACGCCACGATGGCCGGCAGCTCCTGCTATGGACATCGGAGAGGCGATCAATTAAAACGCCACAAGTGCCTTCAAGCGCGAACCGGATGGGTTTGGCAAGAGCGCGAGGGTAGGACGGATCGCGGGTGTAGCTCAGGGGTAGAGCACAACCTTGCCAAGGTTGGGGTCGAGGGTTCAAATCCCTTCGCCCGCTCCAATTTTCTCCTTCAAGCAAGCATGGCGGCGCATAGCGGGGCCTTGGCGCCGCTCCACCCCGCGCCGTTCAACCTAGCGCCGCCCGCTACTTGCAGACGTTGAGCGCGTGCCGGTCCTGCAGGTCGAGATGCAAATGCGTGCGGTGGATGTCGTTGGCCTCGGGGCCGAGCACCGTGGTGAACACTCCGCAAGCGCCCTGATGCACGAGCCTCAAGAATTTGGCTTGCGGGAGTGAGAGCGGGTCCGGGGCCGGCGCCTTGTCCTCGGGCGGAGCGGCATCCTGAACGAGGGCGGCCGACTTCACCGACACTTGCATGGCTGCCGTCGCGCTCGCCGGCGTCGCGGCTATTTTCGCGGAGGGCGCGCCTTGATCGGCTTCGCCATCCGCGCTCGCGCTCTTGGCGGCGATCGGGATGAGCTTCACGCCTGCCACAAGGTCGCGGCGCGTCGGGCCCCAGCCCGTGGCCAGATCGATCCTTCGCCCATCGGCGAGAAAGAACACCGGAAGGTCGATGGCGTCGGCGAAAGCATGCTGGCTGCGGCGCTCGTTGGGCAGGTTGTAGAGGTTGCGGCAGGCATAGCCTGAGCCTGCGATCCTCGTCACCGGCGAGCCTAGTGTGGCGAGCGCCGCGGGCTGCACCGTCTTTTCCATCCAGCGATTGAGCGCCACGACCATGGGGCAGTTCATCAGCATGGGCGGATCGACTGCGACCTTGTCCTTGCCGCCGATGCTCCTGAGCAGAACCGGCGCCGGCGTGCCGCAGTCGTTATAGCGAATTGGCGCGAGCGGAATGACTTGTGCCGTCACCGGCGCGAGCAGGTTCACGCATTCCATCAGCGCCGCGTCGACCTCCGCCGTGGACCATTGGGGAGGGGGCGCCTCGGCTTCGCCGGCTTGTGGCGTTGCGGCCGCCTCAACGAGAGGCGGCGAGGCTGCCGGCGCAGGGTCTTGCGTGGCACGCTGGGGGTCATGGCCCGAGACCGTAGCGGCCAGGGCTCGGACCTCTTCGGTTGGTGTCGCGGCGTCCCCGGACGGTGTCTTGGCTTGCTCGGAGGCTGCCTCCGGCGCGTCTCGGCGCGCAGCGTTGGACGAAAGCCCGATCCACGGAGAAATCACGGAAAGCGTGACGAAGCTCGCGATTGCGGCAGCTGACAGTGCCGCCGAGCAGTAGGCAACGATCTTTCCGGACTGATGCATGATCCGACCGGAATCCCCCCGGGAGCGGCGCTCTCGCTACCTTGGCACCCGGAGATTAATCAAAAGTAGTCGGAGGGATCCGCGCCTGAGGCCGAAACCGATCGGCCTGCCAGGTCGTCGGCCGCCGGGCCGCGAGTCACTAAAGTCTTGAGCCTACCAGGGGCCGCGCCCAAAGAGGCCACGGTTGTTCCGGCCGGACCACGGGGCGCCTCCCCACGGATCGTCATTAAAGCGCCTGACCACCGCGTTGTTGCGCCGGCGGGGTTTCGGCCTTGCCTCTGGCTCGTCGTCGGTCATGCTGATCTTGGCGCCGGTCGATTTGGCGAGCACCACGAAGTCCCCGCCTCTCGGCAGGTTCGCCGAATTGATGCTGGTATCGGCAACGATGAAGGTCGAGCCGGGCGTCAGACGCTCGGAGATCTTCTGGCGGACGTCGTCCGGGATCTCGAGCCGGTCGAGAGGCGCCGCAGCGCCGCCGCCATCCTGCACGTCGAGCGTCACCCAGTTGGTCTTGGTGTCGCCGGGGGCGAAATTCAGCGCCACATAGACGTGGGTGCCGAGCGGTTCGTCCGCGTTGCGGAAGCTGACCGCCGTATCGAATACATCGTCGAATTCCTGCCTGACGTAGAGATGGCCTGCCGGAGGCTCGCCTTTGTCCGCGACCGCGTACACCTTCTTCACGAGCTCATCGTTGAAGGCGCCGGTCTCACCCATGCCGTTCGCCTTCTGGAACTCCTTGATGGCGCCGATAGTCGCCTTCCCCATGGTGCCGTCGAATTTCTGCGGCGGCAAATATCCCGTCGAGGCAAGGATCTCCTGCACACCAATGATGCGGTCGCGCTGGGTGCGCCTGGTCAATAGGATGCGCAAAGGCGCCTGCGAATGAGGCTCGGCAGCCTCCACGGAAGCGGCATCGACGCCGGCGTTCAATTTGCCTGCGGCGGGCGGGGGTGAGGCGGGCTCTACCGGTGGATCGATGACCGGAGCGGCCACAGCGGTTGGAGCGGTCGTGGGCGTAGGTGCTGCCTCCGGCTCTGGCGTGACGGCGGGAGAGGGAGCCGATTTCTCGGTCACTACGCCGTCGGCACCGGCCGAAGTGTCGGGAACGCCATGGCTCGCCGCGCTATCGCTCGTGTCGGGGGTGATGGCATGGACGCGGTTGGGGTCCGAGTCGGCTTCTGGGCGGGCATGCGTCTCCGCCGTATCCTTTGCCGGCTCTGCCTGCGACGCGTCGCCCTTCGCCTCGGCCTTCTGCTCGGCCTGAGGTTGAGCTTCGCTGTCGACGGTCGTCGGCGCCTCCGCCCTCGCCAGGATCACCGGGCTCGCGGCCGCGGCGGCAGCGACCACCACCGGGGAGCTCATCGGTTGGAGCGGTGCGAGGGAGGCGTGCTGCGCGATTTCCGGAAGCGAAGGTGGCGGCAACGGCTGGAACAGGGCCGGATGATCGACCGGAGTGGGCTTCGGCCGGCCGCGGGAGGTGATCACATTGTCGCCGACCGAAGACATCTGGAAGAATTTAGGCGCAAACGCATAGGTCAGCCGGATGCAGCCGTGGGAGGCGGGGTAACCGGGCACTACGCCGGCATGCATTGCCGTACCAGACCAGGTAAGCCGGTTCATCCATGGCATCGGTGCGCCGCTGTATATGTTCGAGTGATGCCACCGCGCCTTTTGCATGATCGAGAAAGCGCCGATGAAGGTCGGATGCTGCGCGGTTCCGGTCGACACCGCCGAGGTGGTGACGAGCGTCGTGCCGCGATAGACGTCTACCTTTTGCTGCCCGATGGAGACGACAACGATCATCGGCTGCTTGTTGTCGACAGCGACGATCGGCTCGTCGGGCGCCTTAGCCGGCTTTTGTTGCTTCTTCCCGGCTTCGGCCGGCAACGCGGCAATCGCCAAGGTGAGTGCCGCAACGCCCAACCACAGTGCCGAAATTCGTGTTGCTCTTGCGGCGACCGGGATCGCCTTCACCCTACACACACGCTGCGCTTTCAATGCCCGTCCCCGCGCTCGATCGAACCCTGCATGGGCTGAAATTGTTCCCCTCGACCGTGTGACTCTCCCTCGCGAATCACACTAGGTGAGGCTATCAAATTTGGCCAGCAAAGCCTTCCGATTACCTAACATTTGGGGCCGCTCGTCAAAGATTTCACCTCGCCCGCGCGCCTGCCTGTGCCTCTCACACAACTCCCTGCGTCGCGTGGGAAATTTCCGCCTCTGCGGCAGCGAGTCCGGCTCGCACCGCAGCCAAGCGCCTCGAATAAACTTGGCCCTTGTTCCATTCTGGCAACACCTAGACGCTGCCGAGCCACAGCGCTTCATGGCGGTCATGGTGGAGGCAGCCGCATCGGGCGCGCGAGCAGATCAAGTCGCGCGATCGCTCCGTTCATAGTCAACCGCGGATTTGCGGTGGCACGAGGGCAGAAATTGTCCCTAACCAAGATGCGCAACCGGAGACCATCTCCGGCAAAAGGCCTTGCTTCGTAAGCGCCCGCTAAATACACCCGATGCCGAAAGCGGCTTTTGGCTTTTCAGGGAGGCTCTCATGCTGGCATTGACGCGACCGCGTTCTCGCACCGCATTCCGTGCGCTGTCTCTGTTGCTCGCGGGCTTGGCGCTCGCCGGTTGCGGCATCAACACCATTCCAACGCTGCAGGAGCGGGCCAAGGCCTCCTGGAGCGAGGTCCTGAACCAATATCAGCGCCGCGCCGACCTCATCCCCAATCTGGTGCAGACGGTGAAGGGCTATGCCGCCCAGGAGAGCAAGGTGCTGACCGAGGTGGTCGAGGCGCGCGCCAAGGCGACGCAAATGCAACTTCCCCCTGACATCCTCACCAATCCTGAGGCGTTCAAGAAGTTCCAGGAGGTCCAGGGCCAGCTCAGCGGGTCACTCGCGAGGTTGCTGGCCGTGGTCGAGAACTATCCAGACCTGAAGTCGAACGCGAATTTCCTCGCGCTGCAATCCCAGCTGGAAGGCACCGAAAACCGCATCGCCATCGCAAGGCGCGACTACATCACCGCGGTCAAGGACTACAACACCGAGATCAGGACCATCCCCGGACGCTGGTGGCGCTCGGTGCTTTATCCCGATGCCGAGCCGATGCAGAATTTCACGGTCGCCGAGGAGACCACCAAGGTGCCGGAGGTGAAGTTCTAGCGGGAACAGGCGAACGAGGGCGAGCATGGCCTCAACGCCGCGGCGGTTCAGCCCGATCCTTGCCGGTTTCGTACTGCTTCTTTGGATCGCGCCCGCCTGGGCGGCCGAACCGGACTATCCTGAGCTTACCGGCCGTGTGGTCGACGATGCCAACCTGCTGAGCGCAGACGACCGGGCCGAGCTCGACTCCGAGCTCAAGGCGCTCGAAGATAAGAGCTCGGACCAGGTCGTGGTCGTCACCTTGCCGTCGCTGCAAGGCTTGACCATCGAGGACTACGGCTATCAGCTCGGCCGCCATTGGGGCATCGGCACCAAGGAGAAGGACAACGGCGTCCTCCTCATCGTCGCTCCCAATGAGCGCAAGGTGCGCATCGAGGTCGGCCGCGGGCTTGAGCCGATTCTCACCGATGCCATGTCGACGGTGGTCATCAACGGCGCCATCCTGCCGCGCTTCCGCACCGGCGACTATGCCGGCGGCATCAAGGAAGGAGTGAAGAGCGTCGAGCTGGTGCTCACCGGCGATGCTGCCGAGCTCGCCGAGCGCGTAAAGGGCCGGCACGACGCCGACGATCCGAAGATCGACTGGCTCGTGGTCATCTTCTGGACCCTCATCATCCTGTGGTTCATCTGGGTCACCTGGCGGAGCACCCAGCGCTCGGCCTATCGCCGCGGCAGCGGCCCGATCTTTATCCCTGGCCCCGGTTGGGGAGGCGGCTCCGGCGGCAGCGATTGGGGAGGCGGCGGAGGAGGCGGAGGCGGATTCTCGGGCGGCGGGGGCAGCTTCGGCGGCGGCGGCGCCTCAGGCAGCTGGTAGGATGCCCATGGAGCCCTTCAGCCCCGAAGACCGCGCCAGCATCGAAGCGGCCATTACCGAGGCCGAGAGCAGGACGAGCGGCGAGATCATCGTCGTCGTCGCCACCGCGAGCGCCGGCTATTTCGCCTATGCGCTGATGTGGGCCGCGCTGTTGGCGCTGCTTGTGCCTTGGCCGCTGATCTACTGTACCAACTGGCCGGTCGAACACATCTATCTCGCAGAGCTCGGCGTCTTTATCCTCGGCGCCGTGCTCATGCAGTGGGAGGCGCTGCGCTTCGCCATCGTGCCGAGCTCCATCAAGCGCGCCCGCGCCCATCAGAAGGCGGTTGAGCAGTTCCTGGCGCAAAACCTGCACACCACCAAAGGCCGTACCGGGGTGCTGATCTACGTGTCCTTCGCCGAGCACTACGCCGAGGTGATCGCCGACGACGGCATCTACAAGAAGGTGCCGCATGAGACGTGGAACGGCGTGGTGAACACCCTCACCACGCATCTCGGGCGAGGGCGGCGCACGCAAGGGTTCATCACAGCGATCGAGACCTGCGGCAAAATTCTCGCCGAGCATTTTCCACCCGGCCGGATCGATGAGAATGAGCTGCCCAACCATCTGATCGTGCTCGATGGCCGCTGGTCCGCGTAAGGGGAAGGGCACCGCCAAGGGCAAAGCGGCCGAACCTGCCGGGCCTCTCGCTCTGACAGGCTGGGTGCTGTTCGACTGGGCGACGCAGCCTTTCTACACCCTCGTGGTCACCTTCCTGTTCGGCCCCTATTTCGTGAATGGCTTTATTCGTGACCCTGCGCTTGGCGCTACGCTGTGGGCCTACGCCACCGGCGGCGCCGAGCTGATCGCGGCGCTGCTCGCGCCGATCCTCGGCTCCATCGCCGACGCCGGACTCCCGCGCAAGCCGTGGATCGCAGGCTTCTCGGTTCTGCTGGTCGCAGGCCTTTGCGGCCTATGGCTTGCCGTTCCGGGGCAAACCGGCATGGCGCCTCTGGTGCTGCTGTCGTTTGCACTCGCGACCATCGGCGCCGAGCTCGCCACCGTGTTCAACAACGCCATGATGCCTTCGCTCGTTTCGGCCAAGCGGCTCGGCACGCTCTCGGGCGTCGGCTGGGCCACGGGCTATGTCGGCGGGCTGGTGAGCCTCGTTCTCGTCGCCGGCTTCATCGTCGCCGACCCTGACACCGGCAAGACCCTGCTCGGCCTCAACCCGATCGTGCCGGTCGACATGGCGACGCGGGCCGACGAGCGGCTGGTCGGTCCGTTCTCCGCCCTCTGGTACCTGATCTTCGTCCTGCCTCTGTTCCTGTTCACGCCGGACCGGCCAGGATCACGCGCCGCGGCACCCGTCAGGACCGGCATCGCCCAGCTCGTCGCCGGCGTGAAGGACCTCTACCGGAACCACCGGCAGGTCGCGCTCTTTCTGCTTGCCCGCATGCTCTATGCCGATGGGCTCGGCGCGGTGTTTGCCTTTGGCGGCATCTACGCCGCGGGCGTGTTCGGCTGGCGAGCCTCTGAGCTCGGCCTGTTCGGCATCGTCCTCACCGTTGCCGGCACCATCGGCGCCGCATCCGGCGGCGTGCTCGACGATCGCCTCGGCTCGAAGCGCGTGATCGGCTGGACGTTGTGCCTGTTCATTCTGGCGTCGATCGGCGTGCTCTCGGTGGACAAGACCCATGTGTTGTTCGTTCATGCCGTCGAGCCCAAGGTGCCGGGCAGCGCACCTTTCTCCTCGGCCGGCGAGCAGGTCTATCTCGCCTTCGCCATTCTCATCGGACTTGCCGCCGGCCCGATCCAGGCGGCGAGCCGCACGCTGCTCGCGAGGATGAGTCCGCCGGAGAAGACCACCGAGTTCTTCGGCTTCTTCTCCTTCTCCGGCAAGATCACCGCCTTTGCCGCCCCGCTCGCCATCGGCGCTGTCACCGCCGCGACCGGCAGCCAGCGCCTCGGCATCGGCACGAGCGTCGTGTTCCTGATCGCGGGCTTGCTGCTGCTGCAGCGGGTGAAGCAGGCTCATACCTCCCCCTTGTGGGGAGGTCGGCGCGCGTAGCGCGTCGGGTGGGGGTGCAGAGTCACCCAAGCACTCCATGAAATGCGATGGGAACGCCCCCCACCCCGACATCGCCCTCGGCGATGTCGTCCCTCCCCGCGAGGGGGAGGGATGGAGCATGTTGCGGCGCTCATCGCTGCGGCGCTTCAAGTCCGGGCATGACGAAGGAGCGGGCATGACAGCACGTTGCCGCGACGCGTCTCAGCGTCCGGAGTTTGATCTTCTCCCCCTCGGGTGAGGGGGCGGCGCGCCGAAAGGCGCAAACTTAACGGCGTCGCATCCTCGGCAAGGATGCGCGGGCGCCTTCCGGCGCGCCGCATGCGCTCATGCAGCGAACACACGAGTGTGGAAGCGGTAGCGCATGCTATTTGCGGTGACTTGGCCGATCGCCGGGCCGCGCTTTCGCTTGGGACTTCGCTCGAAACTCAGGCGAACGGTGTCACCTTCGTTCCGATCTCGGTCACGTTGCGCTCAAATAGGCCGAAGGCCGGTAGCGCAACACTCTCGCGCTCAAGTAGGCCAGAGGCCGGTGGCGCAAGATCAAGTCGTCAGCCAGCTCCTGGCAGGACCTCATCGTGGGTCCGGGCGGAGCCCCGGCGCCGCCCGAGTGCTCGGCCTGCGAAGCCGAACCCGCGGGACACCGCGCCTCGTCCCGCCTCACGACGCCTCGCGATGACGCCCCTCAGTGGACCAGGTGAGTGCAGGATAACGAAGGTTTGGGAAGCGGGGATAAGTTCTGTCGGACCGTGTGGCACTCGCAGCTAGTGCCGGAAGTGGCGCATGCCCGTAAACACCATGGCGAGGCCCGCCTCGTCGGCAGCCGCGATCACCTCGGCGTCGCGCATCGCGCCTCCAGGCTGGATCACGGCGGTGGCGCCGGCCGCGGCGATCGCCTGCAATGCGTCAGGGAAGGGGAAGAAGGCATCGGACGCCGCCACCGATCTTTCCGTCAGCCGCGTCTTGAGGCCGGCGGCCTTCGCCGCCTGCTCGCCCTTCCACGCCGCCATGCGCGCCGAGTCGACGCGTGACATTTGCCCGGCGCCGATGCCGACGGTCGCCCCGTCCTTGGCATAGACGATGGCGTTCGATTTCACATGCTTCGCCACGGTGAAGGCAAAGATCAGATCCGCCAATTCCGCCGCGGTCGGCGTCCGCCTGGTCACGATCCTCAAGTCCGCCTCGGCCACGCCGTTGTCGCGCGCCTGCACGAGAAATCCACCCGACAGCGAGCGGAAGGTGAGGCCAGGCGCTTTCGGGTCGGGCAAGCCGCCGGCGAGCAGTAGCCGCAGGTTCTTCTTCCCGGCGATGATGGCCTTCGCCTCGTCGCTCGCATCTGGCGCGATGATCACCTCGGTGAAGATCTCGACGATCTCCCGTGCTGCGTCGGCATCGAGGCCGCGGTTGAGCGCGATCACGCCGCCGAATGCGCTTTCCGCATCGCAAGCGAGAGCTTTCGCATAGGCCTCCTTGAGCGTGGCGGCGATGGCTACGCCGCACGGATTGGCGTGCTTGATGATGGCAACCGCCGCGGCGGCGCCTGGATCGAACTCGGCGACCAGCTCGTAAGCCGCATCGGCGTCGTTCAGATTGTTGTAGGAGAGTTCCTTGCCCTGCACCTGCACGGCCGTGGCGACGCCGAAGCGGGACTCGCTCGTGCGGTAGAACGCGCCCCATTGATGCGGGTTTTCGCCGTAGCGGAGCGCATCGACCAACGTGCCGGCGACAACTCGCCATGCCGGCGTGCGATCGCCGATGGTCTCGGCGAGCCAGGAACCGATGGCAGCGTCGTAGGCTCCGGTACGGGCAAAGGCTTTGGCGGCGAGCTCCTTGCGCAACTCAGGCGTGGTCGTCCCGCCATTTTTCTCCATCTCATCGAGCACGCGCAGATAATCGGCGGGATCGACAATGACGGTGACGCTTGCGTGGTTCTTGGCGCCGGCGCGGATCAGTGCAGGCCCCCCGATATCGATGGTCTCGATGCAGGCCGCGAAATCCGCGCCGCTGCCCGCCGTGCTCTCGAAGGGATAGAGATTGACGGCAACGAGGTCGATCTGCGGGATCGCATGGTCTCTCAGTGCGCGCTCATGCTCCTCGTTGCCGCGCACCGCAAGCAGCCCGCCATGGATCTTCGGGTGGAGAGTCTTCACCCGGCCGTCCATCATCTCGGGAACCTGTGTGATCTCGGCGACGTCGATCACCTTGAGGCCGGCTTCGCGCAACAGCTTGGCAGTGCCCCCGGTGGAGATCAGCTCGACATTGTGGGCGGAGAGGCCACGCGCAAATTCGACGAGCCCCGTCTTATCGCTGACCGAAAGGAGCGCGCGGGCAATTTTCTGCATGGGGCAAACGTCCCGGGGGGCGAATTGGCAAGCCGCCCGGTATCACGAATTGCCGTCTCGGCAAAGCTGGGTCGCGGAACAGGCTTACGCGGGCGCAGCGGCGTCGCCGGCTTGAGGCAAGGGCGCCTCGCCGGGTGCTGCGGTCCGCTCGATGGTCCACGCGATCTCAATTTCCCGCTCCTCCTCCAGGCCGCCCTGAAGCACGATCTGGAAGCTCGCGCGCGGCCCGCGCTCGTCGGCCAGGAACACGCTTTCCTCAAGCGCGACCGTGGGCGTGTTGGCGGTGAGCGTCCAGGCTTCGCGGTTGGGCAACGTCAGCCTTACGCTTTTCTCGTCCTCCGCCATCTCGGCGCTGACACTCGGATGCAGATGGAAGCGAACCGCGTAGCCGCCGCCGCTCGTCTGCGCCTCGCCTTTGAGGCCCTTGGGGGCGGCTAGCGCGTCCTCGCCGCGCACCAGCAAGCCGTCGGGCGAGAGCTCCATGCGGCGCGCATGGCTAACGCCGAAGCGGGCGGCATAGCCCTCATGCGAGCCCTTGAGCACCAGGGCCCCGTCCTCCTCGTTGAGCGAGGTCTGCACATTGGGAGGACCGGCAAGCTCGGCGTTGGCGGCAGGCTCGCTGCCATTCGCTCCGGAAAAAATCGCCGAGGAGGTCTCCTCGAAGGCGAGCGTCGAGTGGGCCGAGGTGGAGCGGGCAAACATGCGCCAGTCGTCATGGTCGGGTGTCGGCGCGCCGCAATTGACGATGACGAGATGCTCGCCAGAGCTCATCTCGAACGAGAGACATCCGGCGTGAGACGCCATGCTCAATGCCCCAGATGGAGCCGCCGCGACGTCGGCGATGACGAGCGTGGCTCCGCGCTCCATGCGCACATAGCCGGAGTTCGGCGCGGCGCGAAGCGGTGCCCCGCCGGTATCGTCGTAGGCGAGCACGGTGGCGAGCGAATCGGTCGCGGTGGCGCCGCCGCCGTTGAAGCGCACCATGGTGCCGTCCCCAAGGCGGAAGAAGCGGACCATGGGCATGGCGCGGTCGATGGCGTCGGAGAGCTGCTTGGGCGGCACGCGGTCTCGCGCCATGAAGCATTGCCTGAGCGGCAAGAGATCGAGCAGCAGCTCGACCAGCGCCGTCGGGTTGCGCGAGATGTGACCGCCGTCGGACATGATCTGGCGGTCGAGCTCCTTGCAGAACGGCTTCAGGTAGCGGTCCACTACCGCTTGCTGCTCGGCGATGCACAAGCCGGCATAGACGAGCGCCATGAGGGCGACGAGGCGCGGCGCGCCGTCGGGGGCGTCGCGATAGCTCGCCGAAAGATAACGAAGGTGCGCCGTGAGCGAATGCAGGAAGGTCTCATAGGACTTCGGATTGCTCGCATCGAGCACCACCACCGAGTTCGACAGCCAGGAGATGACTCTGCGCCCGACCACCTCAGGCTGCCAGGCGAGGCCGCGCACGTTCTTGTGCAGCTTGAGGAAATCGCCGAGCAGGGCTTTGGCTTGCTCGCGCGACAGCTCGCTGCCCGCGACCCGCAAATGCCTGAGCCAGCCGAAGCCGTAAAGCTCCCGCGCCCAACCCTCCGAAGGCGGCGTGATCTCGAAGGGCGACTGGGAGCCAAGCTCGACCAAGCTGCCGGCGAGACCGAAATGGCCGTTGTAGATCTCGGTGGCAAAGCTCGGATCGGCGGTGCGCAGGTCCTGGGGGGCAAGCAGGAGTTGCTCGGCTTCAGTCCCAGGATAAGAGATGCTCGCCATGCGCAAGAGCATGAAGCGGCGAAGCGCGCTTGGGCCCCGCGCGAGCTCAGCGCGCGACCGGCCCTGGCCGGCAAGGGGTTCAGTCGCCATGCTCAATCATCTCGAATTTTGGGCCCCGCCTGCACATCAGGCGCCTCGGGGCCTCCCCGCAAAACTCCTGGGCATTGTCGGACTGCCGCAGGGCAGGATCAAGAGGCTTGGGGCCTAAGGCCGCCTAAAGCCTGCTATTTGTTGCGTTTCAGGCGCGCGGCAAAGAAGCCGTCCATCCCGCTCCATTCCGGCGTCCCGAGGTCGAGCTGGTAGGGAAAAGTCCTGAGGAACCCAGGCGCCTGTAGCCAATCTTCCTGCCCATACACGTCGCCAAGCAGGATCGGGTCGACCTGAACGCCCGAGTTTCGGGCAAGGAGAGCGGCAATCTGGGCCTCGCCTTCCTCAAGCTCGAGCGAGCAGGTCGAATAGACCAGCGTGCCCCCAGGCTTGAGCAGGAGGCACGCGTTGTCGAGAAGCCGGGCCTGCAAGGCGGTCAACGCCTCGATGTCCTTTGGCGACTTCAGATAGGGAATGTCCGGATGCCTGCGGATGGTCCCGGTGGACGAGCAAGGGGCGTCGAGCAGCACGGCGTCGAAACGCTCCTCCGGCGCCCAGGTGGCGGCGTCGGCGGCCACCGCCGTGGCATCGAGGCCGAGCCTCGCCAGATTGGCGCCGAGCGTCTTGAGCCTCGTCTTGGAGATATCGACGGACACCACGGAAGCTCCGGCGAGCGCAAGCTGCGCCGTCTTGCCGCCAGGTGCGGCGCAAAGGTCGGCCACGCGTTTTCCCGCCACGTCTCCCATGAGATGGGCCGGCAGCGACGCTGCGGCATCCTGCACCCACCACTCTCCTTGCTCAAAACCTGGGAGCGCTTCGATCCGGCCCTTGGGCAGAAGCCGCACGCTCCCATTGGGAAGCACGCGGCCCGACATTTGATCGGCCCAGTGGTCAGGGTCCCCCTTCACCGTCAGATCGAGGGGCGGCTCGATCAGATTGGCAGCGGCGATCAGATGTGCCCGATCCTCGCCGTAACGCGCGACCCACCGGTCCCACAGCCAGTCAGGCGTGTTGACGCGCGGCGCATCGAGGCTTGCGGCGATGGCCTCGCCCTCCTTGGCGACGCGCCTGAGCACCGCGTTGACGAGCTTGTCGTAGCGGCGGGCGCGGGGATCCCATTGCGCAAGCCGCACGGCGAGATCGATCGCCGCGTGCGGCGGGGTCTTCAAGAAGATGAGCTGCGCCGCACCGGACAGGAGGATGGGATAGAGCTTCCCGGCCTTGTCCGGCATCCCGCGCTCGAGGAACGTATCGAGGATGCGATCGATCTCTCCGCGGCGCCGCAAGCTTGTCGCCACGATGGCGCGGGCAAGCGCCCGGTCGCGCTGCGGCAGATCGAACATCCAGCCGGTGGCCAGCGAGCGGCTCAGGATATCGTCGAGCGGCTGCTTCTTGTCGATGACGGCTGACAACAGCTCAACGGCTGCGCGCCGGGCCGGAAGGCCGACCTGCGCCTCCCGCGCGGTGGCTGAGTCGCGCGTCTCTTCGTCGAAGCTCATCTGATGTTTCGCGCGGGCTTAGGCCTGGTCCCAAGGACCGCGCCGCCGCCAGCCTCCCTCTTGCGGCGAAGCCCAAGGTCCCGACGAGCGGGGGGCGGGTTCGAAGGTCTCGACGCCGCTCGCGCTCTGACCCATGCGCGCGGCAATCTCGTCGAGCCGGGCAATGCGGTTCTCGACATTGGGGTGGGTGGAGAACAGATTGTCCATGCGCGCGCCGGACAGCGGATTGACGATGAAGAGATGCGCCGAAGCCGGATTGCGCTCGGCGGGCGGATTGGAAATCTGCTCGGCAGCGCTCGAAATCTTGCGCAAGGCTGAGGCGAGCGACAGCGGGCGCTTGCTGATCTCGGCGCCGATGCGGTCCGCCTCATATTCGCGGCTGCGGCTGATGCCGAATTGCACGAGCGCCGCGGCGATCGGGGCGAGAATGACGAGCAGCAGGCCGCCGATCCGTCCGACGCCGTCGTTGTTGCGGCCGCTGCCGCCGAAATAGAAGCCGAAATTGGCGAGCATGGAGATGGCGCCGGCAAGCGTTGCGGTGATGGTCATGGTGAGCGTGTCGCGATGCTTGACGTGGCCGAGCTCGTGGGCGAGCACGCCGGCAAGCTCATCACGGGAGAGCCGCTCGAGTAGCCCGGTGGTGACCGCGACCGCGGCATGATCGGGATTGCGGCCGGTGGCAAAGGCGTTCGGCTGCGGATTGTCCATGATGAACACCTTGGGCATGGGCAGCCCGGCCTCGGCGGCGAGCTTCCGCACCAGCCCGTAAAGCTCCGGCGCCGCGCGCTCGTCCACCTCGCGGGCGCCGTACATGGAGAGCACCACCCTGTCGGAATTCCAATAGGCGAACAGGTTCATCGCCGCGGCGACGAGAAAGGCGATAACCATGCCGGTCTGGCCGCCCACCAGATAACCGATGCCCATGAACAGCGCGGTCATGGCGGCAAGCAGGATGGCCGTGCGGAAATAACCCATGGAACTCAACTCCCTGGCGCGGGGGACGTTGGCCCGCGCTCACGGTAAATATGTTGGAAGTGCCTGCCCCCATCACAAGTATCGAGGCCTTGGCGCGCGCTTCACGGCGCCTGAGGGCGCGCCGTTAGCGCGGCGGTTACCTTAACGCTTCATCAAGGGCTCACCGTCATGCTGGCTTGAGGTCAATCCACCCGCGAGTCGCGCCCATGTCCTTGACACTGCTTGCTCCGCCGTCCGAGCCTGTCTCCGTCAGCCCGTCGCTGACCCGCGAGCAAAAGCGGCACATCCGCGAGACCTTCGCCATCGTCGAGCCTGCCTCAGACCTCGTGGCCAGGCTGTTCTACATGAAATCGGTCGATCTCGATCCTTCGCTGGGCATTCTGTTCAAGTCGCCGAACCGTGTGCAGCGGCGGAAGTTCATGGCGGCGATGAAGGTCGCCGTGCTCTCGCTCGACCGGCTCCAATCGCTACAGCCCATTCTCAAGCTGCTCGGCACCCGCCAGCGCGAAGAGGGCGTCACCCCCAGCCACTATGAGACGTTTCAGAGCGCCTGGGTGTGGACCTTGGAGCAAGCGTTGCAAGCCCGCTTTCCACGCGAAGCGAAGGATGCGTGGTCGTCGCTGCTCGGCGAGATGACCCACGCCGCAGCCTCCACGCACTGACGCGCCCGCTTATTGCGGCGGCTCGGCGTCGCCCGCGCCCTCATCGGGAGTCTCTTCGTCGGGACGGGGAGCGTCTGCGCTCAGCGTCTTGGCTTGCACCGCCCCGGTCTCATCGATATTGACCTCGACATCCTGAGCGGGATCGAAGCTCTGTGGCTTGCCGTCGATGGCGATCGCATCTTGGGTCGCGGTGATGGTGTGGCCGTCGACCACGATCTTGACCCCGTCCGCGGTGGTCTCCTGGGTCAGGTTCTTGAAGTGCGAGACCGTGATCGTCCTTTGGCCGATCGAGATGTGCCGGACCTCCTTGCCTTTGTCCGAGGTCAGCAGCCCAAGCGCTGCGACGATGGCGACTACGAGCACGACAACGAGGCCGAGCGCTACGAGCAGCCCCTTGAGCCAGGTCATGTGATGTCTCCCCCTTGGCCTGAGCGCCGATGCGGTTTTGGGACCAAAATCCGATCGATCAGGCTGATCCACGGTTCTGGCGCTTCTCCACGAGATCGTCCACCACGGCGGGATCGGCCAATGTCGAGATATCGCCGAGATTGGAGAAATCGTCTTCGGCGATCTTGCGCAGGATGCGGCGCATGATCTTGCCCGAGCGGGTCTTGGGCAATCCCGGCGCGAATTGGATCAGATCGGGCGAGGCGATCGGGCCGATCTCTTTTCGCACCCAGTCGCGCAGCTCGATCTTCAGCGCATCCGACTCGGCCTCGCCATTCATCAGCGTGACGTAGCAATAGATGCCCTGTCCCTTCACCGCGTGGGGATAGCCGACGACCGCGGCCTCCGACACCTTGGGGTGAGCCACGAGCGCCGACTCCACCTCCACCGTGCCCATGCGATGGCCGGCGACGTTGATAACGTCGTCGACCCGGCCGGTGATCCAGTAATAGCCGTCCCCGTCTCGGCGGCAGCCGTCGCCGGTGAAATACTTGCCCTTGTAGGTGGAGAAATAGGTGTCGACGAAGCGCTTGTGGTCGCCATAGACGGTGCGCGCCATCGCCGGCCACGCATCGAGGATCACGAGATTGCCCGAGACCGCTCCTTCAAGCAGGTTTCCCTCGCCGTCGACGATCGCGGGCTGGACGCCGAAGAATGGCAGCGTGGCTGAGCCAGGTTTGAGCTTGGTGGCGCCGGGCAGCGGCGTGATCAGGATGCCGCCGGTCTCGGTCTGCCACCAGGTATCGACGATCGGGCAACGCCCTTCGCCGACCACGCGATAATACCACTCCCAAGCTTCCGGATTGATCGGCTCGCCCACGCTGCCGAGCAGGCGTAGCGACTTCCGACTGGTGCGCGTGACGTAGTCGTCGCCGGCGCCCATCAGTGCCCTGATCGCGGTGGGCGCCGTGTAGATGATGTTGACCCCGTGCTTGTCCACCACCTGCCAAAAGCGCGACGGGTCCGGGTGGTTGGGCACGCCTTCGAACATCAGTGTGGTCGCGCCATTGGCGAGCGGGCCATAGACGATATAGGAGTGACCGGTGACCCAGCCGACGTCTGCCGTGCACCAGTAGATGTCGCCCTCGTGATAATCGAAGATCAGTTGATGGGTCATGGCGACGTAGACGAGATAGCCGCCTGACGTGTGCAGCACGCCCTTAGGCTGGCCCGTCGATCCAGACGTGTACAGAATAAAGAGCGGATCTTCGGCGCCCATCTCGGCCGGCGGGCACTCGTCGGAAACCTTGGCGGCAACATCGTGGTACCAGAAATCGCGGCCGGCATGCATGGCGCATTGGCCGCCGGTTCGCTTGATCACGATGACCTTCTCATCGCCGAGCGACTTGGTCAGCGCCTCGTCGGCGTTGTGCTTGAGCTTGACCTTCTTGCCGCCGCGCAACCCCTCATCGGCGGTGACGACAAGCTTCGACTTGCAATCGGTAATACGGCCGGCAAGCGAGTCAGGCGAGAAGCCGCCGAACACCACTGAGTGAATGGCCCCGATCCGCGCGCAGGCCAGCATGGCAAAGGCCGCTTCCGGGATCATCGGCAGGTAGATGGTGACGCGGTCGCCGCGATTGACACCCATCGCCAGAAGCACATTGGCGAAGATATTCACCTCGCGGTGAAGCTCGCGATAGGTGATGTGGCGTGGAGGCTCGGCGGGATCGTCGGGCTCCCAGATGATGGCGACCTGGTGCCCTCGCTTCTTCAGATGCCGATCGATGCAATTGGCCGAGACGTTGAGCGTGCCGTCCTCGAACCATTTGATCGACACGTCGGGGTAGGCGAAGCTCGTGTTCTTGACGAGGCCATAGGGCTTGATCCAATCGATCCGCTCGCCCTGTTTGCCCCAGAACTTGTCCGGCTTGTCGACGCTCTTCTCGTAGAGCTTCTCGTATTCGTCCTTGTCGATGAAGGCCTGTTTCTTCCAGTCCTTCTGGACCTTGTAGACGGTTTCATCCGCCATCGGACCGCTCCTCCCTACGCAACGAAGTCCGCTTATGAAACTTGCTCCTATTATGGACGGCGACGGGCCGGGCTACAATCGTGCGCCGCAACCAAGACTTCGGCTTCTAGGCTCCAAACGCCCCGATGATGGCGCCCATGACGGCGAGCACGACGAGCCAATGAGCGGCATCGATGACTGTCACAATGGGCTTGGTGCCGTGAAACGCCTGGTTGGTGGCGGTCGTGGTCAACACGAAGCCGACCCAGACGAAGAAGGCGCTGATGACGCCGCCGCGAACGGTGACGTCGGCCAGATGGCCCATCAGCCCGGCAAGCATCCAGGCCATCAGCAGGCAGCCAAGGCCGGCGATGATGAAGGGGAGCGGGGTTGGCTTGCAGTCTTCTTTGCTTTTGCCGAGCGCGTCCTGCCAGACTTTGCCGAAGGCGGTGTACCAGCCCCAGCCCACGAGAAATCCCGCGACTGCGGCGATGACGACGGCGAGGTAGTTGATCGAAACTGCTGGCATCTCGTTCTCCCTGTTCTCCCTAGCTTCGCGACTTCTCCTTGAGCCCGGCCATCCGGCTGATGATACTCCACTCTTCGGCGGAAACCGGCTGCACCGAAAGTCTCGAATTGTTGACCAGCACCATGCTTTTCAGTGCCTTGGTGGATTTGATCTCGGCAAGCGTCACCGGTTTCGGCACGCCGGACACGGCAGCGACATCGACGCACTCCCAGACGCCGGTTCCGTCGGTCGAGTCGGGATGCGCTTCGGCGACCACCTTGACCACGCCGACGACGCATTTGTCGTCACCCGACAGGTAGAAGAAGCCGAGATCGCCGTTTTTCATCGCCCGCATATTGTTGCGGGCCTGATAGTTGCGCACGCCAGTCCATTCCGCGCCTTTATTGCCGGACGCTTTCTGTTGGTCCCAGGACCAGGTCTCGGCTTCGGACTTGAGCAGCCAATACGCCATTTGAGCCTCACGAGGTCTTGTTGGCCGGCGCGTTCATCGTCCACACCCAGGGGCGAATCTCGACCGAGGCGAACAGCCCAATTTTTGCGAAGGGGTCTCCGGCGGCGATCTCGTTTGCCGCCTGCAGCGACGCTGCCTCGACGACGATGAGACTGCCGTTCATGGTTTCGCCGTCAGCCTCGCTGAAGGGACCGGCAATCACGAGCGTCTCGCCCAGGCTTTGCAGATACGCGACATGCTCGGGGCGCTTCGCCATGCGGAGAGCGAGGCTGTTCGGCTTGTCGGTGCAGATCAAGGCGTAGAGCATGGCGCGTGGAATGCTCAGCTGAATGCCCGGTAGACCACCGTCGCGAACATGCCGGCGGCCATGTGGTAGAGGTTATGGCAGTGGAACGCCCAAAGGCCCGGATTGTCGGCGTCGAAGACGACCCTAACAGTCGCTTTGGGGGCAACCAGCACCGAGTCGCGCACCGCGCCCTGGAGCGGCTTGCCGTCGATCTCGACGACCTGAAAGACGTGCCCATGAAGGTGCATCGGGTGGGCCATCATCGTGCGGTTCCGCATGATAAGTTCCACTCGCTGTCCTTTGTCGATCGTCGCCGGCAGGCCGCCCTGGTCGTTGACCGTCATCCCCCAGATGTAGCCCGTCATCGTCCCGGTCAGATCGACGGGAATGGAATTGTCGATCGGCTTCGCTGGCAGCGGTTGCGTCGCGACAAGCCCCGCCTCGAGCTCAAGACCAACGATGGGACCGGGATCGGGCGCTTCGCTCGATAGGCTCGCGACGGAGGCACCGGGCGGCCGGAGCACGATGCCGGTCCTGAGCTTCCGCCCTTCGCCGACGGCGAACACCGGGACTGCCGTGCCGTCTGCGGGCATGCGCAGCACGATATCCGCCCGCTGTGCTACCGCGAGCGGCAGCCTCTTCACGGTCAGCGGGACAATGGGGTTCCCGTCGACGCTCACCAGGCTTCCCTCGTTGCCGCCGAAATCGACGGTGAAGTTGGTGGACGCGGCGGCGTTGATGATCCTCAGGCGCACCTCGCCGTTCCTCTCGACATCGATGATCTCGGGATCATCGAGCGTGCGGTCGTTGGCGAGAAAGGCGTCGTAGTCAACGTCGTTGAGGTCGGGCGAGGCATTCTTCGACATGTCCGCATTCGACATGTCCATGCCGCCGGCTTTCGGTTTGCGCAAATTGTCGAAAAGGGTCTGCGAATCGGTCCAGGAAAAATCCTCGAGGAAGAGGACGACCTCCTGGGCGCCGCTGGCGGCGGCGCTCTTCTCGCGGATGATCAGCGGTGAGGCGAGGAGGTCCTGTTCCTGCAGCCCGAAATGCGAGTGCATGAAGCGCGTCCCCGGCGGGATCGCCGGGAAGCGGTAGGCAACGGCTCCTCCGGGTGCGATCGGCGGAGCGGAGAGATAGGGCACGCCGTCGAGGCGCCATGGCTCGGTTAAGCCGTGCCAATGCAACCCTGAAGGTGCGGGCAGGGCATTCTCGACCACGACGTCGAGCTCGTCGCCTTCGTCAAGCATCAGGCCGAAGGCACCTGACGGCTGGATGACCCCGTAGCGGGTCGCCGCCTTGCCGCCGACCTCGATCTGCCGGGTCTGCATTCGAAGAGTTCTACGGCTGTCCGCCGCGCGTGTCAGCCGGGGCAGGGACGCCGCAGCGGCGAGGGTGGCGGCGCCGGCAAGCAGCGATCGACGCGACAACAACATGACAGTCCCCCCCGGGAGATGCGATCCGCAAAGCATAGCATACGATGCGCGCCAAGCCGACCCGCGGCAGCTGACCAATCTTTGCTCAGGCCCTAGCCTTCCGGTCTGAGCGGCCTGGCGAGCAGGGCTACGATCGCCTCATCGACCGTGGCGAGGCCCGACACCACGGCATGCACGGCCTGGGCGATCGGCATCTCGATGCCGCGCGCGGCGGCAATCTCCACCACGGCGCTTGCGGTGTAGACCCCTTCGGTCACCGAGAGCCGCCCCTTCAGCACCTCGCCCAGGCTCCGCCCTTCGCCGAGCGCGCTGCCAAGCGACATGTTGCGCGATTGCGGGCTGCCGCAGGTCAGGATCAGGTCGCCGAGGCCCGACAGCCCGGTCATGGTCTCCCGTCGTGCGCCGAGCGCCGTACCGAAGCGCATCATCTCGGCGAAGCCTCGCGTGACCAACGCGGCATGGGCGCTTTCGCCAAGCTTCTTGCCGACGACGATGCCTGCGGCGATGGCATAGACGTTCTTGAGCGCGCCGCCGATCTCCGCTCCCGCCACGTCATCGCTCCAATAGCAGCGGAACGAGGCATGACTCAGCGCATGCGCAAGAGCGCGGCCATGCGCCTCGCTGGCGGTGGCAAGGGTCAAGGCGGCGGGAAGTCCGCGCGCGATTTCGGCGGCGAAGCTCGGGCCTGAAAGCACGGCGGTGCGCACTCGCGGCAGAACTTCGGCGACGACTTGGGAAAGGAGCTGTCCGGTCGATTGCTCGATGCCCTTGGCGCCGATCACGAGAGGCTGGCCGTCGCGCATATGTGAGGCAAGCTCCCCGGCGATGGCGCGGAGCTCCTGCGCCGGCGTGATCATCAGCAGGAGGTCGCAGGCTGCGACTTCGCCGAGCTTGGCCGTGGCCTTGATGGCTGGATCGAGCGCGACACCCGGCAGGTAAAGCGCATTTCGATGTTGCTGGTTGATCTCGGCGACGGTCTCGGGCTCGTAGGCCCAAAGCATCACGTCGCGGCCGGCGCGGCGAGCACTGACCCCGAGCGCCGTGCCCCAGGCGCCTCCCCCGACAATGCCGACGCTCTCAAGGGCCATGTCACCCCCAATTGAAGCTGGGCCCTGTCATACAGGAAAGACGGTACCGCCGTCCTATGGCGCGGGGCCGGTATCCGGACCTTGTTACGCCTTAACCCCGGCACCGATGGCCGGCGCCGCGCCCGGGTCGAGCGGCCAGCGGGCGCGGGATGGCGCCGCGAGATCGTCGACGAGCAAGCGGGCGAGCCTTTCAGCCCCGGCCCAGGCCACCATGGCGGCGTTGTCGGTACAGAGCTCGGGCGGTGGCAGGACCAGCGCGAAGCCATTCTCCGCCGCGACAGTAGCAAGCGCGGCGCGGATGCGCTGATTGGCGGCAACGCCACCGGCGACGACGAGCGCCTTTTGTGCATCGGGTCCAAGCTGTTCGAGGTAAAGCTCCATGGCGCGGCGCGTGCGGTCGCTGACCATTTCCGCCGCAGCCTCCTGGAAGGACGCACAAAGGTCGGCGACGTCTTGGGCGCCGAGCGGCTCACGCTTCATCGCCTCGTGCCTCAGGGCGGTCTTGAGCCCTGCAAGCGAGAAATGCGGCTCTGGCCGCCCGAGCATCGGTCTTGGCAGTGCGATGGTCGCGCGGCCCCGCTTGGCGCATTCCTCGACCGCCGGGCCGCCGGGAAAGCCAAGCCCAAGCAGCTTTGCAGCCTTGTCGAAGGCCTCGCCCAGCGCATCGTCCAAGGTCGTGCCGAGGCGGGTGTAGGAGCCGACCTCCTTGACGATCAGAAGCTGCGTGTGACCGCCGGAGACGAGCAGCAGCAGATAGGGGAAGGGCAAGCCATGGGTGAGGCCTGGGGTGAGCGCGTGGGCTTCAAGATGGTTCACGGCGACGAACGGCAGCCCGCGCGCGAGCGCGATGGCCTTGGCCGTGGTGACGCCGACGATCAGCCCGCCGATCAGGCCCGGGCCTGCCGTCGCCGCGACGCCGTCGATCTCGTCCCAGCCAAGGCGAGACTCGGCGAGCGCTTCGGCGATGAGACGGTCGAGCAGCTCGACATGGGCGCGCGCCGCGATCTCGGGCACCACGCCGCCGAACTCAGCATGCAGCGCAAGCTGCGACCGCACCACATTGGCAAGCAGGACGCCCTTGCCGTTCGCCTCGCGGCGCACCAAGGCTGCCGCGGTCTCGTCGCAGCTCGTCTCGATGCCAAGGACCACAAACTCGCGCTTCTCTGGGGTAGTAGCCATCATGCTTCTTTACAGGGTAAGACCGCACCGGTTGAAGAGGCACGCTGCCTTGCGCCGTCAATGACAGATATGGGTGCCGGCGCGGCCAGTTTAAGTTAACGGAGTCAAGGACTTGGCAAATCGTCCGCTGCTCATCGGCACAAGGGGAAGTCCGCTTGCCCTTTGGCAGGCCGAGCACGTGCGGGCGCTTCTGACCGATGCGCATGGCCTTAAGCCCGACGCTGTCGCTCTCAGCGTCATCACCACGTCGGGCGACCGCATCCGCGACAAGCCGCTGCGCGACTTTGGCGGCAAAGGCCTTTTCACCAAAGAGATCGACGAGGCCCTGCTCGGCAAGACGGTCGATCTCGCCGTCCATTCCATGAAGGATTTGCCCACCGAGCTTCCTCAGGGAATTTCCATCGCTGCCGTGCTGCCGCGCGGCGATGTGCGCGATGCCTTCATCAGCGCGAGTGGCTTACCGCTTGCAGCATTGCCGTCGGGCGCTGTGGTGGGAAGCTCGTCGCTCCGCCGGCAGGCCCAGGTGAAGCGCCTGCGCCCTGACCTGCAAGCCATCGACCTTCGCGGCAATGTCGAGACGCGCCTTAAGAAGCTTAAGCAAGGCATGGTAGACGCCACCCTGCTCGCGCTTGCCGGACTTGAGCGGCTTGGTCTCACCGGTCATGTCACCTCGGTTCTTTCGACGGATGAGATGCTGCCTGCGGTGGCGCAAGGCGCCATCGGTGTTTCCTGCCGAAGCGACGATGCGGAAACACGCGAGCTGTTGCAGGCGCTCAACGATGACCGCACCGCCACCGCCGTCGCTTGCGAGCGGGCGTTCCTCGGGGAGCTCGACGGGTCGTGCCGGACGCCGATCGCGGGCCTCGCCGAGATCGCCGACGGGCTTTTGCGCTTTCGCGGTCTGGTGCTGACCCCCGACGGGACCGAATGGCATGAGATCGAGCAGCGCGGTGCCCCCTCCGACGCCGCGAGCATCGGCGCAAGCTCCGGCCGCGAGCTGCTCGAACTTGCCGGTCCGAATTTCCTCTCAAGCCTCACGGCGCGCTGACGTGATGCGTGTCCTCGTCACGAGACCGGAACCCGACGCCACCCGCCAGGCCGAGCTTCTTGTCGCGCGCGGTCATGAGCCGGTGCTCGCCCCGTTGCTCACCATCGAGTCCGCAACTGACGTGCCCCTCGACCTTGGCGGCGCTCAGGCCTTGATCGTCACCAGCCGCAATGCCTTGCGCGCGCTTGCTTCTCACCCCGACCTCGCCGCTGCGTTGCGGCTTCCGCTGTTCGCTGTCGGTGAGGCAACCGCGAAAGCCGCGGCAGACCTCGGCTTCACTAAGGTCACCGCAGGTCCCGGAACGGGAGAGGCGCTGTCGCGATTGATCGCGGAGGCGCTTCCGCCAAATGCCGGGCCGCTCGTGCATCTTGCAGGCGAAACCTTAGCCTTCGACATGAAATCGGCGCTGCAAGCCAAAGGCTTCACGCTCCGGCAGCCCGTGCTTTATTGGGCCGTTCCGGCAACGAGGCTGCCGGAAAGCGTTCTGTCTCTGCTGAACGCTAGCAAGCTCGACGGTGTTATCCTCATGTCGCCACGGACGGCCGCAATTTTCGCGGCTTTGGTGGTGCGGCACGAGGCGCTAACGCAAGCCTCGCGACTCGATTGCTATTGCCTCTCGGCGGCGGTAGCACAGGCCGTGGAGCCGCTGAAGGCCAGGGCAATTGTGGCGGCGCGGCCATACGAGGAGGATATCCTTGCGCTCCTCGACTCCGAGGCGGCATCCTCGTAAGGATCGCGTCCGCGATTTGAACTTCGACGGTAGGCGTAATGGCTGAGCCTTTTGGCGATCAACTGAACCCGAGTTCCGGCAAGCGCCCGGCGCCGACCATCGAGGGCACCGCGACCGAAGTGTCGATCGATCCGGCGCCGGGCGAGAGCGCTTCGCCGGA
Organism: Methyloceanibacter sp.; assembly: GCF_050728395.1. Lineage (GTDB taxonomy): Bacteria > Pseudomonadota > Alphaproteobacteria > Rhizobiales > Methyloligellaceae > Methyloceanibacter. The sequence continues at coordinate 25,260 of NZ_JBOHJB010000029.1, forward strand.
CCCCGCCGTTGAGGCCGAGACATCCGATCCCGGAGGAACCGAGCCGAAGCGCGGTCCCAAGAAGCCGCCTCCACGCACGAGCCCGACCGAGCTCAAGGGATTCGTGACCCATCTCGCCGCCGGGCTCCTCGGCGGCCTTATCGGTGTCGTGGCCCTGTCGCTCGTGTGGAACAAGCTTCCGGTGCGGAACGCGGCGGCCCCGGATTTAACGACGATCAACAGCCGCCTGAGCAAGCTCGAGGCGACACCGCCGCCGGCGGGGGATGCAGCGGCGCTCGGCGCGCTCGATGCCCGCATGAAGACCCTTGAAGACCGCAAGGTCGAGACGCCTCCCGACCTCTCGGACATGTCCTCCCGGGTGACGCGTCTTGAAGAAACGATCAATGCCTTGGCCGAGACCGCCAAGAATGGCGGCTCGGTTCCGGATGCCGCCGCGCTCGACGCGAAGATCGGCGAACTTGAGCAGAAGCTGCAAGGCAAGATCGACAGCGCGCTTGCCGCCCAGCAAGGCGAAGGCTCGGCGGACCTCAAAGATTTGGGAAAAGAAGTCGCGGCCCTCAAGGCAAAGCTCGGGGCGCTGGCCGAGGCGCATCTCGCCGGCGACACGTCAGACCTCGCCCCGCAGCTCACCACGCTCGATCAGAGAATTGCCAAGCTCGAAGCGGCCCTTCCCGAGCTTTCCACCGCCATCGACCGGTCGGCGGCAAACGCAAGGTCGGGTGCCGCGGCCATCGCCTTTGCCAATTTGCGGAACGCGGTCGCGGCCGGGCGCCCCTACGCCGCAGAGCTCGCCGCGCTCAAATCTCTCATTCCGGACCCCGGCGATCTCGGTGCGCTTCCCTCGCACGCCGACACCGGCATTCCCACCATCGCCGAGCTCACCGGCAACCTGACCAAGGTCGCAGAGGCCAGCGCCGCCCCGCCGGCCGCCGCTCAAAACTCGATCCTCGACAGCATGATGGCGAGCGCGAAGTCGGCGGTCTCCATCCGCCGCATCGGCGCCGAAATGACCGGGAACGAGCCTGAAGCGGTGTTGGCAAGAGCCGAAGCGGCACTAAAGCAAGGCGATCTTGCCGCTGCCACCAAGGAGGTCGAGTCGCTGCCTGCGCCCTCCCGCGACGCTTTTGCCGGCTGGCTCGACGATGCGCGGGCGCGGGCCTCGGCCAACGACAGTTTGAGCAAGCTCGAAGGCACGGTGCTCGCCTCCCTCGGCGGGGGTGCCGGCCCGGAAGCGAAGCCTTGAACCGATGATCCGCGTCCTCTTCTTCATCATCGGCGTCATCGCCGCGGCCTTGTCTCTGGCTTGGCTCGCCGACCGGCCTGGCGCCATCACCGTCGAGTGGCTCGGCTATGAGATCAAAACCAGCGCTTTCGTCGGGGCGCTTGCATTTGCCGCTCTGGTGACAGTGGTGATCCTTGCCTTGGCGCTGCTGCGCTATCTGTTCACACGGCCTGCCGCCATCGCCGCCTATCGGCAGGAGCGCCGCCGCCGCCAAGGCTTCGACGCGCTGACCCGCGGGCTTCTCGCCATCGGCGTCGGCGACCGGACCCAGGCGCAACGCTACGCAGGCGTGGCGCGCCGCAATCTTCCCAACGAGCCGCTCACCGCACTGCTCAAAGCGCAAGCCGCGCAGCTCAAGGGCGACCGCGCCTCGGCGCGGCGCGCCTTCGAGGCGATGCTCGAGCGGCCTGAGACCGAGCTGTTGGGACTGCGTGGGCTGTTCCTCGAGGCCAAGCGCGGCAACGACAACGGCGCTGCTCGCGCCCTTGCCGAGCAGGCGGTGCGCACCGATCCGCACGCCGGCTGGAGCGCGAACGCGCTGTTCGACATGCAGGCGCGCGAGGGCGATTGGGAAGGCGCTCTTTCCACGCTTGCCGTGGCGCGCAAGCACGGTAATGTCGAGCCTGACGTGGCGCTCAGGCGCCGCGCCGTGTTGCTCACCGCCGAAGCCCGCGATCTTGAATCGTCGCAGCCTGCCAAGGCGCTGGCGCTTGCCAGCGAAGCGTTGCGGCTTGCGCCCTCGCTGATACCGGCGGCCGAGATTGCCGGACGGCTGCTTGCCTCCAAGGGCGACAGCCGGCAGGCAGGCCGCCTCGTCGCCCGCACCTGGAAACTCGCGCCGCATCCAGATCTTGCGACAGTTTACGCCTTCGCCAAGCCTGGCGAGTCGCCGCGCGAGCGGCTGAGGCGCGTCGAGCATCTGGCGAGCCTAACGCCGGGCGACATCGAAGGACCGATCGCCATCGCCGTCGCCGCCATCGAAGCCCGCGACTGGCAGCGGGCTGAGGACGCGATCTCCCCCTATCTGCATGACCGGCCGCCGGCCCGCGTCTGCGCTTTGATGGCGCGCATCGAGGCCGGCGAAGGCAACAAGGGCCGCGAGCGCGAATGGCTTGCCCGCGCCGTGCGCGGCCCCCGCGACCGGGCGTGGATCGCCGACGGCTACATCTCGGACCGCTGGCTTCCGGTCTCGCCGGTCACCGGCGCCGTCGACGCCTTCGAATGGAAGGCTCCGGTCGACGCCATCGGCCGCGGCGACGAGACATTGCTGATCGAGGAAAGCCATGAGCCGCCGGAGCCGCCGCCGGCGCTGAAGGTCGCGGCCCCCGTGAAGGAGACGGCCGAGCCGAAAAAGCCCGAGCTCGTATCGCCCCGGGCACCGGCGTCGGGCGACGGTGCCGCCTTAGCCCGGCCGGCGGAGTCAGCTCAAGTTCGCCCGGCCGTTCCTCCGGTCACGCCGGTCCCGCCGCGCGAGCAGCCGGCCCAAACGCGACAAAAACCGGAATTTTACGTGGCGCCACCGATCCCCGACGATCCTGGGGTGTCGTCAGGCGATCCAGACGAGAGCCCTGCCTCACTCGAACGGCTGCGGGCGGCACAAATCCGCTGAAGCCTCAGCCGAGTGGCTTGAGCATGAACAGGCACGGGTTCCGCTCGTGCCACAACGTGGGAAAAACTTCGATCGCTTTGAAGCCCATCGCCTCGTAGAAGGCCCGCGTCGCGCCATAGACGGGATCGTCGGCGGGAACTGCCACGGTCTTGACGGTAAAGAAGCGAACGCCCCGACGCCGCAGCCCATCTTCGGCGCACTCGAACAATCGTCGCCCGACGCCCTTGCGCTGCCATTCCGGTCTCACGCCGAGCACGAAGGCTTCGGTGGCGCACGGCGTTTGGTCCTTGAGGCTGATGAATCCGATCGCGCCACCCTCGGTCATTGCGCCGAGCATGGGTAACGTGGCGGAGTCGCGAACGTAGGCCTCTAGCGACTCCGGGATGCCGAACCAGCTGGGCAACGCCGTCAGGATGTCGCGGCAGAGCGCACTTCTGTTCTCGGCGATCTCGACGATCTCGATTTTGTCACCGTTGCCCATGGTTCAGCGGCTTTCTCCTGGCAAGATTATCGCTGCTCGGAAACTTGCAACGCCCCTTCATTGGCCTTAAGTCACCCGGGAAAGCGTTTTATACCCGGCGCCTTCTAGGATTTGGCGCCGGTCGAAGGCCGCAATAGCTCAGCTGGTAGAGCACATCATTCGTAATGATGGGGTCGGGGGTTCGAATCCCTCTTGCGGCACCACCATTATTCGGTGGGGTCCTGGGGCGCCAATCGATCTTGCCGCGCGATAGGATCTGGCTTTCCCGGACGGCGACTTTCGAGCGCGAAAGGGATCGACGATGCAACACCCACCACAGTCACGCTGGCAGCAAAGAGTTTTCGAGGATGTGTTGAAGGAGCGGCGTTATCAGGAGCGCCAATGGGGCCAGGACGTCGACGACAACTTGAACACCCCGTGGATGTGGTGCGCGTACATCTGCAGCTACGCGACCAAGTGGATGAAGAACCCACATTTCTGGACGCGAGAGGACACCGAAGAATTTTATGACAGGATGATCCAGACGAGCGCCATCGCGGCTGCTGCGGCTGAGAGCATCCTTCGCCAGAGAGACGCCCACGGCAAGACTTTCTACGAATCCGATACCCGGCCCGAGCAGTGAAATGAGGCGCGGGGCCCGATGAGCTATCGCAGCGCCAGGGACAAATGGCCGATGCCGAAGGCAATCTTGGCGGCGTAAGCGCACGCCAAGTACAAGGCGACCCTCACGCCGCTGCGGAAAAATCCGAAGATGAAGTTCTCTAAGAGGCGGTCAGGCTCGGCGCGGCGGCGGATGCGCTTAACGACGCGGGCCGGCAGGCCGGCAGGGTTGCCTGGAGGGGGTGCGCCGATAAAGGCGGCGGCTTCAGTCTCAAACCAAAGGATGTCGTCATTGGTATCGTTTGTATCGTCATTCTCACTATTCATTTCTGCATAGCGCTCCTTTCTTTTGTTGGTTGGTCCTCACTTCGTATATGGGAACAAAGGCGCGATTATGCGAGCGAGCACGAATCGCCTCCATCCCGGCTGTCGCTGAGGAGTCCTAGATGCCCGCTGTTCGAAACTAAGCCTCGGGCACCGGCACGTCGAAGGTGTTCAGCGTGATCGACACGAGAGCATAGAGTCCGACAAGGTAGGACAATTCGGCAGCGCCGTGCTGGCCGAAAGCCTCGACCGCGGTCCTGTAGGTGAGCTCAGGCAGCACGCCCCCGGCCATCAGCGCGCTCGCGAAATCATAGGCAATCGCCTCCTCCCGCGTCAGATCGGCGGGGCGTTGTCCGGCGACGATGGTCGAAAGCTTCTCGTCCGACAGGCCGCGCTGCTCGCCGACGAGCACGTGGGCGTAAAGCTCGTAAGCCGACTTGAAATGCGCGCCGGTGACGAGGATAGCGATTTCCCGCACGGGCTTCGCCAGCGAAGGCTTGTCGGCGAGCGCCCTGACGAGGTCCCAGCTCGCCTTGCCGAAGGCAGGCTCGTGCAGCCAGGGGTTCCATGGCCCGAGCAAGGTTCCGTCGTCGCGCATGGCGACGAACCCTTTGAAGCTCTTGGCGATGCCCTCTCTCATGTCATCGTAGAGCGGGCGTTGTTCCGGGGTGAGATCGGCGGGCGCGATCAGGGGCAAACGCATGGCGACTCCTCAAATTTTCAGATCGGATGGGCTTTCGCTTTGAATGCCGGGCCTCGTCGTGGACTGTTCGAAAGTAGCTCGCCGTCATTGCCGGTCACTGGCGTATTTGGTCGCGTTGCGACAGCAGGCGCCCTAGCTCCTGGCGGTCAAGACTCAGCTTTTGACCCGCGACATGGTTGGGTCGTAGAGCGGATCGAGGAACATTTCGGCGGGCACGCGCATAGTGGCGACCTCGAGCTCGTAGCGGCCTGAGAGCACGCTGTCGCGATCGACGCCGTTCTTGAGGTCGCGGACGTAGCCGTAGCCGATCGAGCGGCCGATCGTGTAGCCGTAGCCTCCGCTCGACAGCCAGCCGACGCGCTCGCCGTCGCGGTAGATGGTCTCGCGCCCCAAGAGCACGATGGAGGGATCCGCGGTGAACCCGGCGAGCAGACGCGGCAGCTTCTTTGTGGCCTGGGCTTCGAGCGCTTCGCGTCCCTGAAACGGTCTGTTCGATTTCAGCTTGACCGCCCAGCCGAGCCCCGCCACCAGAGGCGAGTGGTCCGGCCCGATATCGGCGCCCCAGGCGCGATAGCCCTTTTCCAGGCGCAATGACTCGATGGCGCGGTAGCCGGCGTTGGCGATGCCGTGCGGTTTCCCGGCTCCCATCAGCGCGTCGTAGACGCTCAAGGCAAACTCGACGGGAATGTGCAGTTCCCAGCCGAGCTCGCCGACATAGGTGACACGGAGCGCGAGCATCGGCGCCCCGGCAAGGGTGATGCGCTTCACCCTGCCGAACGGGAAGCCGGCATTCGACATGTCGTCCTCGGTCAGAGCCTGGAGCACGTCGCGTGACCGGGGCCCCATCACCGCGAGCACGGCATACGACGAGGTGACATCGATCAGGCTTGCATCGAGCCCCTCCGGGACCCCGCGCGCGATCCAGTCGAAATCGTGCGTGGCAAAGCCGGTGCCGGTGACGATGTAATATTCGGTCGGCGATAGCCTACCGACCGTCAGGTCGCATTCGATGCCGCCGCGATCGTTCAGCATCTGGGTGTAGACAAGATGACCCGGCGGCTTGGCGACGTCGTTGGCACAGATCCACGATAGCGCCGCCTCGGCGTCCCTGCCGGCTAGTTGGAACTTGGCGAACGACGTCTGGTCGAACACTGCGACGCGCTGGCGGGCCGCGGTGTGCTCGCGGCCGACAGCGTCGAACCAGTTCTGGCGCTCGTAGCTGTAGTGGTCCTCGGCCTTCTCCCCGCGCGCGAGATCGGCGAACCAATTCGGCCGCTCCCAGCCGAGCTTCTCGCCGAAGCAGGCGCCTTGCGCTTTCAGCCTGTCGTAGAGCGGCGAGCGGCGGAGCGGACGCCCGGAGCGATGCTCCTCGAACGGCCAGGCCATCGTGTAGTGCTTGGCGTAAGCCTCGAGCGTGCGCGTGCGCACCCAGTTGGTGTCGAGGTGGTTCTTGCCGAACCGGCGGATGTCGACCGGCCAGAGATCGAAGGGCGGCGCGCCCTTGGCCACCCATTCGGCAAGCGCCATGCCCGCCCCGCCCCCGGCTGCGATGCCGAAGGCGTTGAACCCGGCGCCGACAAAGATGCCTCGCACCTCGGGAGCCTCGCCGAGGATGAAGTTGCCGTCCGGCGTGAAGCTTTCCGGTCCGTTGATGAACTCCTTGATGCCTGCCGTCTGCATGGCCGGAACGCGGCCCGCGGCAAGCTCGAGGAGGGGCTCGAAATGCTCCAAATCGTCGTCGAGTAGCTGGAACTCGAAGCGGTTGGGTAGGCCATCTAGGGCCCACGGCTTCGGATTTGGCTCATAGCCGCCCATCACCAGGCCGCCAACCTCCTCTTTCCAATAAGTGAGACGGTCGGGATCGCGCAGCGTCGGCAGATCGCGGGTCACGCCCTCGATGTTCTCGGTGATCAGATATTGGTGCTGCACCGGGACGAGGGGAATATTGACCCCGGCCATGCGCCCGATCTCTCGCGACCACTGGCCGGCACAGATCACGAGCTTGTCGCAGACTATGCGGCCCTTGTCGGTAGCCACTGCGCGCAGGCGGCCGTCCTCAACCTCGACGCCGGTGAGCGCTACCTCCTCGAAGATCTTGACGCCAGCGTTGCGCGCGCCCTTTGCCAGCGACATGGCGATGTCGGACGGCGAGGCCTGTCCGTCGGTGGGGAGGAACGCCGCGCCGACGACGTCGTCGACCTGCATGAGCGGCCAAAGCTCCTGGGCCTCCTTGGGGTCAAGCAGATGCATCTCGAGCCCGAAGGAGGTGGCGGTGGTCGCCTGCCGCTTCACCTCGGTCCAACGCTCAGGATTGCAGGCGAGCCGCAAGCCGCCGTTCCGCTTCCACCCGGTGGCGAGGCCCGTTTCGCTCTCGAGCTTGCCGTAGAGTTCGACGGAGTAGCCGAGAAGCTGGGTGATGTTGGCGCTCGTGCGCAACTGTCCGACGAGGCCCGCGGCGTGCCAGGTCGAGCCGCATGTCAGCTTGCCGCGCTCGACAAGGAGCACGTCGGTGATCCCCATCTTTCCCAGATGATAGGCCACCGAGCAGCCGACAATGCCGCCGCCGACAATCACGATCTTGGCGGACGCCGGCAGGTCGCTCACGAGCGGTCCATGGTCTGATAGGCCGCGTAGGCGGCCTCGAAGCGTTTCAGATTCTCGGCCGTGTAAGCGGCGTAGTCGAAGTCGACGGTCGAGTGGACCTCGGACACCATGCTCCACATGGTCTCGCGGAGCAGCGACGCCGCGGTCATGGCGGCGGCACGGCGGCGCAACAGATCGTCGACCGGCCTGCCGAAATAGAGGCTCAAAGCCTGCTCGGCCTGCTCGCGGGAAAACTCGCTGTTGGAGGCAAGCCCGCCAAGGTCGAACAGCGGCGAATTGAACCCCGCGTACTCCCAGTCGACGAGCCACAGCCGGTGCCCGTCATCGATGAAGTTCGCGGCAAGAAGGTCGTTATGGCCGAATACGACATCGATCGGACCGACGGCGGCTTCGAGCCGCGCGGCGCGGCCGAGAAGATCGGGGAGAAGAGGACTGTGCCGGCTGTCGCCTTCGCGCAGCGTGTGCGCGTAGTCGCGCACGACATGAAACACCCAGAACATGGTGCCGGGCCCGCGCAAGAATTGCGGAATGTCCCGGTGACAGCGCCGCACCATGTCGATCAGGCGCGGAAGGTTGTCCGGATTGCGTACGTCCTCCGGCGCGAAGGTGCGTCCCTCGATGAAGTCGAGCACGAGAATGCCCGGCTCGGCGTGCACGACGCGAGGGCTTAAGCCCGCCAAATGCGCCGCCCGGCTCGCCGCCAACTCGTTCGCGCGCACCACCCCGTGAACCGGGATATCGCTGCCGACGCGCACGACGTAACGGCGACCGCCATCCTCGACCGCGAAATTCTGATTGGTGATTCCGCCGGCGAGCGGCACGGGCTCCACGCGCCCGAACCAGATCTCTAGCGAGGCCACGCGCCCTGATGAACGCTCTCGCACCCCATCGAGGCTCACCCGTGCGCCCTCCCCGTTGGGCGGCAAGCGCGGGCGCATGAGAGCACGATCGCGAGCATGGCGGAGACATCGCCGTTCCTAAACCGCCACGTCATCGATGAGTCCTCCCGGCAAGAAGCATAGCACTACTGGAGCGGCGTTCGGATGGCCAGGCATGCGTCTCCGTGCCGGATGGAGCAGGAGGGGAATAGATGCTTTCCTGGCCCCTGCCCTGGTCAGGGCGATGGCATATCACGCCCATTGCCCCACAACGGGGAGGCGTTTTACACATGGCTTTGGGGGTGAAGAAAGATCGTCGTGCCGACCAGCAATTCGGGGAGAGATATGTGAACGGGAAGCCTGCGGATCCAAGCCTCAACTTGGAATTCGTGGATGAGGCACTCAACCTCGTCCGTGACGCGGAAGAGAAAGGCATTCGCCTCCGCATTTTGGGTTCGGTCGCCTATCGCCTGCAATGCCCCAACAATCTGCACCTGTTTCAGGACACCAAGCGCGCCCTTACCGATGTGGATTTCGGGGCGGAGAAAAAGCAGAACAGGGCAATCCGCGAATTTCTCGTTGAGCGCGGATACGTTCCCGATGAAGGCATCTACATGGCGTCAGAGGGCGGACGCCACGCCTATTTGCATAAGGACACCGGGCTAAACGTCGACGTATTCGCCGACGAGCTCTATTTTTGTCACCGCATCCCGTTCAAGGGCCGGCTCGATCTCGATAGCCCGACCATATGCACGACCGATCTCCTGCTCGAAAAAATGCAGATCGTCCAGATCAACCTCAAAGATTTCAAGGATACGATCGTGCTCATGCTGGAGCATCCTCTCTCGCACGAGCAGCCTGGGCCGAAATCGATCGACACCGATTATCTCGTCGGCATCATGCGCCAGGACTGGGGCTTCTATTATACGTTCACGACGAATTTGAAACATGTCCCCGGCCATCTCGATCAGTTCTCCTCGCTCGGGGAAGAGGGGCGCAGCGTCATCCGCGGCCGAATAGATCGACTTCTGGGCGCAATCGAAACGGCACCGAAGACGCTCGGTTGGAAGATGCGCGCGAAAATTGGAACGCGAAGACGCTGGTACCAGGAAGTCTCCGAGAAGTCGCAGCAATACTGAGTCCAACCGAGCCGGTCGGCGTGCCTACTCCGGCGGGATCTCCTTGAAGGCATAGTCGACGTTGATGCCATGCGAGCGCTGAACCATCTTGGCCACGAAGTACCAGATGATCGACACCGCGAGCACGCCGAACACCACCTGATAGGCTAAGACGCTGGTCAGGCCGAGGGCGCTGGAGAACATGAACATCAGCACCATGATGCCGCCGACGACGGCGCCGATCAGGCCGAAGATCGTCACCATTGGAATATTTCCCACCTTGTAAGCCGCGCCGGGCGAAGCGTCGTAGAGCGCCTTCGCGCGGTACGGCATCAGCGCACCGGCGAGCGT